>CAZNWR010000179.1:0-6376 GCA_964576645.1 uncultured Enterobacteriaceae bacterium | reverse complement strand
CCACCGGCAGTAGCGGTGGTGGCGGTGGCGGTGGCGGCGGTGGCGGCGGTGGCGGCGGTGGCGGTGGCGGTGGTGGCGGCGGCGGTGGTGGCGGCGGCGGCACGACTACTACGTACGCCCTGCGCACCTTGAACGAAGATAATTCGGTCTGGCTGACTTCTATTTCCGCCGAACTGGAAGCCGACCTGATGCGTAATCTTGGCGTCGTCGTCGGCGCGGGCCGGACCTTTCAGCAGCAGAGCGGGACCAGCAATATCTCGGCCGGCAGCTACCTGGTCGGCGCCCATTACGACCTCACCGACAACGCCCGGCTACGCGCATCCTACTATAGGAAGATCCGCACGCCGTCCATTGTCCAGCTTTACGATCCGTCCCAGGGAAATCTCAACCTGAAACCCGAATCGGAAAACGGCGTGGACGTCGGCGCCGACTACAACTTCAGGAGCTGGCTGCAGGTCGGCGTTTCCGCCTTCCGCAACGACGTCAACAATTTCATAGAAAACGACAAGACCACAAATACCTACCAGAATGTCGAACATACCCGCCTGGAGGGGGTGGAACTGGACATCAGGGCGCGGGTCAGCGACAACCTCATGCTCAGCGGTTCCTATAGCTATCTGCACAGCAAGGACCTGACCAACAGCGGCCGCTCGGTTCTGCAGAATCGCCCCGGCGATATCGTCTATCTGGACGGTGACTGGCGCGTGGGCTGGGGGATACACCTGCACCTGAAATTCCGCCACGTGGGTAATTCCTACATCTATTCACGCACCACGCCGCTGGTGAAGGCGCCCCTCAACGACCTGAACCTGCTGGACACGCGCCTGGAATGGCAAAAGTACAATTCGCCGCTGCGTGTCTACGTGGGAGCGAGAAACGTGACCGATGAGAATTACACTTACCAGTCAGGATTGCCTCAACCGGGAAGATTTGTGTATTTTGGCTTCGGCTGGGCCATGTAATCTGGCCCAGAGGCTCGACAGGCGCCGTGCATGCTACTTATTGGAATAGATGACACCGACAACGCGACCAGCCGCGGCACCGGGTACCGCGCCCGCTGCCTGGGCGAAGAGCTTGTCGCCGCGGGGCTGGGGCCGGTCCGGGGCATTACCCGCCACCAGTTGCTGGTGGATGAGGCTATACCCTATACCTCCCACAACAGTTCCGCCTGCCTCTCCCTGACGCCGGCTCAACAGGATGCGGCCGACGAAGTCTGGAACCTGTGCCGCGAGTTCCTGCTGCGGGAGGCGGCGCCGGGATCCGACGCGGGCCTGTGCCTGGCAACGACGGACCAGGCGCTGGCGGCCGGCGCCATCGGTCGTGACGCACAGCGACAGGTACTGGAAGCAGCACCCGTGCAGCAGGCGGCGCGCGAACTGGGATTGCGCGTCGAAGGGCTGACCGGCGAAAAAATCGGCGTGATCGGAGCCATCGCCGCCGTCGGCCTGCACGCCGACGGTAATGACGGCCGTTATATCTGGGCCCGCAACGTCCGCGAACTGGCCGATACCGTAGTGAGCCTGCGGGAACTGCTGGAGCGGACCGGGGTCGAGATGGTGCGGTCCCTTGAGGGTGTTGAAGTAACGGATCCGGATACGCTTATCGATCTGGGTCCCTGGCCGCGGCCGGTCCGCATCGGCGGCCGGGCGGCACTATTGGTGGAGAAAATTGATCATGAAAACATTCACTGGCGGGTTGCCGACAAGCAGGTCATTAAGTCGTTTCATAGTTAACGACGCGGGCGAGCTTTCGCTGCTGTCCCTGTTGTTGCTGGGGGCCGCCGTGGCGCTGGTCCACGACCGGCTGGATTTCGCCCTGGGAATGCCGGGTCATCACGGGCTGGAATGGATGACCGTGCTGCTGTTCGCCCGGTTCACCTCCAGGCGCACCTGGGTGGCGATCGTGGTGGCCGCGGGCGCGGCCGGCACCGACCTGGGGCTGGCCGGCAACCTGATGCACGCCGTCTATAAGATACCGCTCTATTCCGCCAGCGCGCTCATGGTGGACGCCCTCTATATCGCCTTGCCGCGCCGCTGGCACACCGTTCCGGCAGGCGCCCTGGTGGGCCTGCTGGCGCATTGCACCCGGATCATCATCATGGCGCTGCTGGCCCTGGCCGGTGTGAAAATGGGCGTGTTCCGCAACGGATTTCTGTTTCCGTTCATGACCTACGCCGGTTTCGGACTGGTGGGGGGCGCCTGCGGCGCCCTGCTGGCCCAGGCGTGGCGGCACGGTGTCCCCGGCCACCGGCCGGGCTAAACACCCCGGCTTGTTCGTGAAGTTTGACTGGCGTGGCGGACGGGTCCTGTCATAGGGGCACGGCCTTCGTGCTCGCAAGCTGCGCGCGAAAGGCCGCACCCCATGCCACCCGGCCGGATGATCAATCGCCGGTCACGAACAATCCGCCCCGCCATTTGCCTGGGACGGCGGATTTGCAGTAGACTCCCCGCCCCTGCAAGCCGGTAATGCTTGAGCCGGCACCGAGGTCAACACCATGAAGCCCGATATACATCCTGAATACGTCGAAATAAACGTCAACTGCAGTTGCGGGAACACGTTCAAGACCCGCTCGACTTACGCCGAAGACCTGCACATCGAAGTGTGCGCCCAGTGCCATCCGTTCTATACCGGCAAACAGAAAATGCTGGATACGGCGGGCCGGGTGGACAAGTTCCGCCGCAAGTACGGCATACAGTAACGCGGTCCGGGGGCCGCACGGGCGGCCTCCGTCCCGTGCCGTTCACGTTTGTCGCAGCCGCCGCTCCCGGCTTAGCCGTTCGGCTGCGGCGGCGCCGCCGCCTGGTTTCCAACTTGTTCCGATCCCCACCTTTCCGGCGCCCCGATTACTATCCAAGGCCGGCGCCTCAGACATCTTCACACGTGAAAGTGGCGGCGGACTCGCCTATGCACATACCCCATAACCGGCACTTGCAGGCCTTGTTTAAGAGTGTTTCGAGGTTTGATTCTTTAAGCTATTGCCCGGCCTCAGGTTCGCTTTTTATCCACATTTTCTGTGGATAAATATGTGGATGAGACGAGAACATGCGCCCGCATTTGACGCCCCCATTACAATCATGACAAATGTGTTAAATTTTGAGCAGCGCATAAAAAGACTTATCTATCAATAGCCTGCACGTATTCGTATAGGTTACAGCGGGATCGTCGGACGGGTCTTCGCCCAGCCGGACCATCAACTGGAACAACTGTGCATAAACAGAGGCACCGGAACAGCCGGTCAGGGCCGGGCCCATCTTTCGAAATCTATTTTCGGAACCAAACTTCCGGATGTAGGTCATATGCAACAAGTCAAGATTTCTCGTTCCTCTAACCTGGAACGGGTAACCCTAACCCGGTCTCCCCAGCCGGGTG
This sequence comes from uncultured Enterobacteriaceae bacterium, assembly GCA_964576645.1. Lineage (GTDB taxonomy): Bacteria > Pseudomonadota > Gammaproteobacteria > Eutrophobiales > Eutrophobiaceae > CAZNWR01. Next base: position 3,007 of record CAZNWR010000179.1, on the reverse strand, counting down.
ACTAGGCCCCGGTAGCCCTCCCTCCCCTTACAACACCGGGGCCGCCTTTTTGAAACCGGACGACAAGCCCAGGAAGGGCTTGTCGGACGACCCCGCCCGGAAAACCGCTCAGGATCGGGGGAACAGCCAGGCGTCCAACACCTCTCTTAGCTCCTCCAGGCCGGCGCGCGTGACTGCGGAAAAAAGCTGTACGCTGCACCCCGGGAGCGCTTTGTGCGCCCGGGCCAGGGCCGCGCGCGCCGCGTTACCGGAAAGCTTATCTGCCTTGTTCAGCACCAAGTGCACCTCGCGCCCGGCGTCCCGGCACCATTCCAGAGTCCCGCTTTCCGCTTCTCCCACAAGACGCCTGACATCGGCCACCAGCACGATCCCGCACAGTGAGCGGCGGGAATCCAGATAGGCCGAGGCCAGCCCGGCCCAGTGCCGCCGCAGTTTTGCCGGGGCGCGCGCGAATCCGTAGCCCGGCAAGTCGACGAGGCGCACCTTGGAACTCACCGCAAAAAAATTGGCCTGTTGCGTCCTGCCGGGCGTGCGGCTGGTCCGCGCCAGATGCCTGTTGTCGGCAAGTGCATTTATCAGGCTGGACTTACCGGCATTGGAGCGCCCCACGAACGCGACTTCGCGGCCGCCGTCCGAGGGGAACCGGTCCGGTTCGTGAACGCTGATCAGAAACCGCGTGGCGCGGTAGTGGTCGCCGGTTTTCATCGCAACAGGGGGCTGATCAGCCACTCAACATCCAATTTTGGCGACTTTTTTTGGTAAGATGTTTGTTTACTCATGGCACCGGCTCGTCGATAACAATTCAAACCCAAGGACCCCGCGGATGACCATTCAGCGCCTTCTTCCTCTCATCGGCCTGGCTCTGACGGTGGGTATGGTATCCCCGTCATACGCCGCCGGCGACGCCGCCGCCGGCAAACAGAAAGCCCAACTCTGCGCCGCCTGTCACGGCCCGGACGGCAACAGCACCAATCCCATGTGGCCGAAGCTCGCCGGCCAGAGTGCCGAATATATCAGCAAGGAACTCCACGACTTTCAATCAGGGGCCCGCAGCAACGCCCAGATGAAGGCCATGGCCGGCCCGCTTTCCAGTCAGGATATCGAAAATCTGGCGGCCTACTTCTCCTCTCAAAAAATAAAGATCGGCACAGCCGCCAAGGACAGCATCAAGGCGGGCCGGAAAATCTACAAGGGGGGGGATGCCAAGACCGGCGTACCCGCGTGCATGGCGTGCCACAGCCCGACCGGCGCCGGCAATCCCGCCGCCGTGTATCCCGCTTTGCACGGCCAGCACGCCCAATACACCGAGACACAATTGAAGGCGTTCAGGTCCGGGGCAAGAAGCAACGACCCCAACGCCATTATGCGCACTATCGCCGGACGCATGACTGACGATCAGATCAAGGCCGTGGCGCAATACATTCAAGGCCTGCATTGAACCCCGTGCGCGGGATCCTGCTCTAAATCAGACACTGAGCGCAGTGAGCGTACCCAACGACCAACCCACTGGTGGAATAAACGAACCATGAACAAAGTCATGCTTGGCGTCCTGATGGGCGCATTTCTGGTAGTCAGCGCCGGCGCCCGGGCGCAGTTATCATCCAACAGCTACGACCTTATCTCGCCGCCCGAGCCAATCCATGACAAAGGCAAGGTCTCAGTAGTGGAAGTATTCTGGTACGGCTGCCCGCACTGCTATGCCTTTGAACCCTACCTGGACAAATGGCTGAAAACCAAACCCTCGTACGTCAAGTTCAGCCGTCTCCCTGGCGTTCTGGCTGAATCCTGGGTCCCCCACGCGCGGGCGTTCTACGCGGCGAAACAACTGGGCGTACTGAAAAAAATTCACCAGCCGCTGTTCGATGCCATACACAAATACCGGCAGCCGATTTTCGACGAGGCGCAGCTTCGCAAGTTCTTCGTGTCCCAGGGCGTCAACGGAGACGCCTTCACGCGCGCGTACAACTCCAATGATGTGGAGGTTCGGGTCAAGGAAGCCATGGAAAAGGAACGCCGCTGGCGCATCACCGGCGTGCCGACAATCATCATCGGCGGTAAATACCGGACCAGCGCCGTCCAGGCCGGATCATTCGAAGGACTCATCAAGGTAATCAACGAACTGGTCGAGAAGGTCCACAAGGAGCGCCAAAAAACCTGAGACTGTAGCGGCGCCGCCGCCTTCAGTCCGCCGTGGCGCCGCCGTCCACCGGCAGCGCCAGCCCCGTCAGGAACGCGGCCTCTCGTGACGCGAGAAAACACGCTGCTTGCGCCACGTCCTCCTCGCTGGCCATGCGACCCAGCGGAATCGAAGCCGCCGAATCGGCCCTGCCCTCCTCCTTCGTAATTCCCCGGGCCGCGTAATCCCGGTCCATCATGGGCGTGTCCGTATCTGTCGGACACAAGGCGTTGATGCGGATGCCGTCACCGGCATGGTCCAGGGCCATGGCCTTGGTAAGCAACACCACGGCGCCCTTGCTGGCGCAGTAGGCGGCGGCGTGGCGCCCGCCCACAAGCCCCCAATCCGACGAAATGTTGATGATGTTGCCCCCGCCCTGCTTCAACATCACCCTGACGGCGGCACGGGAGGCGTAGAAAAGCCCGCTGAGATTGGTATCCAGGGTGTCGCGCCAGAGTTCATCGGTGGTTTCCAGGGCGGTTGCCGCCTGCCAGATGCCCGCGCTGTTAATCAAGACATCCAGGCGCCCCAGTTGCGCGACCGTCTGCTCCACCAGTTGGCCGCAAAAATCCGAGCGGCGGATATCGCCCGCCGTGAACCGGGCGTTGCCGCCCGCATTGCCGATCTCGCCGCAGATCAGTTCACCGCGCTGCGGGTCGCGCCCGCTCAGCATGACCGCGGCGCCGCGGTGCGCGAACAGGCGTGCGCAGGCGGCGCCGATACCGGAGGTGGCGCCCGTTACCAGAACGACCTGGCCTGAAAAATGATTGTTCATATATGGCGCGCCCGAGAGGATTCGAACCTCTGACCTTTGGCTCCGGAGGCCAACGC
>CAZNWR010000178.1:0-6441 GCA_964576645.1 uncultured Enterobacteriaceae bacterium | reverse complement strand
GAGGAGGGCCGCCACCTGTGGGCCATGGTCTACCTGCTGCACAAGTATTTCGGCCGCGACGGCCGCGAAGAAGCGGAGCAACTGCTGCAGCGCCACTCAGGAGACTCGGACAAGCCGCGCATTCTCGGCGCCTTCAACGAGGCGACGCCGGACTGGCTGTCGTTCTTCATGTTCACCACCTTCACCGATCGCGACGGCAAAATGCAGCTCGAATCCCTGGCCCAGTCAGGCTTCGATCCGCTGGCGCGCACCTGCCGCTTCATGCTCACAGAGGAAGGACACCACATGTTCGTGGGCCGCACCGGCGTGGAAAGGGTAGTCCAGCGCACCTGCGAAGCCATGAAGCAGGCCGGTATCGCGGATCCCAACGACGTTGAAGCCGCGCGCGCGCTGGGCGTGATCGATCTGCCCACCATCCAGCGCAAGATCAATTTCCACTATTCCGTGACGCTCGACCTGTTCGGCTCGGAGATCTCCACCAACGGCGCCAATGCCTTCAATGCCAGTCTCAAGGGGCGCTTTCGCGAATCGGCCATCGACGACGACCACCAGTTGCTGGACGCCGTCTACCCGGTCCTGCGATACGTTGATGGAAAGTTCGAACTGGTCGAAACGCCGGCGTTGAACGCCATCAACGGTCGATTGTGCGATGATTTCGTGGCCGACTGCCAGAACGTCATGACCATGTGGAACCGGGCCATCGGCCGGGCCGGCATCGACTACAAGCTGTCACTGCCGCACCGCGCGTTCAACCGGGCGGTCGGGGAATTCGCCGATCTGAACGTGAGTGCCGGCGGCGAAGTGATGGACGCGGATCAGTGGCAGTCGCGCCGCAGCGAGTGGCTCCCCACAAACGCCGACCTGGAATATATCCTGTCGCTGATGCAGCCGCAGCTCGCGCCGGGCGCCTTTGCCGGGTGGATCGCGCCACCGAGAACGGGCATCGACGGCAAGCCGGGTGATTTCGAATACGTTAAGCTGGCGGCGTGACTGCCGCCAGAATCCAGCCAACTCCGGAACAGTCCCGGTTCGTTAGCGTTCGCGGGCATCGCCTGGAGTTCGTCGATATACCGGCGCGTGGAGAACCCGCGCCGCCGCTGCTGCTGCTGCACGAGGGCCTGGGCTCGGTATCCGCCTGGCGTGATTTTCCCGCGCGCCTCGCGGCGGCGACCGGACGCCGCACCGTGGCCTACTCACGCTACGGCTACGGCCGCTCTTCTCCCAGTCCCGCCCCGTTCAAGCCCGACTTCATGCACGACGAGGCCCTGAACATCCTGCCCGAGCTGCGCGACAAGCTGGACATTGACGATCCGGTCATCGTCGGCCATTCCGGCGGCGCGTCCATTGCCCTCATCCATGCCGGCCGCTTCGACGTGTCGGCCGTGATCGCCATGGCGCCGCTGTGCTTCGTGGAAGAATGCAACCTGGACAGCATCAGGCAGATACGCGAAGTCTTCTACGAATCGGACCTGCCGGACAAACTGGCGCGCCACCATGACGATGCCGAGGCGACGTTCCTGGGCTGGAACGATATCTGGCTGGCGCCGGAATTCCGCGATTGGTCCATCGTGGACTATCTGCCGGGGATCCGCTGTCCGGTGCTGACGGTGCTGGGCGACGACGACGAATACAGCACCCCGAAGCAGATCCGGACCATCGAGTCACGGGCGCTGAACGCCGCGGCCATCGAACACCTGCAACTGGCCCGGTGCGGCCATTCTCCGCACCGGGATCAACCGGACCTGCTGCTGCCAAGGCTGGTCGAGTTCATTGAAGGAACGACTGGCAAACAGGTTCTCGCCAAGACGCAAAGACGCCAGGAACGCGAAGAAATCTAAAGCAGCCACAGGGGTCGGAGCATACGCTCCGACCACAAATAGATAAGTCTCTCGCTGAGGCGCCAAGACGCGAAGAACGCCAAGAAAACCGAGGGAAAGGTATGTTCGGACGTCTTGGCGTTCTTCGCGTCTTGGCGGCTTGGCGAGAAATTGCTAGCGTTTAATAATGATACCGCTACGTTTTGTCCCCTATGCAGAGCTGGGTACAACGCCGAACATTATCGTTGACGGCGCGGGCCAGGACGCCACGCTGTTGACCCTGTCGCACTGGCCGAAAAGCGGCACGCCCGCCTCGCTCAAGCGCGACACCTCGGCCGCAATCGCATTTGCCTGGATGGATACGCCGGATTGGCGCGTGGACGCCGAAGTCGTCTCCAACAACCATTTTGACGAAGACGGCCTGATCGCCCTGTTTGCTCTGACGGATCCGGTCACCGCAACCGCGCACCGGGATTTGCTCATCGACGCCGCCGCGGCGGGGGACTTCGGCGTTTACCGGAACCCGCACGCCGCGCGGCTCGCCTTTACCATGGCCGGGCTGGCGGACCCGGCACTTTCAGAGCTGCCCGCCTCCCTGTTTTCCCTGCCTTACCCCGCGCAGGTTGCCGCCCTGTACCGGGAACTCCTGGCGCGGCTCCCGTCGATGCTAAAGGACTTGCCCGCCTGGGAGAACTACTGGCGCGAGCCGGAACAACACCTGTTGCGTTCCATTGCGGCCATCAAGGCCGGGGAAATACAAATCGAAGAGCATCCCGACCTGGACCTTGCGCTAGTGCGGTTTCCTGATCCTGTACCCGCCGGCGGCGGCACCAGCGTGGACATGGAAAGTCTGTGCCACTCCTTCGCCCTGTACACGGCGACGCCGTGCAGCCGCATGCTGCTGATCAGTGGCAGGGCCATGGAATTCCGCTATCGCTACGAAGGCTGGGTACAGATGGTGTCGAGGCGTCCATTACCGCGAGTCGCGCTGGAGGATCTCGTGGCGAAGTTGAACTCGGAGGAACGCTCCGGCGGCCGCTGGATTGTTCCGGGCGTGGATCAGATCACGCCGGTGATGCAGCTTGAAGGCGCTTCTGAATCCACGATTCCGGAGGGCGAATTCCTGGCGCGCCTGACCGATCACCTCAGCCGGCAGCCGCCGGCCTGGGATCCCTATGATTGACAAGGTGCGCCTCCGGCGCACGTTATATTGACTGGATCCTGGACACTGCGCGTCCAGGATGACGGTACGAGGGGGCGCGTCCAGGATAACCCGGCACTCAATGAAAATACCGCCCGCACCTCCCTGTGCGGGCACTCCAGCAAATGCTTATCAGACGCCGCGGCTTCCGGGTCCCTTCTCCATGGAGCCGTTGACGTCGCCTACCTTCATATCCTTGTAGTTGGGCTTGATCTGCGCGCGCCCGACACCCTTCACGTACAGCAATTCCGAAAGGTTGAGGAACGGGCCGTGCTTGCGGCGGTACGCCACTATCGCGTGCGCCTGGCTGGCACTGATATCCTTGAGACTGTGCTCCAGGGTATGCGCGCTGGCCTTGTTAATGTTAACGGCGCCCGCGCTTGCAAACGCCAACGTTGAAAACGACGCGAACAATCCGGCTACAAAAAGTTTCTTCAACAGTTTCATGATTATCCTCCTTGCTACTGAGATAACTGAACGAATAGATCTCCGGTCCGCGGGGAGTTTGACCTTCACTATGCGGACGCTTGCAACATTTGATTGAAGGAGGCGCTTTTAGTTCGCGACACAATGCGAATCGCGCGGAACACAACAACGACTATGCTGTCTTAAAAAATATACGCAGCAGAGAGGTCAACGCCTGCCGTTGTGGCGTGCAGGTGCGTGACCGTGCGGGTGCAAGGGATTGCGTACCAGCCCGAGAAATTTAAGTTGACGTTTGTGCCGCAGATCCAGTCCGCGATAGGTGGCGAGTTTCGCCCAGTCGGTCAGCAACGACCAGACGATGGAATAGGCCCATATGATGCCGACGTCGAACCAGCCGATGGGCGTGATCAATCCCAATCCCGCCCCATAAACGCACAACAGCGTGGCGGCGACCTTGGTGACCACGGCCGACCAGATGACCACCGGCGCCGGATAGGGCTTTTTCAGGTAGAAGCCGCGCGCGCGCGACACAAAAAGCGTAAGGTGCCCCGCCACCGCCATCTTCAAAAAGATATAGGTCTGGATCTTCGGGATACTGAGATGCAACCACTCGAGGCCTATGTAGAGCATCAGGAAACTGCCGATGGTGCCCGTCGCCCCCATCACCGTTGACACCGTGATGACCCTGCGCATGTCCCAGCGCACCGGCATCGGATCGACGCGCGTGTGGTCATAAGCGATGGTCATGATCGGGATATCATTAAAGAACGCCAGCAGGATGATCATGATGGCGGTAATGGGGTAGAAATTGAAAACCAGCATGGCGGCGACAACGAAGATCATGATCCGTATGGTCTCCGTGATGCGGTAGATGGCATACGAATTCATGCGCTCGAAGATGCGCCGCGCCTCCTCCACCGCACGGATGATCACCGACAAACCGGGTGCAGTCAGTATCAGATCGGCCGCGGCGCGCGCGGCGTCGGTGGCGCCTGACACCGCCACGCCCACGTCGGCCTGTTTCAATGCGGGGGAATCGTTCACCCCGTCTCCGGTCATCCCCACCAGGTGGCCGCGGCGCTGCAGGGCCTTCACTATTTCGTACTTATGTTCCGGAAATACCTGGGCGAAGCCGCCGGCAGCTTCAATTTTGTCGATGGCCGCGGCGCTCAGCATCTCGCCGTCCTCCCCGGTAAACAGGTCAGTTGCCGGCAGGATGTTCCGCGACAGACCCAGCTCCCCGGCGATCTCACGGCCAATGGCAACGTTGTCGCCGGTGACCATTTTCACGTTGATGCCGTTCTCCGCCGCGTGGGCGATGGTCTCTTTGGAATCTTCGCGCGGCGGATCCGACAGCGGCAGGATCCCGAGGAACGACCAACTACCATTATCATCGGTGCGCGCCACGCCCAGCGTGCGCTCCCCCTTGTGGGCATGATCCTCTATCGCCTTGTCGGCACGCTGTGCGGCGTCGCCGGAAAGCCGCGCCAGTTCCATGATGACCTGCGGCGCACCCTTGGTGACCTTGTAGCTGGCGCCGTCCGGCGCTGTAATTTCCCCCTCGCTGCGCTTGCTTACCGGGTCGAACGGCACGAAGCGCGTCTGCTTGTACTGCTCCAGGACCGAGCGGTCGGCAAGGCCGTCGAGGATAGCCAGATCAATGGCATCCGCGTCCTCCTCCCTGGAGGCCAGCGACGCCGCCAGCACCACGTCCTGGGCATCCCTGCCGCCAAAAACGTCCGGCTTTCCCAGCTTGAGGCGGTTCTGGGTAAGCGTGCCGGTCTTATCGGAACAGAGAATGTCGATGCCCGCCATCTCCTCGATGGATTCCAGCCTGGAGACGATGGCTTTGTGTTTCGAAAGGGCCACGGCGCCCACGGCCATGGTTACCGACAACACGGCGGGCATGGCCACCGGGATCGACGCGACGGTCAGGATCAGGGCGAACTGCACCAGTTCCAGGAACGGGCTGCCGCGGAAAAGTTGCACGATCACCAGCACCACCACCAGGCCCAGGCTCAGGTAGATGAGGTAGTCGCCGATGGAGAGCACCGCCTTCTGGAAGTGCGACGCCGCCCCGGCGGTCTGCACCAGGCTCGCCGTACGCCCGAAGAAGGTATTGGCACCGGTGCCGGTCACCAGCGCCACCATCTCACCCTGCTTGGCGATGGAGCCGGAATAGGCGATTTCACCTGCGCTTTTGTTCACCGGCAGGGACTCGCCGGTCAGCGCGGACTGGTCCACGGACAGGTAGTCGCCGTCCACCAGCTTGACGTCCGCGGGAATGATATCGCCGAGGCGAAGCCGGATGACGTCGCCCGGCACCAGGGTGCGCGCATCAACTTCACCCCAGCGTCCGCCGCGCAGCGCGCGCGCCTTGAGCGCGAGTTGCCGCTTCAGCGCATCCAGCGCGTTGGCGGCCTTGAACTCCTGCCAGAAGCCGACCCCCGCGTTGAACACCAGCAGTGCCACGATAATGATGAAATCATCCCAGCGCTGGACCAGCGCCGAAAGTATCGCGGCAACCTCGATCATCCACGGGATCGGCCCCCAGAAATAACCGAGGAACTTGACCAGCGGACTGACGCGCTTCTCCTGCAGCGCGTTGGGGCCGTATAGTTCCAGGCGCCGCTTCGCTTCCTCCGCGGTCAACCCCTTGGGATCAGACTGGAGCTTCTGGAACAGCGCCTGCACGTCCAGCTTTTCCGCATCCTGGGCGGACACGGCTGCCGGTGGTTGAACGGATTCCTTGGTCATACGAGGGGCGGAATCAACGACATGTTTACCTCCTGTAGGATTACAATACCGATAATTCGGAGGGGTGACTTTGACCTCCGTCAGAAAAGCCGCGATTGACCGCACGGCAGAGGCCCGGAGTCAGTTTATCCGCCTTGCCCACGCATGTCCTGTTGCCGGCAACAGGCGGGCTCCGCGCGGCCGGGCGCCATAACCGCATCAAATCGCGGAGAATATTGGCATAATACGCGCTTGTCAGCC
>CAZNWR010000177.1:0-6481 GCA_964576645.1 uncultured Enterobacteriaceae bacterium | reverse complement strand
ATCTATGTGCGCAACATCCGCACCCTGTACAACAACTACGTGCGCCTCACCACCGCGGTACGTACGGCGGACGACGCAGCGGTCCCGGACGGCGAGCCCGGGGCGTGATTTAGTATCTGGTATCTAGTATTTAGTATTTGGCCGTGGCTATCGTGGCCACAGTTACCAGATACCCATGCCCAGAATTCCCACTTCTACACGTACCTCGTCGGGTCCTTAACGCCTGCCGCCGCAAACCCCTCCGCACGCAACCTGCACGCGTCGCAGCGGCCGCATGCGCGCCCCTGCTGGTCGGCCTGGTAGCACGAGACGGTCATGCTGTAATCGACGCCGTGCTCCACGCCAAGCGCCACGATCCGCGCCTTGCTCAGATCGATCAGCGGCGCGTGGATGGTGAGTTTCGCGCCCTCCACGCCCGCCCTGGTGGCCAGGCGCGCGGTGCGCTGGAACGCGGCGATAAATTCCGGCCGGCAGTCGGGGTAGCCGGAATAGTCCACGGCGTTGACGCCGATGAAAATATCGTTAGCGCCCAGCACTTCCGCGTAGCCCAGCGCGAAGGACAGCAATATGGTATTGCGCGCCGGCACGTAAGTGACCGGGATCCCGGTGCCGGCCTGTTCGGGAACGGCGATGGCCGTGTCGGTCAGGGCCGAGCCGCCGATGGCGGTCAGGTCCACGGTCAGCACCTTGTGGCTGGCCGCGTTCAGGGCCACGGCGATGCGGGCGGCAGCATCCAGCTCGGCCCGGTGACGCTGCCCGTAGTCGAAACTGAGCGCGTGGCAGGTGAATCCGCGCCGCCGCGCCACGGCCAGTGTCGTGGCGGAATCCATTCCGCCGGATAACAGCACCACCGCGGCCGGCACTTCAGCGGCCCCGTTCCTCGCCCCAGAGATACTTGTGCAACTGGATCTGCAGGCGCACAGGCAGATGGTCGGCCAGGATCCAGTCCGCCAGGTCCCGGGCGGGAAGTTGTGTGTGGCTTGGGGAAAACAATACTTCACAGGTTTCGTGCAAGCGGCGGTCGCGGACCAGTTCGCGCGACCATTGGTAATCGCTGCGGCTGCAGATCACGAATTTCACCTGGTCGCGGCTACGCAGAACGTCGAGATTGCCGGGGCGGTTGCGCCCGCATTCGCCGGAATCCGGCGTCTTCACGTCCAGTATCCGCGCCACGCGTGGATCCACCGGGGAGATATCCACGGCGCCGCCGGTTTCCAGCGACACGTCATAGCCGGCATCACACAGCGCGGTCAGCAGCGTCAGGCATGACTTCTGCGCCAGCGGCTCGCCGCCGGTCACCGTGACATCGCGCGTTGCATAGGGGGCAATGGATTGCATGACGTCGTCGATGCTCATCTCCCTGCCTTCGTGGAAGGCGTAGGCGGTATCGCAATAGCTGCACCGCAGCGGGCAACCGGTCAGTCGGATGAAGGCGGTGGGGCGTCCGACCCGGCTGGTTTCTCCCTGCAGGGACAGAAAGATTTCATTTATACGCAAGCTTCGGAGGCGGCGGTCCGGAGTCGGGCGAACGGATGCGGTGGCGGCGCACATGCCGCGCAATCAGGAGGCGGGAGCGGCTGCCGGCGGCGTGCTGCTCAGTTGCTTCAGGCGTTCGTCCGCGAGCTGGGCGGCGGTCGTGCCCGGATATTTCTGAACCAGGTTCTGCAGTTGCTGTCTGGCCAGGTCGGTCTTGCCCAGCGCCTGATAGCAGAAAGCGATCTTCAGCAGGCCGTGGGTCAGCTTCGGGCTGTCGGGAAAGTTGGTTACCAGCTTCTGATATTCGTTGATGGCCTGCTGAAAATCTCCGGTGACGTAATAGGATTCAGCAAGCCAGTACTGCGCGTTGTCGGAATACTGGCCTTGGGGGTGAGCCGCCAGAAACTGCTGGAATGCCTTGATGGCCTGGTTGTATTGGGATTGTTTGAGCAGTTGGAACGCCTGTTCGTATTCCGCCTGGACCTTCGTTGAATCTTCAGGCATCGGAGACTGGGCGTCACCCGCCGGCTGGTCAGGCGCCGCCGTAGCGGACGCGCCGGTCTGGGGAGCGGCAGCCGGCGTGGATTCGGCAGACGCGGTCTGGGTAGTGGCGGGTGCGGATGCGGGCGCCGATGAAGCGCCGGCGGGCGGGCTTGAAGCGGTCGCGGTTGTGTTGCCGCCGGGGCCGTTGGATGCGTTGGCCGCGGAGGAAGCGGGTGCCGTTTGCGGCGCAGCCGCGGCCGGCGCCGTCGCCTGTGACTTTGATGCGGGCGCCTGCCCGCCTGTCGAAGAGTCGACCGTGGACACGGTGAGGCTCGATCCTGCACCGGCCGAACTTGAGGTATCGGTAGAGGTGACGGCCGACAGGTCCTGCAGTGGCGGACCCGCATTGCCGGGCCTGGCGCCGCCCGGACCGCCGGCTGTTGACGGATGACCGCCTTCAAGCCGCTGCAGGCGTTGATCGACATCGGTGTACAGGTTGTGCTGGCGGTTCCCCAGATCCTGGAGCCTGTGATTCAGGACTTCGACCTGGCCGCGCAGCTGACTGACCTGATCCTGCAATGTCTGAAGCTGGTTCAGCATGTCCAGCAGGCCGTGGTTGCTGAGCAGTTTCTCGATACGGTCCAGGCGGGCGGAAGCGTCGCCGTTCCCCTGGGTGACCGGGGCGGCGGCCTGCACGGCGCTCCAGACCAAAATGCCGCCGGCCGCGGCGATAAGGGTGGATCTCAGTGTCACTGGCCGGCCCCGTAGACGATATCCACTCGCCGGTTCTTGGCCCAGGCCGCTTCGTCGTGGCCGAGGGCGACCGGACGTTCCTCGCCGTAACTGGTGGTACGGATCTGAGAGGCGGCGGCACCCAGCACCACCATTTGGCGCTTCACCGCCTCAGCCCGGCGTTCGCCAAGGGCAAGATTGTATTCACGCGATCCGCGCTCGTCGGTATTGCCCTCCAGCAGAACGGTCACTTTCGGGTGGGCCGCCAGAAACGCGGCGTGGGCTTCGATAACGGCCTGGTATTTGTCCTTGATGTCGCTGCTGTCAAAATCAAAATAAATCGTGCGCACCGACAACGGGCCTTTGGGGTTATTCAGTTCTTCCATGCCGTTGGCGTTTTCGGCGCCGGCGCCGTAGGTCTGTGCCGAGCCGTTGGATTGCTTGGCGGCGCCGGATGATTGCTCCTGGACGCTCGCCGCGCTCTGCTCCTTCTTCGCGGTGGTGCCGCAGGCCGCCAGCAGGCCGGCCAGCATCAGTACCAACAACCGTGATTTGTTCATTAAACGCTCTCCTCGGGACCGGGCTTCAGATGTTGCATATCATTGCACAATGGCGGTGCTTTTCTAAGTAGACCCATAAAACTCCGTCACATTCGACAGCACAACCGGGCGCGGATATCCGCACCACTTGATCCCGGCGCCCGCGGCGGGCGGATCCTGCCGGCGGGCACGGCCGCTGGTACGTTTTGGCCGGATGCGGGGTGTTCGCGCCGCTTAATCTCGCCGTACATCCGTGTACGGCTCGAATCAGTTCCACGCGCTGTCTACCTCCCTGTATCGCGCGCTCCACATGACGCTTCGCGAACACCCCGCATTCGGCCGTACCCTCCGGTTGGCACGGTGGCTCAGGCGCGTTGGGTGGGTCTGCGCAGCGGCATGAGCGAAGCGCGCAGCCAGGGACGGTGGAGCGCGAGCGCTGCTGCGAGCGGTTCATGGATGAACCGCGAAGCAAAAGCGGAGCAGGCCCGCCCAACGCTTCCAGGATGTGGGAATCGCGCAACATCAAGTGGAGCGAACATGGGGCTATAGGGATTCCATTTGGCGCGTCATTGCGAGGGCGGGAACGGGCCCCAGGCGGGTTCCTCCACTTCGCCGGTCTGCAGCGCCAGGCGCTGGTGTACCCGCCCGTCCACCGACACGGCCGCCAGCACCGACCCCGTAGGTTCGATGGTGGAATAGATGATCATGCTGCCGTTGGGCGCGAAGCTGGGTGACTCGTCCAGGCGTCCATTGGTGATAACGTCCAGGCGGCCGCTTTTCAGATTGAGCACCGCGATGTGATAGGCGCCACCCTGACCGTGCACCATGGCGATGCTCTTTCCGTCGGGTGAAAACCTGGGGCGCGCGTTGTAGGAACCGTTGAAAGTCAGCCGTTTGGCGCTACCGCCGTTAACGCTGATCTCGTAGATCTGGGGAGTGCCGCCCCGATCGGAAGTAAAGGCAATCTGCGTCCCGTCCGGGGACCACGTGGGTTCCGTATCGATGGCCCGGTCGTGGGTGATGCGGCGCAGGCTGCGCGAGGACAGGTCCAGAATGTAAATCTCCGGATTTCCGTCCTTGGACAGGGTCAGCGCCAATTGTGTTCCATCGGGGGAAAAGGCCGGCGCGCTGTTGATGCCGGGATGCGCGGCGATTCTTTCGCGTTGGCCGGTAACCACGTCCTGGACATAAACCACGGAGCGGTTGTCCTCGAACGATACGTAGGCCAGGTGCGAACCGTCCGGAGACCAGGCCGGGGACATGAGCGGCTGCGGCGACTTGACCAGCACCTTGGGATCGAATCCATCGGCGTCCGCAATCTGCAAGGCAAACATTTTCTTGCCCTTCGCCGTCTGCTCGACAGTGATATAGGCGATGCGCGTGTCGAATGCGCCGCGTATGCCGGTCAGCTTTTCAAAGATGATGTCGCTGATCCGGTGCGCCGTGCGGCGCAGCTGCGAGCGCGCAGCCGGGATCCGGAAACCGGCGATCTGGGTGCCGTGGTACACGTCAACCAGCCGGAATTCCACGTCGAATCCACCGTCCGGACGGGCCTTGAGATTGCCCACTACCAGGTTTTCCATGCCGAGAAGCTGCCAGTCGTGAAAATTGATGTCCTGGAAATTCACCGGGCGCTGCGGCATATCCTTGGGTTCCATGGGCTTGAACCGGCCGCTGCGCGCCAGGTCGTTGGCAATGGTCACGTTCATGTCGATGGGCTCGGTGCCGGGTGCGCCGTTCCAGCCGAACGGCACCACGGCAATGGGCAGGGCCTCCTTCATCCCCTGGGTGATGGTGATGTTAAGCACCGCCAGGGCGGGCTGGCTGAGAATCAACAGGAGCGCCGCAAGCGCGAAGCGGATGTTCGTCTGCATGGAAGTCATGGGCGTCATTACTGGGGCTGAAAGGTTAAATTGATGTCGCGCATCATTTCAAATACGCGGGAATCGTCCGGCACCGGCAACGGCGAGGCCTTTTTCACGGCAATCTCGGCGCGCCGATCGAAAATTGAGTTGCCGCTGGAGGTAACCACCTGCGCCAAAACCACGTCGCCACCGGGCACCATGCGGATGTGCAGCACGCAGGACAGTCCCGGCGGCAGGCCGGTAATATTGAATTTCCTGCTGATGTCAGCCTGTATCCTGGCCTCGTATGCATTGATTATTCCTGCATCCTTCTGCTGCTGTTCCGCGGCGAGCTGTTTCTGAAGCGCCGCCTGGCGCTTGGCCTCGGCCGCCTTCTTCTGTTTCTCTTCCGCCGCCTGGCGCTTGGCCTCGGCCGCCTTTTTGGCTTGCTCCTCCTCGGCCTTGCGCTTGGCCTCCTCTTGCTGGCGTTTCTTTTCCGCTTCCGCCTGCTGTTTCTTGATCTCCGCCAGTTTCTGGGCGGCGGCTTCGCGCTTCTTCTGCTCCTCCGTCTGTTTCTGCTTGAGCTGGGCCAGCCGTTTCTCCTCCTCCTTTCGCTTGTGTTCCGCTTCCCGGCTCTGTTTCTTTATCTCGGCCAGCTTTTTTTCCATCGCTTCCTGCTTGCGTTTCTGTTTCTCCTTTTTCTTCCGGTCTATCTCCTTGAGCCGGTTGAGTTGCGCCTGCACCTGTTTGTTCTGAACAGTTACCGTCTTGACGATCTTCACGTTCTCCGCGCTGATCGGCGCCGGTGCGGGGGTGAAATGGAAACCGACCACCAGCAGCAGCACGATAACCGCGTGCAGCGTGAGCGAAGCTAGAAACGACCCCTGGGTCAGCCGGGACACGCGCATGCCGCACCAACTGCGGTCACTTCTCCGTCGCCGGAGGTTGGGTGACCAGGCCCACGCCTTCTATGCCGGCGCCCTGCAGCAGCGCCATGAGTTCCACCACGTGTCCGTAAGCAACCTTTGCGTCGCCCTTGACGTACACGGGGATGCCGGGCTGGTACTTGCGCAGCGCACTGAGCCGGTTAACCAGCGTCTGCGCGGGAATGGGCTTGTCCTGGTTGTCGCCGTAGTTGATAAAGTAGTCGCCCGCGGCATCAACGCTGATCACGACCGGTTCCTTGTTGGACGGCGGCAGGGTTTTGGACGGCGCCTGCGGCAGCTCCACCTTTACGCCCTGGCTCAACAGCGGCGCCGTGATCATGAAGATAATAAGCAGCACCAGCATAACGTCGATGTACGGAACGACGTTGATCTCCGACATCATTCTTTTACGTGTTCGCTGGCGCAATTGAGGTTCCCGTCCGTTCCGGTCCAAACTCACATATGTGCGTGGCGGTGCAGT
>CAZNWR010000176.1:0-6519 GCA_964576645.1 uncultured Enterobacteriaceae bacterium | reverse complement strand
TATCTGGATGCCCAATACTCGGACCATCGATTGCGGTTGAACCTGGAGACCTACCAGGCCGAGGTGGCGCTGACGCTGGCGACCGGTCCCCGCTACCGGTTCGGTCCGGTCAGCTTTTCCGGTTCCGACCTGAGCCCCGAGTTCCTCCACCGGTACGTGCCGTTCAGATCGGGCGACTATTACTCCAGGGCCCAGCTGCTGGCCATGCAGCAGACCCTGCAGAATACGGACTACTTCAAACGGGTGGACATCGAGCCCCAGCGCGACAAGGCCGTGGACAAAGAAGTCCCCATAGAGGTAAACCTTGCGCCGAACAAGCGTCAAAAGTACACCCTCGGCGGGGGATACGGAACGGACACGGGTCCGCGCGGCAGCGTCGGCTGGGAGTACCGCCGCATCAACCGCTTCGGACAAAAGATGAAGGCCCAGTACCGCCTGTCACGCATTTACCAGGAACTCGGCGTGGACTATATCATCCCGACGTCCCACCCGGCCACCGATCAATTGGACATAACCGCCACCATGCACAATGAGACGGTCAACAACCAGGTCAGCAGGACCCGGCAGCTCGGCGTGAGCAAACTGACAACTCACGGAAAAATCCAGCGTACCCTGTCTTTGAACTACCAGCACGAAGACTTCACCGTGGGAGAGACCTCGGGGGTGAGTTCCCTGCTCATTCCCGGCGTCAACTGGACAAGAATCGACGCGGACAATCGTATCTACACCCATCGCGGCAGCCGGATCGCCCTGGATCTGCGCGGCGCTGCGAAGGGACTGGCCTCGGACACCAGCCTTGTGCGCGGCGATCTCAGTGCGAAGATCATCCGCTCGATCGGGACTGATAACCGCTTCATCGCCCGGGGCGAGTTCGGTGCGGTTCATGTCTCCCATCTCTCTTCGTTGCCCACGTCCCTGCGCTTTTTCGCCGGCGGCGATACCAGCGTGCGCGGCTACGCCTACAACGACCTGGGCCCCACCGACGCCTCCGGCGCCGTCGTGGGTGGACAGTATCTGTTGGTCGGCAGTCTGGAATACGAGCGGCATATCTTTGGAAAGTGGGGCGCGGCCGTGTTCTACGACGTCGGCAACGCCTTCAACACGTTCACTCCTCACTTATACCGAGGCGCCGGCGTCGGAGTGCGCTGGCGCTCGCCGGTGGGCATGGTACGGGTGGACCTGGCAACGGCACTCAGCAGGTCAGGTCATCCCCTGCGGCTTCATATCAGCATCGGTCCGGACCTATGAAGAAAGGAATCCTCTGGCTGACCGGCGTCACTGCTGCTCTGCTGCTTCTCCTGGTCGCAGGCGGAGGCGCGCTTCTGGGTACCCAGGCCGGCCTGCGCTGGAGCCTGAAGCTGGCCGCGGGTCATGTGCCCGGAACGCTGCACATCGCCCGTGCGGAGGGCTGCCTGGCAGGTCCCTTGACCCTGTACGGGGTGGACTACCATCATGACGGCACCGACGTGACGCTCGACACGGTGCGTTTGGACTGGTCGCCTCTGGCCCTGACGGAAGGCATCCTGCGTATCGATATGCTGCACGTGGGCGGCGGCCGACTCGCCCTGACGGCCCCTGCTGCGGCATCTTCGTCCAAGTCCTCTCCTGCGCTTCCTCCTTTCGCCGTGCAACTGGTGGACGGGCGGCTGCGGAATGTCAGCGTCGTGTACGCCGGCTCCAAACCCGTTGATATCCGCCAGCTGTCTCTGCAGGGTGTCCTGCGCAAGGACCATCTCACCATCGACACTCTGACAGTCACCCTTCCGAACGCCTCCGCCCATCTGAGCGGCACACTGGGCCTGGCGCCCGAGGTACAGACCCTCCTGGATTTTATCTGGCATGCCGAACCGGCGGGAATGCCCCCGGCGTCAGGGAAGGGAACGCTGAAGGGCAACTGGAGCCTGCTCAACATCGATCAGGATCTGACCCAACCTACCCCTGTCCACGTCACACTGAAGATCGAGGAACCGCTGAGGGAACTGCACTGGAAGCTCGGACTCATCGTCCCACCGTTCCAACTCCGGAAGATCGTTCCCGGTTGGGGACCCGGTACGCTGGAGACCAAGCTGCACGCACAAGGTACGCTCACCGGATGTGCCGTTGACGGCACCCTGTCCACCGACGCCGGTGCGCAAAAACTCTACCCTTTGACACTGTCCGCCCGGCTGTCCCGCAAGCCCGAAGGAATCATCAGGATTGCCCGGCTGGCTGTCAACCTGCCCGAACAGGGATCGGCGCTGAACGTGACCGGCACCCTGAAGGCAATTGACCGCAGCTTTGATCTGCATGCCCGGTGGCAGCGGGTTGCCTGGCCGCTGCACGGTACGCCCGCGGTATCCAGCACCGAAGGCCGCGCGGACCTGACCGGCACGCCGGCCGGCTACCGGCTTGGCGTGGAGGCACGCTTGAGCGGGAAAGGCATACCGGCCGGACAATGGCGGATCCGTGGCCAAGGGAACGAGAAGCACGTGCAGATCGAGACCCTGCACGCGGACCTCCTTGGCGGCAGCCTCGACGGTTCCGGCATGCTCGGGTGGGCCCCCAAGCCCGCATGGAATCTGGATGTCAGTGCCAGGGACCTGGATCCGGCCATTCAGTGGCCCGACTGGCCGGGACGGGTGACCGCACGCCTCCGGACCAGCGGACGTATCGGGCCGGACGGCCCCCGTGGCGAAGTGCTGCTTTCAGATCTGGGCGGCAGGCTACGAGGATATTCATTCCCCGGAGCGCAGGGTCCCCATCCGTTAACACTCTCAGCGGAACTGTCCCGCCGCCCCACAGGCATCATCAATATTGCCCGGCTGGCTGTCAACCTGCCCGAACAGGGATCGGCGCTGAACGTGACCGGCACCCTGAAGGCAATTGACCGCAGCTTTGATCTGCATGCCCGGTGGCAGCGGGTTGCCTGGCCGCTGCACGGTACGCCCGCGGTATCCAGCACCGAAGGCCGCGCGGACCTGACCGGCACGCCGGCCGGCTACCGGCTTGGCGTGGAGGCACGCTTGAGCGGGAAAGGCATACCGGCCGGACAATGGCGGATCCGTGGCCAAGGGAACGAGAAGCACGTGCAGATCGAGACCCTGCACGCGGACCTCCTTGGCGGCAGCCTCGACGGTTCCGGCATGCTCGGGTGGGAGCCCGGGTTCACCTGGAAAATGAACCTCAGCGCCAGGGATATGGATCCGGCCGACCAATGGCCGGCCTGGCCGGGACAGGTGTCAGCGCACCTTAAGACCAGCGGGCATATGGAGCCCGACGGCCCCCATGGCGATGTTGCGCTTTCGAGCCTTGACGGCAGGCTGCGAGGATATCCGTTGAAAGGGGAAGCCGAAATCCGGGTGGCGGGCAAGGCCTTGAACCTGCGCCATCTGCAGCTCCAATCGGGCGAGGCCCGCCTCGGCGCCCAAGGAAATGCAGGCAGCCGGGTGAGGCTGACCTGGAGCCTGGACACGCCCCAGCTGGGCATGCTCATCCCCGACTGGCAGGGGAGCTTGTCCGGAAGCGGAATGGTGACCGGGCCCCGCAGTATGCCGCGTTTCACGGCGAAGCTCCGCGGAGCGAATATCGCAGGAGGATCGTTGCGGCTCGCGGATATCAGCGCCGACATTGATGCCGGTTTCGATCTCACCCAACATGGCGCCATCCAGGTACAGGTAGGGGGGCTGACAATATCCGGACACCGATTTGACGAGGCAGTCCTCAAAGCTGCTGGGAATAGAAGCAGGCAGCAACTCAGCCTGACTGCTCATGGTCCCGACGCTCTGCTGGAGATCCGTGGGGACGGGCGCCTGGAAAACGAGGGATGGGAAGGCAGGCTGAGCCGGGCCCATGTGCGCCTGGCCGGGATTGGTGAGTGGACGCTTGTGCGACCGGCAGTTCTGCATGCCGATGCCCGACACCGCAGCCTAAAAGATGCCTGCTGGCGAAACGGGGAGGGCCGGTTCTGTTTCGATGCCGATCAGACCGTAGGGCAGCGATGGAGCGTCAACGCGGCAGGGCACCAACTGCCTTTGGCCGGCCTGGCGGGAATCGTACCGCCGGATATTCATATCATCGGCGTTGCCGGTTTCCAGCTTCAGGCTGCGCAAACGGACGGAAAGCCTTTGCAGGCCCTCGCGACGCTGTCGCTGTCGTCCGGCAGCCTGCGCTACCGGGCCTCGAACGGCAAGGAGATTCCGGTTGACTACGGAGGCGGCAAGCTGGAGGCCCGGCTGGACGAAAAGGGTCTGGATGTAACCGGCGCTTTCGAGCTCGGAGGCTCAGACCGCATCCACGTGGACCTGCATGCGCCCGGCTTCGCCACGGGCGAGCCGGCGCTGCGCCGGCAGCCAATTCGAGGGAACGTTCATGCCCACTTTGACAAGCTCGGCCTGCTGGCCGACATGACCGGGGAAATCGGCGAGCCCGCCGGTGTCATCGATATAAACCTGAAGCTTGCGGGCACGCTGGCTAAACCGCAGGTCCAGGGCAGCATAGAACTCCAAAACGGGGCCTTCGACGTCCTGCCCATGGGGGTGAAAGTCCGCCAGGTTTCCCTGAGGGCTGCTGTCGATGGCAACGGGACGCTGCAATTCCACGGGCAGGCCCGTTCAGGGAAGGGTTCAGTGAAGATCACCGGCAATGGCAACATCGCCGGTTTCGACACCTGGGAGAGCGAACTCCACCTGGAAGGAAAGGATTTTGAGGCAGCCAACACCAGCGACGCCCATGTGTGGGTTTCTCCCAATCTGACGCTGAGCGCACGACCCGGGCATATGGACGTGCAGGGTGAGGTAAAGGTGCCCGAAGCCCAGATCCATCCAAAGCAGATGGCCGCCGGCACAGTGCATGTGTCTCCTGATGTGGTGATCGTAAGCGGCGGCAAACCCGTAAGAGCCGCCCCTGTCTGGCAGGTATCGACGAAGGTTCGACTGATTCTCGGCGAGAAAGTCCATTTCAAGGGCTTCGGCCTTACCGGCCTGCTGACCGGCGACGTGCAGGTGATCGACCGACCGGGCACACTGACCACCGGCCGAGGGCAAGTGTCGATTAAAAGCGGAACCTACCGCGCCTACGGTCAGGATCTGACCATCGAACGGGGACAGTTCCTGTTCGCGGGCGGTCCGATCGAAGACCCGGGCATCAACGCACGAGCGGTCCGCCAGATAGGTTCCACTACGAGCGCCGGCGGCGTCATAACCGTGGGAGTACAGGTTGCCGGCACGGCGAAAAGCCCTCAGCTGACGCTGTTCTCCACTCCGACCATGTCTCAATCCGAAACGCTTTCCTACCTCTTCACCGGCCATGGTCTGAGCGGGACATCCAGATCAGAGGGGCAGTTGCTGATGGCTGCGGCGTCCTCCCTCGGGATCAAAGGCGGCAATCTCCTGGCCGACACCATCGGCCGGGTTTTCGGCCTGCAGGAGGCCCGTATCGAATCCGGCGCCACCCTCCAGCAGTCGTCGCTCGTGCTCGGCAAATACCTGCTGCCCGATCTTTACGTGAGCTACAGCGTGGGCTTTGCGGAGACCGTCAATGAACTCCGTATCCGCTACCAGTTCGCGAAGCACTGGGCGCTCGAAACCGAGTCCGGCCTGCAGAGGGGAGCCGACCTGCTGTTTACCCTGGAACGGTGACTCTCATGGGGAAAAGGCCCGCGCCCGTCAAAAACCCGGCAAATTCGCAATCGCAATTCTTGTCTCACGGTCGAATACCATAACTTTTTGCCGGTGCACTTCCCAGGCCTCCTGTGATCATGTTCGTGGCGGGATATTCATACGTCTCCCGTTCCTTGACAAGCCCGCGGGTGAGCCACCGCGTTTTGTGCGGAGTAAGGATGGCGTAGAATCCGATCCAGGACAGACCGAATATCCAGAAACAGCTATAAGCCGCCGCCCAGACCGCGTTTCCGCTCCTGTACCGAATCAGGTAGAAAAGCCCCGGGGTCACGGATGCGATCAGGGCGCCGATCACGAGATTCATTCCAAACACCATGGGCATGGATATGAAGTGTACGGCCGCAAAGATCAGCATGATCTGTCCCACGGTCATGTTTCGCCATCCGAGCAGGAGATTGATCCGCGCCCCCATTGCAGGGGTTTCGCGGAACCTGCCGAAAGCAAACCTCGTCATGACAATCGTTTCCCGAACATTGCTCCTCGCCCAGCGGAGAAACATCCGGCACAGGTTGGTATATTTCGTGGGCACATTGGTGAAGACCATCGCATCGCGCTGATAGTGGACATGATAGCCGCTTTTCAGAACCAGGTTGGTCATCGCCCTATCCTCGCCGATGTTGGCAAGCCGTCCGCAGAATCTCTGATTCAGCCACTGGGGCAGCACATTGAGGACAATATCCCTGCGATACGCCGACAAGGCCCCCGGCGTGCAGAGCACTGAATTCACCGCACTCTGGCTGGCACGAAGGAAGTCGAAGCTGTAGGCGAAACTGACTTCGAGCATTCGGGGAATCAGGCCCTCGTTTCGATTCAGCACCCGGACGTTTCCGGCGACCGCTCCCACACGCGGGTCGCGCACCAA
>CAZNWR010000175.1:0-6554 GCA_964576645.1 uncultured Enterobacteriaceae bacterium | reverse complement strand
TACGCCTTCACTGGGCGATTCGGCGCCGGCCCGGACCTTCCGGGGGAAGGCGAAGCCCAGCATCAGGCCGCCCGTTATGCCTAAGAACTCGCGGCGATCCAGGACAATGTCGAGGGGCTTGTTCATGCCGGCTCTCCCGCCGCGCGCTTGATGGCCTTGTGAATGCGCAAATAGGTACCACAGCGGCACAGGTTGAGCATACTTGCGCGTATGGCCTTGTCATCCGGATGCGGGTTCTGCTTCAGGAATGCGGCGGCCGCCATGATCTGGCCCGACTGGCAGTAGCCGCATTGAGGCACCTGCTCTGCGACCCACGCCTTCTGTAGTGGATGGCTGCGTCCGTCCTTGGATAACCCTTCGATGGTGGTAATGGCTTTGCCGCGCGCCGCGGAAACCGGCGTAATGCAGGATCGCATGGCGTTGCCGTCCAGGTGCACGGTGCAGGCACCGCAGAAACCCTTACCGCACCCAAACTTCGTGCCGGTCAGGCCGGCCGCGTCGCGTATGGCCCAGAGCAGCGGCATATCATCTTCTACCGCAAGCTCCAGGACCTTTCCGTTGATTTTTAACTTGGTCATGGGATCTGCCGCGTATTACTGACGAGTATCCTAGCGTAATCATCCTGAGTGTCGATATCCAGTTCGGCCTCGGGAATGTCGACAAGGTTCACCGCTTCACCGAATGCGCCAATCAGGGTCTTGGCGCCCCTGTCACCGCTCAGTTTCAACAGATCGGGGATGAGGCCGGCGGGAAATATGGCGGGAACCCCCGATGTATCGGCATAGGCGCTTGCCGCTATGCGGTCCGGTTCTGAAATCCAGCGCTCCACCAGGCCGCGAAGCTGTTGCGCCGTGATCATGGGTTGATCGCAAAGCATTACCAGCACGCCGGCACAATGTTCCGGCACCACGGACAGGGCCCGCCGCAGCGAGCCGGCCATCCCCTCCTGCCAGCCTTCGTTGACCACATTGGTTACCGCCAGACCGGCGATCTCCCGCTGGCACTTGGTCGGCTTGGGGCCGTGCACCACCACGACGCGCTCATCGCTGATTTCCGTGGCCAGCCTGACCGCGCGTCGCAGCAGGCTTTCGCCCCCGACTTCCAGCAATTGTTTGAATCCATCGAACCGGGCGGACCCGCCCGCAGCCAGCACGATGGTGTACAAGTTATCGATGGATACCGTGGGTGCCTTCTCCGGCGCAGCGATATGGCCGCCTTCGCGTCCGTGCAGCACCGCCTGAATCTCGGCTACCAGGGACAGGGCGATTTCCTCCGGCAGTTCGCCTCCCAGATCCAGTCCCACCGGACCGTAAACGCGCCGTGCAATGCCACCGGCGTCGTTGCCCAAATCCTGCAGAAGCTGTTCTCGCCGGGCGCGTGGCCCGAGCAGGCCGATATAGGGGATCCGCGTGGCCGCAAGTTGTCGCAGGTAGCGCAGGTCGTATTCGAATCGGTGGGTCATCAGTACCGCGGCCTCGAAATCGTCCAGTGTAATGGTCGATCCCAGGTCTTCCGGCTGCGTGTTCACTACCTGGCGCGCATCGGGAAATCGTTCGGGCCGGCAATAGGATTCCCGGTGATCCGCTACCGTGACATGCCAGCCCAGGGTACCTGCTATGCGGGTGATCGGGGCGGCGTCGGGGCCGGCGCCGATGAGCAGTAGCCGGTGTGGCGGCAGGACCGGAAGATAAAATACGGTAAGGTCGCCGGCGGCAAATGGATGGTCGACGAGCATGGCGGAACCGGCCCTGGCCGCGGCCGCCGCCGCATCCTCTATTTCCGCCCGTAACTCGTCCGGCAAGTCGAAGCGGCAGCCATCGCTGTACAACAGACATTCTCCGGGCGACACTCTGCCGTCGTTGCTCTCGCACACCATCGCCAGTACGGCAAGCTGATTTGCGGCGATAAGAGGCGCTACAGCCGGCAGGGCGCAGAAATCGTTTTCGGGGGTGAGTGGCAACAGCAGGATATCCACGGCGCCGTTGCAGCCCAGACCCAGTCCCCACACGGTATCTTCCGGGCCGCGCATGTCGTACCTGACGACCTCCGACTTCCCGCTGGAAAATACGCGTTCCGCGCGGCGGGCAAGGTCCGGCTCAAAGCAGCCGCCGCCCAACAGGCCGACAAAACCGCCGTCGCGTGTAATGAGCATGGACGCGCCGGCCTTGCGATATGTCGAACCCTCCGTTGCGATTATGGTCGCCAGTATCGCCGTGTCACCGCTTTCCTTCAGGCGCTGGCAGGCTGCGATCAGTGCGGGAAAATCATTGGTCATTGTTTCCATCCAGGCGTTCCAGGGCTCGACCGGCGTTTTCGTCCCCCTGTTCCGCGGCCAGTCTGTACCATCGTCGCGCCTCCTCCAGGTTGCGATCAATGCCGCGTCCTTTGGCGTATATCACTCCCAGATTGTGTTGGGCATTGGGATGTCCGGCTTCGGCCGCGCGGCGATACCAGTGATACGCTTCCGTATCGTCGCGTTCAACACCCTGGCCTTTGCCGTACATATAACCCACGTTTATCTGGGCGTCCACGTGGCCGTCATCCGCGGCTTTCCTGTACCAGTAGAGCGCTTCATGAAAATCCGGTTCCACGCCGATGCCGCGGCTGTACATTTCGCCGACGTTGAACATGGAATTGACATGGCCCTGGCGGGCGGCCTTCAGACTCCAATCGAATGCAGCGGCGTCGTCTCTGGGGGCGCCGACTCCTTTCAAATACATGCTCGCAAGCGTCGCCTGGGCGGTGGCGTCCCCGCGTTCCGCGGCTTTACGGTACCACTTTAACGCTTCGCCGAAATCCTGCGCTACTCCCCGGCCCTTTGCGTACATCACGCCCAGGTTGAACTCGGCGGCAATATGTCCCTGTTCCGCGGCCGCGCGGTACCAGACAACCGCCTCGGCCTCATCTTTTGGGGTGTCGATGCCCTTGGCGTACATGAACGCCAGCGCCGACTGGGATTCAACATCGCCGGCCTGGGCCGCCGCCAGCGTCTCGGTGAATGGGTCCGCCGAGTCCGACACCGACGGCGGAGAGGGCGCGGGCCGCGGCGGATGCCGCTGCAATACGGTCTGCCATTCGGTAATCGACTGGGGCCGGTCCCCGCGTTTGAACTTCATGGCATAGTCGATGGCCTCCAGCAGGGCGCGGGAATACCGGCCTTCCCCAACTTCCAATGCCTGCACATAGGTGTCGCGGGAAGCCAGGCTGATCGCGGAACTCCGATCGATGGCGTCCGACGGGGGAACACCCGCGATAGCCCGGTACATGGTGGCACCCAGAGCATAGATGTCCGTCCAGGGTCCCTGCTCGTCCTGGGTGTTGTATTGCTCGATTGGTGCGTAGCCTTTGGAAAAAAGACTGGTCAGCGAGGCCCGGCTTTGTTCCAGCGCCTGCCGCGCCGAGCCGAAGTCCAGCAGGACAGGATCTCCGTCCACGCGGATGAAGATGTTGGCGGGCTTGACGTCGCGGTGGATGAATCCATGGGCATGGACCAGCTTCATGCCGTCAATTACAGGGAAAATGGCTGTTTGAATGTCCGCTTCATCCAGAACCTTGCGGCGGCTCAGGATTTCCTGGAGGCTTTCGCCGAGTTCGTATTCCATCACCATGTAAGCGGTGTTGTTTGCTTCGAAAACATTGCGTACACGCACGATATTGGGGTGTTTGAACTGGCCTATGGTGCGAGCCTCCTCAATAAACCGTTCAAGGCCCCAGTCGTAACGTTCCTCGAACCCGGTGTCCATCGCCATGACGGCGCCTTCCGCGGATCGCGCTGCCAGGTCAACCGGCATGTATTCTTTGATTGCGACTTCGTGGGCGAGGTTTCGATCGTATGCCAGGTAGGTAATGCCAAAGCCTCCGCGGCCGATAACGTCCCTGATTTCGTACCAGTGAAGCTGGAAACCGGCCGGCAGGGCATTGAGGTGCTGATTGGTTCGCTTCTTGGCCACGGATCGGCTCTTTCTGATTGACGTCAATGTCGCGCGCCGGTAATGGCTGCGGGGTTCGACGTTATGGAACTCCAAAATAATCCTTATAGCAATGATTTGCCGGACTTTCTATCGCTGGCCCGCCGGAAGGCCCTTGAAAATCCGATCATTCGACAGCCTGTTCGCGGCGCGGCGATGCGCCGGCTCTGCTTAATGGACAGTCCCGATGCAACTCCGTAGAATTCAACACGGCTTTGCGCGGAACCGTTCGACCCCTTGGATTGGAGGAATGTGCGAGCGGAGCCGTTCGCCAATTGTCCCGGTTTTGACCGTTCGCAGGTGCTGAGACTGGCTGTTCGGCGGACGGATGGAGGCCCTGCAGGCCTACTGTACAGCGGGAGCGACCGTCAGGTTCCTCCCGCTTTGCATGTGTGTTCCTGGAACGGCGAACGGGCACAGGATTCCGCAGGATCATCAACGGCTCCGGGATACGCGGCGGTGGACACGCTTGATATACCGCGCTGAAATCCAGAGCCGGAGCGCCGGAAAAGTTCGGGATTGGCGCGCCCGGACATGTTTGATTGGAGGATTTATTGAAGCACACCGCCCTTTTGGCCCTTGAGGACGGAAGCGTTTTCTACGGCCGGTCCATCGGAGCGGATGGCCGGGTGGTCGGGGAGGTCGTTTTCAATACCGCCATAACGGGATATCAGGAGATCCTTACGGATCCTTCTTACTGCCAGCAGATTGTCACGCTCACGCAGCCTCACATCGGCAACACCGGGACCACCCACGAAGACGACGAAGCTGAGCGCATTTTCGCCAGCGGGCTGGTGATCCGCGACCTACCGAGCCGGTGCAGCAATTGGCGCTCGGAGGAATCCCTCGCGGACTATCTGGCCAGAAACAAGGTCATTGCCATTGCGGACGTGGACACGCGCAAATTAACCCGCCTGTTGCGCGACAAGGGCGCGCAGAACGGCTGCATCATGGCGGGCAAGCGGCTGGATGAGAACAAGGCGTTAGAGGCCGCGCGCGGATTTCCCGGACTTAAGGGCGCGGATCTTGCGCGCGTCGTCACCACAGACCAGGCCTACGAGTGGAACCATGGCTGCTGGTCGTTGCGCACCGGGTTGCCCGATACGACCGTTATAGGAGAACCCAGATACCGCGTCACCGCCTTCGACTTCGGCGTCAAGCGCAATATTCTACGCATCCTGGTGGACCTGGGCTGCAAGGTTACGGTTGTGCCAGCCAACACCACGGCCGAAGAAGTGCTGAAAAGCCGGCCGGACGGGGTGTTTCTGTCGAACGGACCGGGCGATCCGGATCCCTGCGATTACGCCATCAGTGCGATCAGAAAAATTGTCACTTCAGGTACGCCGGTGTTCGGCATCTGTTTGGGGTATCAATTAATGGCGCTGGCTGCAGGCGCGCGTACCTACAAAATGAAGTTCGGGCATCATGGCGCAAACCACCCGGTGCAGGATTTGTCCACCGGACGAGTCATGATAACAAGTCAGAATCACGGCTTCGCAGTAGAGGAAGACAGTCTCCCGCGGGAGCTTGAGCCAACACATCGATCGCTTTTCGATGGCACCCTGCAGGGATTGCAACATCGTCAATTCCCTGCGTTCAGTTTCCAGGGACACCCGGAGGCGAGCCCCGGACCCCATGATATACGGCCGCTGTTTAACCGCTTTATTGAGCTGATGGAGGAACGGAAGTGACCTTGGCCCGTGGCACACAGTTCTTGGTGCGTGGCGGCAGGTACCAAGCACCATGCACCGGGCACCAGGAGTCGCTGGTGGGTTATGCCTAAGCGCACGGACATAAAAAGTGTTCTCGTCATCGGCGCGGGGCCCATCATCATCGGCCAGGCCTGTGAATTCGATTATTCCGGCGCGCAGGCCTGTAAGGCGCTACGCGACGAGGGCTACCGGGTTGTCCTGATAAATTCCAATCCCGCTACCATCATGACCGATCCTGAAGTAGCGGACGCCACGTATATAGAGCCGATCCGCTGGCAGACGGTGGCGCAAATCATCGAGAAGGAAAAGCCGGACGCGTTGTTGCCGACCATGGGCGGTCAGACAGCGCTTAATTGCGCGCTCGATCTGGCGCGGGTCGGAATACTCGAGGAATTCGGCGTGGAGCTTATCGGCGCCAGTCGTGATGCCATAGACAAGGCTGAAGACCGGGAAAAATTCAGAAATGCAATGCGCGGTATCGGCCTGTCGGTGCCCCAGGCGGCATTGGCGCACAGTGTTGAACAGGCGCGGCATCTGCAGGCGGAAATCGGGTTTCCGGTAATCATACGCCCATCGTTTACTCTCGGAGGTACCGGTGGCGGCGTGGCCTTCAACCGTGAGGAGTTCCTGGAGATCTGCGACCGTGGTATAGAAGCATCTCCCACCAATGAAGTTCTGTTGGAACAGTCGGTGCTCGGATGGAAGGAGTTTGAAATGGAAGTCGTGCGCGATCGAAACGACAACTGCATCATTGTATGCTCGATTGAAAACGTCGACCCGATGGGCGTGCATACGGGGGACTCTATTACCGTAGCGCCGGCGCAGACGCTTACCGACAAGGAATTCCAGATCATGCGCGATGCTTCGATCGCGG
>CAZNWR010000174.1:0-6568 GCA_964576645.1 uncultured Enterobacteriaceae bacterium | reverse complement strand
TCCCCAACTTCACCAACGTGGATCCCACGGTACAGATCGAGGAGCAATTGCTGGGCTGAGCCCCGCGGCCGCCTGTCGTTCTGTCATTAATCTGTACGACAGACGCAAGCCGCCAGTCGGCTTATGCTTAAATTGCTTATCTTATACATGTACTTAGGGACTCAAAGCAGCGGGGGGAACGGACGTGGTCCGTGATTGGAAGTCGAGCCTGACCAGTCGCATAATTGCCGGCGTTTTGCTTTTGCCGGCATTGTGCCTGGCCGTGCAGCAGGCGGCGGCGCAACTGCCGGCGGAAAAGCTGGGCCAGGTGGCGACGCTGCCGTCCAAATATCCTCCGCATTGGTTCTGGGCCGATGACGTGGCCTTCAACCACATGCTGGATGGAAGGATGATCCTGCTGGATGCCGACGGCACAACTATCCACAAGCAGTTCAAGGGGATGTTCAACACCTCGCTGGTGGCGGCTTTCGCGCAGTCTGTCACGCGCCCCGAGGTGTACGTGGCAGAGACATTCTACAGCCGCGGCGTGCGCGGCAAGCGCACCGACGTGCTTACCATTTACGACAGGCGCACCTTGAAACCGGTCGATGAAATCGTGCTTCCGGGAGCCAGGCGCGCCAACATGATCCCGCGAAAGTACGCGCTCCGGCTGTTTGACCACGAGAAGCTCATGGCGGTATACAACTTCACGCCGAGCACCTCGGTGACCATCGTCGACATGGTCAAGCGCAAGGTGGTCAACCAGTTCACGATGCCTTCCTGCGCCCTTGCCTATCCCACCGGCGAGAGCGGATTCAGCGCCCTGTGCAGTAACGCGTCCATGATCAGCTACGAACTCAATGACGCGGGCAAGGTGATCGGTAAACACGTGCTTCCGCCGTTCTTCAATATCGAGAAGGACGCATTGTTCTCGAAACCCGCGATAATAAAGGGTATTGCCTACTTCCCGACGTTTCTGGGCAACGTCCAGGAGGTAAACCTGCGCGGCAAGTTCGCCAGGCTGGGCAAGCACTGGAGCCTGGTAACCAAGGCCGAGCGCGCCGAGAACTGGCGTCCCGGCGGCATTGAACTCGCCGGTGAGGACAGCCGGGGACGGATGTACATACTGATGCACGAGCATGGTGTCGAGGGCAGTCACAAGAATCCCGGCACCCAGGTATGGGTATACGATGTGAACAAGGAAAAGCGTGTCGAACGCGTCAAGCTCAAGAACCCGGGCCTGTCCATAGAGTTGACCCGGGACAAGCATCCGCTGCTGCTGGTAGTGAACACGGATATGAACGTGGATGTTTACGAGGCCGGCACCGGCAAGTACCTGCACACGCTTTCGCACTTCGGTCAGGAAACGCCGCTGATGCTGTACGCGGCGCAGTAGGCCGCATGCCTGAAGGGTTGGAGTTGAGGAGTCGATAAACGATGAAATGGCTGGATCGGATCACCGAAAAAATGTCGCGCAGGGTGGCCCAGAATTCATCGCGACGCAGTTTTGTATCGGGCCTGGGAACGGCACTGGTGGGCGCCGGTATGATCCCGGTGTTGCCGGTGGCGCGGGCGGCGGATGCACCGTCGAAGCAACCCGACCCGCCGGCGGAGGATCCGGGCGATCCCAGCAAGTGCAATTACTGGCGCAACTGCGCCATCGACGGCTATTTGTGCACCTGCTGCGGCGGCAGTCACACGGAGTGCCCGCCCGGCACCGAGCAGTCGCCCGTTTCCTGGATTGGGACCTGCCGCAACCCGGCAGACGGCCTGAACTACATCATTTCCTATAACGACTGCTGTGGGAAAACCTCTTGCGGCACCTGTTACTGCAACCGCAACGACGGCGATCGGCCCGTGTACCGGCCGCAGACGGCCAACGACTACGACTGGTGCCTGGGCACCAAGAGCGCAGCCTACAATTGCACGGTAACGGTCATCCTGGGCGTCGCCACCCGGCGTTCCTGAGGTTCCTGTCCGGCCGCGGTCATATGGTGCGGTTTCTCCTCGCTTCCTTTTTTGCCCTGTATTGTCTCCAGGCCAGCGCCGCCATGGGCATTAACGAAGCCCGGGCCCATCAGAATTACATGCTCAACTGCCAGGGCTGCCACCTGCCGGATGGCGCCGGCTCTCCCGGCAAGGTGCCGAGGCTGAAAGATTTCCTCGGGAATTTTCTGCACGTGAAGGGCGGGCGCGCGTTCATATCCGAAGTGCCGGGCGCGGCCAACTCGCCCCTGAGCGACGCGCGCCTGGCGGAAGTCCTCAACTGGGTGTTGGAACATTTCAGTCCCAAGCAGGTGCCCGCCGATTTCAAACCGTACACGGGCGCGGAAGTCGCGCGTTATAGAAAGCACAGGCTGATCGACGTCGTGCAGCGGCGCGCCGAACTAATCAAGGAAATGCAGAAGCAGGGCGTGCTGACGGGCGCCAGCGGAAGTTGATTGAGGGCCGCGCCGGAGCGGCCGTACGAGTCTCAGGCTATTTCAGGCGCCGGTGGTCGATGACGCGCCGGGCTTTGCCGTCGGACCTCGGAACCCCGCCCTCCACGTGCACGATCACCTCGGCGGAAATGCCGATCATGTCCTTTACCTGTTTGTTGAGTTGCCGCGACGCTGTCTCCCGAAGGGAATCGTCCGCGTCGGGTGAAAGTTCGACGTTGATCTGTATGTGATCCAGGTTGCCGTCGCGCGTCACTTCAATCTGGTAGTGCGGCGCGAGTGCGGGGACCTGCATGATCAGTTCCTCGATCTGGGTCGGAAATACATTGACCCCGCGAATAATCAACATGTCATCGGTGCGGCCCGTAATGCGTTCCATTCGCCGCATGACCCGGGCGCTGCCCGGGAGCAGCCGAGTCAGATCCCGGGTACGGTAACGGATCACCGGCAGCGCTTCCTTGGTCAGGCTGGTGAAAACGAGTTCGCCCTGCTCTCCGTCCGCCACCGGTTCCCCGCTGACCGGATCAATGATCTCCGGGTAAAAATGGTCTTCCCAGATCGTGGGGCCGTCCTTGGTTTCCAAACATTCCTGGGCGACGCCCGGACCCATGACTTCCGACAGGCCGTAGATGTCGATGGCGTCGATATGCATGCGCGTCTCGATGTTGCCACGCATGCCGTCGGTCCAGGGTTCGGCGCCGAAGATACCGATGCGCAGCCCCAGCTTCCCGGTATCGTGCCCCTGCCGTTCCAGTTCGTCGGCGATGCTGAGCATATAGGAGGGCGTACACATGATGATATCCGGGTCGAAATCCACCATCAGTTGGGCCTGTTTGGCGGTCTGGCCGCCGGACATGGGAATGACGGTGCAGCCCAGGTATTCGGCGCCGTAATGGGCGCCGAGACCGCCGGTGAACAGACCGTACCCGTAAGCGACATGGACCTTGTCGCCGGCGTGACCGCCGGCGGCGCGGATGGAGCGCGCCACCACCTGGCTCCAGGTATCGATGTCCTTGCGCGTGTAACCGACCACCGTGGGCTTGCCGGTGGTGCCGCTGGAGGCGTGAATGCGCACCACCTCGTGCATCGGCACCGCGAACATGCCAAAGGGGTAATAACGGCGCAGGTCGTCTTTTGAGGTGAACGGAAATCGCGCCAGGTCAGCCAGGTCCTTGAGATCGGAAGGACTGACGCCGTGCTTGTCGAAAGCCGTGCGGTAGAAGCTGGAATTTTTGTAGGCGTGTTCCAGGCTCCAGCGCAGGCGCTCAAGCTGCAGCCGACGCAGTTCCCCGATATCCGCGGTCTCAATGGGTTCCAGGCCCGCGCGCAGGTCACCCTTGGTCATGTCTATATAAGCTCCGCTAAAGAGGCTCGATCATACAGGGTCCCGGTGGGATCCGGCATCGCGGCGAAAGTAATACAGAAATGTGCATTAAACCGGCAATTTTGTATCATAATTGCTCGTGCAGGCGCAACTCGCAAAGCGCGGGGCCGGCATAATGGGTCCGCTGCGCGGATACCTTGATTAATTCCGGAGGTAACGGTTTGGATATACAGAGTTATGTAGTAGGTGGATGGGCTGCCGGCACAAGCGGCGGCGTCGAAGTCTTCAACGCCGTCACCGGCGAACCCGTCGGCACCGTCAGCAGCGACGGCATCGACTTCGCGGAAGTGCTCAATTACGCCCGCAGCACCGGCGGCCCGGCGCTGCGGGCGCTGACCCTGCACCAGCGGGCCAACGCGCTGAAAGCCTTGGCCAAGTACCTTATGGAACGCAAGGAACAGTTCTACGAGATCTCCGCCTGGACCGGCGCCACGCGCACCGACAGCTGGATCGACATCGAGGGCGGCATCGGCACCCTGTTTTCCTACAGCAGCCTGGTGCGCCGCGAATTTCCGGATGAGCCGTTCCTGCTGGAGGGGCCGATGGAGCGCCTGTCCAAACAGGGCAGCTTCGTTGGGCGACACATACTGGTTCCGAAGGAGGGCGTGGCGGTGCACATCAACGCCTTCAACTTCCCGTGCTGGGGCATGCTGGAGAAGATCGCCCCCAGTCTTTGCGCCGGCATGCCGGTGGTGGTCAAGCCCGCCACCGTCTCCTGTTACCTCACCGCGGCCATGGTTCGGGAAATTATCGCCTCGGGACTGCTGCCGGAGGGCAGCCTTCAGTTGATCTGCGGCAGCACCGGCAATCTCATCGAGCACCTGCAGGAGCAGGATGTGATGACCTTCACCGGCTCGGCCTCCACTGGAAAAAAACTCAAGTCCCATCCTAATATCATCAATCATTCCATTCCCTTCAACATGGAGGCGGACTCCCTCAACTGCAGCATTCTCGGTGCGACCGTGCAGCCGGGTGCGCCGGAGTTCGACCTGTTCGTAAAGGAGGTGGCGCGCGAGATGACGGTCAAGGCCGGCCAGAAGTGCACCGCCATCCGCCGTGCCATCGTGCCGCGTGACCGTATTGACGCGGTCAGCGAGGCGCTGTGTGCAAGACTCGGGAAATTGCCGCTGGGCAACCCCGCCGTGGACGGCGTGAAAATGGGGCCGCTGGTGGGGCGGCAGCAGATGGAGGATGTCTGGGGCAGCGTCGACAAACTGAGTAAAGCGAGTGAAATCGTCTACGGCGGAAAACACGAGTTCGAGGTGACCGGCGGCGATCCGGATAAGGGCGCATTCTTCCCGTCAACGCTGCTGTATTGCGACAAGCCGTTTGCGGCCGAGGCGCCGCACGCCGTGGAGGCGTTCGGTCCGGTGAGCACGCTGATTCCTTATGATGGTTTGGATGAGGCGGTGGCGCTGGCAAAAATGGGGCGCGGCAGCCTGGTGGGTTCCGTGTTCAGCGCCGATGACGACGAGGCTCGCAGGATCATTCTGGGCACGGCCGCCTGTCACGGGCGCATGCTGATCATTAACCGCGACTGTGCCGGCGAATCCACCGGCCACGGCTCGCCGCTGCCGAACCTGGTGCACGGTGGACCGGGGCGCGCCGGCGGTGGCGAGGAGCTGGGCGGCGCCCGCGCGGTGAAGCACTACATGCAGCGCACGGCGCTGCAGGGCTCGCCCACCACCCTGACCCGTATTAGCGGCGAATACCATCCCGGCGCGCTGCAGATCCACGACGCCATTCACCCGTTTCGCAAGTATTTCGAAGAACTGCGGATCGGTGAAACCTGGACCACCCACCGGCGCACGGTGACGGAGGCGGATATCGTCAACTTCGGTTGCCTTTCGGGTGATCATTTCTATGCGCATTTCGACGAGCTGGCCGCCAGGGACTCACTGTTCGGAAAACGCGTGGCGCACGGCTACTTCGTGGTTTCTGCCGCCGCCGGCCTGTTTGTCGACCCGGCGCCGGGGCCGGTGCTCGCCAACTACGGTCTGGACAACCTGCGTTTCATCGAGCCGGTAGGGATCGGCGACACCATCCAGGTGCAATTAACGGTCAAGCGCAAGACCGCCAAGGACAAGCGGCCGGATGAGAAAAAAGCGACCGGCGTGGTGGTGTGGGCCGTGGAAATCAGAAACCAGAACGACGCGACGGTGGCGCTGTACGATGTGTTGACCCTGGTGGAACGCCGCGCCGCTTGAGCGGGCGTAAGCGCAAACTCAGGAACGCCGCGTTTCTTTCAAGGGTCTGAGATCATCCATGCGAAAGGTCCGGCGATCGGGTTCCATTTCCGTCAGCGGTTGTACTTCGCGCATGGTGCGCGCGCTGCGCACCGCCAGGTGCTGGTATTCCTGGGTGCCGCGCACTTTCCAAGCCATTTCCTGCTCGGTGATCTGGCGCCTGATGGTGGCAGGGACACCCGCCACCAGGGTGCGCGGCGGGCAGGTGAATTCGGCCTTGACGAAGGAAGAGGCGGCCACGAAGGAGGATTCACCGATGACGGCGCTGTCCATGATCACCGCATTCATGCCCACCAGCGCGTTGCGGCAGATGCGGCAACCGTGCAGCACGGCGCCGTGACCGATATGACCGTTTTCCTCCACCACGGTTTCCCTTTCCGGAAAGCCGTGCATGACGCAGGTATCCTGGATATTGGCGCCCTGTTCCAGGACCAGGCGGCCGAAATCGCCGCGCAGGGAAGCGGCCGGTCCCACGTAGCAGCCGGCGCCGATGATCACGTCGCCTATGAGCACCGCGGTGG
>CAZNWR010000173.1:0-6649 GCA_964576645.1 uncultured Enterobacteriaceae bacterium | reverse complement strand
CGCCCTGATCCAGGAGGCGGACAGCGGCTCTGACCAGACCATTACGGTGAGCGCGGGCAACATTTTCGTAAGCGGTGGTGCGGATACCAACGCCTACGCGCAGATCGAATCGCAGTACACCCAGCATATAGGCACTTCGGGTACGCCGATTTCCGGAAACGTTGTGCTGCAGGGCGGTGTCGGCAGTTTGGATACGGCCGGCGGCGGCGCGTACGCGGAGATCAACGCCGTGGATAACCAGACGCTGGTGGTGAACGGCAATCTGATTGCGACGGCGAACGTGGACAACACCGGCGGCGGCAACGGCTATGCGTTGATCGAAGGCGATGGTTCCAGCCAGTCCATCACGGTGCACGGTACGGCCGGTATCACGCTGACGGGCGGCGCGACCGACGGGGACTACTCGGCCATCAGGGCCACGGCGGGCACCCAGAGCATCGTCGCCAACAACGGCGCCCTGGACCTGGAAGGCGGCACCAACGGCCCGACCGTAACCAACAATTACGCGTTGGTTGAGGATACGGGCCCGTCCCAGAGCATCACGGTCAAGACCGGTATCACGCTCAACGGCAACGAAGGCAATACTTCCGGTGCGGTTCCCAATTACCGCTTCGGCGCCGGCATCATCTCGGATGGCAGCGGTACCCAGACCATCGGCATCACGGCGGGCAGCCTGGCTCTGAACGGCGGCGACGCGCAATATTCCGCGGCGGTCATCGACCAGTCCGTGACGGCGTCCCAGGTACTGAACGTGTCGATCAATATCGCCCTGAACGGCGGTTCCGCGGATGACACCTTCGCCATCATCAATTCCGCCGGTACCCAGACCATCGGCACCAGCAACGGCGCCGGCGCCACCGGCGGCAGCCTGGTGTTGACCGGCGGCGCGGATCCGGCAACCAAGGTCTATGCCACAATCCAGTCGGCAGGGGCGCAGGTCATCAAGATCGGCGCCGGCGTGGACCTGGAGGGCGGCACTTCCACAAGCGCCGACGACTACGCCCTGATTTACAGCCAGTCCACCCAGGACATCACGGTCAGCAGCGGCGGCATGCTGCTGAACGGCAACCAGGGCAACAGCTCCGTTCCCATCGGTGACTTCAATCGCATCGGCGTCGGTATCGTCGCCGACGATACCCAGAACATCACGGTAAACGGCGGCGGGTTGACCATTAACGGTGGCAGCGCCGACGACAGCGCGGCGGTTATCGATATGACTGCCGGCTCGCTGCAGACGGTCGATGTAACCGGCAACGTGGCGCTCACCGGCGGCAACGGGCAGGCGGCGCCCGCATTTATTCGCAGCAGTACCGACCAGGCTTTCACGTCCAGCGGCAACCTGACTCTGACCGGGAACATGGATTCCGCCAAAGGTGATTCAATGGCCGAGTTTTACGCCGAGAACAGCCAGAGCATTATCGTCAATGGCAGCACCGGCATCACCTTGAACGGCGGCATGGGGGCAGGTGACTTTGCCTATATTTACGCCGGCACCGACCAGACCATCGGCGCCACCGCGGGTAACCTGGTGCTCAACGGCGGCGCCGTGGGCGGCGACAACAGCGGTGACCGCGATGCCACCATAGAAAGCCAAGGCACCCAGGACGTGACCGTGGCGGGCAACATCCAGTTGACCGGCCACGACGGCTACTATCAAAGCGGATCCTACCCGGTCAGTGCCTTCGGCAGCGCCAACCTGGTTTCCACGGGCGACCAGACCATCAGCGCCGGCGGCAACCTGAGCCTCCAGGGCGGAGAAGGTAACGCCAATGCCGCGGCCACGGTGCTGACCGAAGGCGTGCAGATGATCACCACCACCGGCAACATCAGCGTCACCGGCGGTGCGGCGGCGGGTGCCATCATCGGCACCGACAGCAACACCCAGACCCTCGGCGCCGGCGGCAATGTCAATCTCCAGGGCGGTTCCGGTGCGAACGCCGATGCCAGTGTTGTTGAGAATTCGTCCAGCGGCGTTCAGACCGTCACGGCTTCCGGCAATCTCAATATGAATGATGGCAGCGGGTCCGGCTCAGACGCGCTGATCCATTCGGAAAACACGCAGACCATCACCAGCACCGGCACCACCAACCTCACCGGCGATAACGGCAACCAGTCGTTGATTGACGCGGTCAACACCACCGTGTTGAACAACAACGGCGGCACCTGGACCGGCGCGGCCAACGTGGCGGCCGGCACCTCCGTCACCATCAATAACGGCGGCGCCATCGTCGTTGATGAATCCGTGGGTTACACCGGCGGAGTGACCACGCCCTTGCTGACCTTCGTCACGGGCCAGGGCAAGGTGGGCGGTACCGGCGGAGCCGGCAGCGCCAACACCCGGCTCAACACGAATGTCGACACCATTCACTTCAGTGGCGTCGGTTCCAAGACCGTTAATATCAGCGAGTACGATGCCGTGGCCATCTACGGCACCGTGGGCGACGTGAACCTGATCCTGGATCACGCCGGCGATATCACGGAGTCCGCCCCGCTCAACGCGACCACCGCCACGTTGCAGACCAAGTCCGGCAATATCGACCTGAGCACCCAGACCAACGGCGTGCAGAACTTCGCCGGCGTCATCGCCAATGGCGGCAGCTTCAGCTACTTGGGCGGCCAGAACGTGACCGTGAAGGCGCGCGCCAAAGGCGGCGAAATTCCGGCCGGTGCCGATATCTTCGCCACCAACACCATCACCATCGACGTGGGCGGAAATACCATTTACCTGGATGGCGGCACAAAGGTCGCGGGCCTGGCACCCGGCGCGGGCGACGGCAGCATCCAGTCAGGGTCCGAGCAGACCTACAACAGCCACGTCGTGCTGTTGACCGACTACCAGATCCATTCAAGCGGATCGGGTAAGCCGGCCTCCGACAAGGTGACCTTTAATCGGCGGCTCGACGGCCCCGGCGGCCTGGAGATCGGTTCAACGCCGTACTTCAACGGCTTTATCGGCAGCGTGACGCCGCTGGCGTACCTGTACCTGAACTCCAACAACAGCTACTTCAACGTGCCGGATGCCAGCAATGACGGCGCCTACACCGCGGTGATGAACGGCAGCTTCGTCAACAACGGCACCATAAACCTCAGCGGTCCCAAGGGGAACTACACCTTTATTTCGGACGACGGCTACATCGGTTCCGGTAACTCCTTGTTCACTGGCGGCATCATGAACCTGGGCGGCAGCACCATTACCATATTTGCATCGACCCAGACCCAGACCAGCGGCTCGGCCATACCGGCCGTAGCCAACTACAACGCCTGGAACGGTGCGCCATTCACGCTACTGGTGCCGTACTCAACCAACGCCATCTTCTACAAGGCGCCGCCGCCGCAGGAAGAAATCAAGGAGAAGAAGAATCTGCGCAAGAATGAAGGCGTGAAATACCTGGTTGATTACCAAGGTTCCGACATGAACATCGCCAGCGCAGGTATGATAACGGCCGCCTCGACCAACGTTGAGGGCGGGCTGACGAGTTCCAGCTACACGGCACTGGGCCAGGGTACCGACCGGGTGTACTTCTTCGGACTGGAAACGCAGGCTCCCGTGGTGGGATTGGACCCGGGACAGCTTGTCAATGAGAACACGCCGGAACGGAACTGGCTTCCGGCTGCATTACTCAAAGGCCACAAATAAAAGGATAACTCTTGCTGAACAACGATCCGGAAATCTTTATCGCCCGGAAAAATTCGCGAGTTGGGGGAAACGGGGGGCCTGCGGGACAGGCCATCCATTCCGTTTTGCTGCGAACACTGGCGGTTGCGGTTGTGTTGGCGTGCCTACCGGCTGCGAGGCCGGCGTTCGCCCAGGATGCCGCCGCGGTCGCGCCAAAGCTGCCTGGCGAAAACGGCATTATCCGCTTGAGCGACGCGGACCGGCCTGGCGTCGTGCGTCCCGGCGAGGGGCCGCCCGGCACCATCAGCGAGCCCATGTCGCCGGGCTCCGTTGAGCCCTTGCAGGTGTCCAGGAACGATAACTCCGAGCGGCCCGGGGTAGCCCGACCCGGCAGTGCAAGCGAGCCCATGCGTCCCGGCGTGGCGCGGCCCGGCGCCAGCGGCGCCGGCCAGGCCAACGAAAATACACAGTTGCTCCCGGCCCTGCAGGGCCTGGTGTTTGTTACTTCCCAGGATCAAGTGAAGAAGTCTGGTGTCAGCGGCGTGCAGGGAGTGCAGGCGAATACCGGAGACGTCCTGGCGACGCCGGCCTTCAACAAGGTGGCCAACAAGTACATCGGCCAGCCGGTCACGCTGAAGACCTTGAAGGACCTGAACCATGATGTCGTGGCCTTCTACGCGAAGCACGACTTTCCGGTGGTTGACGTTGTGATCCCGGCGCAGGACATTACCAGCGGCGATATTCAGGTCGTGGTACTGAAAGGACACCTGGAAGCGGTGCGCGCCGAGGGTAACAAGCATTTTTCCGACAAGCTGCTGCTGTCGGAGGTCCGGCTTCACAAGGGGGCGGTAATACGCCAGAGCAAGGTGGCGGCGAACATCTCCTGGCTCAACCGGAATCCGTTCCGGCACGTGGACCTGGTCTATGCCCGCGGCAACGAACCTGGAGGCACGGATGTCATTCTGCGCACACGTGATCGCTTTCCGCTGCGCATCTATGGCGGCTACGAAGATTCGGGCAACAAGTATACGGGTGACAACCGCTGGAATTTGGGGTTCAACTGGGGCAACGTATTTGGCCTGGACCAGCAGCTGAATTACCAGTACACCTTCAACAACGCCACATCCTATTTCAACGCCCACTCGGGCACGTATGTTATTCCGCTGCCCTGGCATAACATCTTTTCGGTTTTCGGCAGCTATGTGACGACTTCCGTAAAGCCCGGTACCCTGCCCGGCGGACTTACCAAGCTCAACCTGAGGGGCCGTTCCTACCAGTTGAGCCCGCGCTACACCATCCCGCTGCCGCGGATCCCGTTCA
The DNA here is from genome assembly GCA_964576645.1 of uncultured Enterobacteriaceae bacterium. Classification (GTDB taxonomy): domain Bacteria; phylum Pseudomonadota; class Gammaproteobacteria; order Eutrophobiales; family Eutrophobiaceae; genus CAZNWR01. The sequence goes on along the minus strand of CAZNWR010000173.1, from coordinate 1,713 downwards.
AAGGGTTGCGCGACCTGTCCCATGAATTCACCGTCGGGTACGACTTCAAGCGCTCCAACAACAACCTGGAATTCGGTGGTACCCAGGTGCTGGCATCCGAGGCCGACATCAGCCAGATGGTATTCAGGTATTCGGCGGAAATGCCGGATAACTGGGGGCGGACCAGTTTTGTCGCCAGTACCTACTGGAGCCCGGGCAGCATGACCCATTTCAACAAGGACTCCAACTTCGAGAAGTTCCACTACCGGGCGTCCGCCGATTACGTCTACGCCCGCTTCGAGGCGGAGCGCGTGCAGCGTCTGTATAAGAACTTCACGCTGTTCGGTAAGGTGACCGGTCAGATATCCAACGAGAACCTGCTGGGCAGCGAACAACTGGGCGCCGGCGGCTATGCCACCGTCAGGGGCTACGAAGAGCGCGCGGTTAACGCCGACGAGGGTTACATTGTCAATTTCGAACTGCGCACGCCGACTATCAGCCCGTCAAAGGAATTGCATCTGCCGACCCAGCTTGGCGACCAGCTCCAGTTCCTGCTGTTCTATGATTATGCCTACCTGTTCAATCACACCGTGAAACCGCAGCAGCCGTCCAATTACATTCTGGACAGTTTCGGCCCCGGTATCCGCTACACCATTCCTCCGTACCTGACGGTCCGCTTCGATTACGGCTTTCAGCTCAGGGATCCGCGCGTGGGTCCGGCGGCGGACCGGCATCGCGCCAGCCGCATGGATCTGGGCATCCTGCTCAGTTACTAGGAGCCTTCGCGCAGGGGTCGAAGTATGCGCCTTGACCCCTGTCTGTCCCCCCGATTAGTACCGGGACGTCATTCTGGACGTCCAGCGCGTTTCTCCGTCATCCTGGACCAACAGAGCCGGCGTTAGCCGGCGGCGGCAGGTCCAGGACCCAGTTAATTCAACGAGTCCGCGCTGCGGACACTTTATTCCACTGGATTCTGGCCCAATGGCCAGAATGACGGTGTGGGGGCTATTGGGCCGGAATGGCGACCTTATGGCCGTCGCGGGCTCCGCGGGCCTAACTGGCTGCTTTCGTCGTTGACGGTGTGGCCCAGGATACCTTGGACGCGGTGCGCATCCCGGGGTGGATTAAATCCATGAGAATGCGCCCGGTTTCGATCAGTTCGGCGTCCGGAGGTTTGTGGCCATTCTTGGATTCCGCCTCGATGGCCTTCTCGTCGGCCTTTTCCTGGGCATTCAGGTCACTGTTGCTGGGCAGCGGCGGCAGTCCCTGGGCCGCGCGATACTCATTTCGCAGTTCGTGCCGCTCTTCAAGCAACTTGTCGCGTTCCTGCTTGCGCGTCGCCTCGTTCAGGGAAACCGACTTGCGCTGGGCCATCTCGTGAGACAGCTTCAACTCCTTGAGCAGGACCTGGAACAGCGGGTCATGTTTGATTTGCGCCTCTGCGCGTTGTCTCACTTCCGCGAAGTCGTTGGTCGGCGCGCTGGCGGGAATGTAGTGGGCCGGTGGCACGTGGTCCCATGGCAGGGCATTGGGAAGATCGCGCTCACCGTCGTCATTGTCATATTTTGCGGTGGGAAAGATGATGTCGGGAATGACGCCCCTGAACTGGTTGCTGCTTCCGCTGACCCGAAAGAACTGGGCGATGGTGGTCTTGAGTTGACCGAGATTTTTGCCGGAATCGTTCACGTAGCGGTTGAGATCGACAATGTTCTGCACCGTACCCTTTCCGAAGGT
>CAZNWR010000172.1:0-6693 GCA_964576645.1 uncultured Enterobacteriaceae bacterium | reverse complement strand
CCCGAAATCATCGATATCGGCCACGTGGGCGAGGTCGTGGGGATCCGCACCGCCGTAGTGGATATGCTGGTCAGCGGCGACTTCATTCCGGTTATCGCGCCCATCGGCGTGGGCGACGATGGGCAGTCCTACAATATCAATGCGGATCTGGTGGCGAGCAAACTGGCCCAGGTGCTGGGAGCGGAAAAGCTGATCATGCTGACCAACACGAAAGGCGTACTGGACAGTGAAGGCAAGGTGCTGACCGGGCTTTCGCAGGATGAGGTACAGGAGCTAATCCGGGACGGCGTGATTACCGGCGGGATGCTGCCCAAGGTCCGCTCCGCCCTGGATGCCGTTAATTCCGGCGTCAAGGCGGCGCATATCATAGATGGCAGGGTCAAGCATGCGGTGTTGCTGGAGTTGATGACGGACCACGGCGTCGGCACCCTGATTCACGGCCATCGCGGCAAGGCCTAGGGTACGGCTTGAATATGCGGCACAGATCCGACAGGCGCCAGCAGATCCTGGAAGTGCTTGCGACGGAACTGGAAACTCATCCGGGCTCCCGCATTACGACCGCCTCGCTGGCCAGGGCCGTGGGTGTGTCCGAGGCCGCCCTGTACCGGCACTTCGCCAGCAAGGCGCAGATGTTCGAGGCGCTGATCGACTTTGCCGAAGAATCGGTGTTCGGCCTGACCAACCGCATACTTGAACAGGAAAAGGATGTAATCATCCGGTGCGAGCGAGTGCTCATGCTGCTACTTGGATTTGCGGAGCGCAATCCGGGCATCACCAGGGTACTGCTGGGCGATGCGCTGGTCGGCGAGAACGAAAGGCTGCGGGCACGGGCGGCGAAATTCTTCGAGCGCGTGGAAACCCAGTTGAAGCAGATCCTGCGTGAAGCGCACCTGACGGACGGGCCGCGCGCGGCCATTTCCATCGATGCCGCGGCCAATCAGATCATGGCCATGATAGAAGGCCGCGCCAGCCAGTTCGTGCGCAGCGGTTTCGAACGCAAGCCGACGCTGCAGGCGGAGGACCAGTGGAAGGCGCTGCAGGTCGGTTTGTTTTGGCGGCCCGCTAGCGGCCCTGCGCCTTCAGTTCCTTGAAGCGGTTAATCTTGTCTTCGTATTGCTGCTGAATTTCCTTCTTTTCCTTCTGCCGATCCTCGACGTACTTCTGGTTGCGGGCAATCTGGCTGCGCAGCGATTTTATGTCGGCCAGCAGCTCCTTGCTTGGCTTCTTTCCCGAGCGCTCCCGGGCGGCGGCGTCGTCGATGCGTTTGTCCAAATCCTGTTGAATCTTGTCATTTCGGGCTTTGGTGACTTTGATAGTCGAATCCAGCGCCTTCAGTTGCTCGTCGCGCATATGCTCGATGTCTCCGACCGAGGTATAAGTGGCGAGCAGCACCCTGTCGCGCCGTGCGGCTTCCTTCTTCTTCAGTTCCAGTTTCTTCCTTTCCGCAGCCTTGCGCGCCTCTTCCTTCAGCTCTTCAGGCGTTTTCGCCCGTTCCTCCTCTTTGATCACCCTGCCCTGCGAGTTCAACACCTCGTGGCCTTCCTGGGAGTACTCAGGAGGCACCGAAGTGCCGCATTCGCGCACGCCCTGCTTGTTGGTCCAGCATTTGATGGAGTTGGGCATATGTGAATTGGCGGCGAACGCGGGCAGGGCAAAACCAAGCCCCGTCGCGAGGAGATAGGCAATGAAGGGAGACTTGGCTGAATTCTGAATCATGATCGACCCCTGTCCTTAGACTTTGGCCGGTTGGCGACCGGAGATGTTAAAAATTATACAAGCTGAGGGAGGCGTCGATAAGGGCTTCATTTAAACAACATCCACGCCGAATTCGTCTCTGTACCGGGTGATGGCGCGCAACTGGTCCTCGGCTCCGCTGCGTTCCTGGAGAAACTCCACGATATTGGCCATTTTTACGATACTTATGACCGGAATACCATGGGTTTCCTCGATCTCGCGAACGGCAGATTCACCGCGGGAACCTTTCTCCTGGCGATCCAGTGCGATTGCCACGCCCGCCGCCCGTGCCCCCGCCTCCCGGATCAGGGACATGGACTGGCCGACCGAAGTGCCGGCGGTGATGACGTCGTCGATGATCAGCACGCGCCCGGCGATGGGAGCGCCCAGCGTCAGCCCGCCTTCGCCGTGGTCCTTTTCCTCCTTGCGATTGAAGGACAGGGGCAGGCGGCGTCCGGGCCGTTCCGCATAGGCAATGGCCACGGCGGCGGCAAGTGGGATGCCCTTGTAGGCCGGACCGAACAACATGTCGAACTCAACTCCCGCCTGCTCGATAGCCTCAACGTAGAACCGCGCCAGGCGCAACAGCGCCGTGCCGGTGTTGAACAACGCACTGTTGAAAAAATAGGGGCTGATGCGCCCGGACTTCAGCGTGAATTCGCCGAAGCGCAGCACCTCTTCCTCCAGGGAAAACTCGATGAACTCGCGCTGATAGTCGTGCATCCGGCGTTTGGTCTCTAGCGTCGAACTGTCGGCGGAAATGGATTTCTCGCCAAGACGCCAAGGTCGCCAAGCGAACCATGACATGATACGACTTCAGTTTTCTTCCCGCCCTTGGCGGTCGTCGCGAGCTTGGCGAGAAACATGTTTGGTTCCGGATCGTCCGGATTGGGTATCATAACCCGGGGTCGTGGGAGTAAACCAGCCGATGAAAGTCATCACTTTGAATTTGAACGGTATCCGCTCGGCACGGAACAAGGGCTTTTTCGACTGGGTGAAGAAGCAGAAGGCGGACGTGATTTGCCTGCAGGAAACCAAGGCGCACACACACCAGCTCGATGAAAGCGTGCTTTCACCGCGCGGCTGGCACGGCTTCTTTAATGATGCGGAAAAGAAGGGCTACAGCGGCGTGGCCCTGTATGCAAAGCGCTGTCCCAGGCGCGTCACCACCAGCCTGGGGTGGCCATCCGCCGACACCGAGGGGCGCTTTCTGCAGGCGGATTTCGACGGGTTCAGCGTGGTTTCGCTGTACCTGCCGTCGGGCACGTCGGGCCCGGAACGCCAGGCGGTCAAGATCGATTTTATGGACAGGCTGCTGCCGCTGCTGAAGAAAATGCGGCGCGCGCGCCGGCAGTTCATTGTTTGCGGTGACTGGAACATCGCGCACAAGAAGATCGATATCAGGAACTGGCGCGGCAATCAGAAGCATTCCGGCTTTCTCCCCGAGGAGCGCGCCTGGCTGGATCAGGTGTTCGGGCCTGTGGGGATGGTGGATGCGTTCCGGGTGGTGGATCCGCGCCCGGATCGCTACACGTGGTGGTCGAACCGGGGGCGGGCGAGGGAGAAGAACGTGGGCTGGCGTATCGATTACCAGGTGATCACGCCGGGCCTGAAGGACAAGGTGCGGCGCGCGTCCATTTACACGGCCAAGCGCTTTTCCGATCACGCGCCGCTCATTATCGATTACGACATCGATTCTTAACCCACGGCGCCGCGGCCGCAAGGCGTCCGCTCTGCTTAATCTTGCCGTTCGAGGCGGGCGGGTCCTGCCAGCGGGCACGGCTATTTGGACGTTTTGGCCGGGATGCGGGGTGTCCGCGCCGCTTAATCTCGCGACACATCCGTGTGCCGCTCGAATCAGTTCCGCGCGCTGCCTACGTCCGTGTATCGCGCGCTCCACATGACGCTTTGCGAACACCCCGCATCCGGCCGTCCCCTCCCGTTGGCACGGAGAATCCTGAGCGTTGGGTGGGTCTGCGCAGCGGCATGAGCGAAGCGCGCAGCCAGGGAAGGTGGAGCGCGAGCGCTGCTGCGAGCAGTTCAGGGATGAACCGCGAAGCAAAAGCGGAGCAGGCCCACCCAACGCGTCAATTACTCCAGGCAAACGAGAGCGGAGACGCCCGCTTCGTTACCGGCCCGGCGTGTTCACTTAGAGGTTGGGGGCGAGGGTGTGGAGCCAGTCGGGAATGCGCTTGGGGGACTTGATGAAGACGCTCTTGCGGCGGCCGCCGGCGCCGCTCAGTAGCTCCACCTTGCTGCGCGGCACCCCGAATTCGCCCGCGAGCCACTCGCTGAGACGCCGATTGGCCCGACCCTCCGCCGGGGGCGCGTTGACGCGCAGGCGCAGGCGGCCATCGTGAAGACCGGCGGCCTCGGTCCGGGCCGCGCCCGGTTGCACATGCAGAGAGAGACGAAGGCCGTCTTCGGTCCGCTGCAACCAACCCGCTTCCACCTCAGTCACCAGGGGTCGAAGCGCCTGCTTCGACCCCTGGCCGCGAGCGGCACTGTTCCGGGCATTCAGAGAAACCCGAGACCGGCGGCGCCGCCGAACAGGGGCGTGATCAAGAGAATGTTGACGAGTTGCAGCGCAACCAGCACCAGAAACGGAGAGAAATCGAGGCCGCCGATGGGGGGCAGCAGGCGCCGGGCGGGATCCAGCAGCGGCCGGTTCAGCCGGTACAGGATCACGGTGAGGGGGTTGTACGCGCCGGGGTTCACCCAGCTCATGACCGCCTCAATGATGATGGAGAACATAAAGATGTACAGGACCAGTTGCAGCAGATCCGCCACGCTCAGCCGCAACAGCCCGAGTATCCCCGGCAGTCCGCCGCTGAGCACCAGGAAAATCAGGGCGTACTGCGTGATCTTGAGCACCAGCGCGAGCACCAGCGAGGGCCAGTCAATGCCACGGTAACCGGGGATGACCCGGCGCAGGAGCCGCAGCGGCGGGTTGGTGATCTTCACCAGCGCCTGGGAAATGGGATTATAGAAATCCGCCCGCACCAATTGCAGGAGGAAGCGCAGAGTGACGGCCAGGATGTAAAGGCCGAAAACGGTGTTGATCAGGAACACCAGGGCCTGGGCGATGGAATTTCCCATTCAGCTTTCTCCGTAGGTATCCGCCAGTTCCGTGGAACGGCGCCGGGCGGCGGCGACGGCCCGCGCCAGCAGGCCGGAAAAATCCGCCTGCTCCAGAGTTGCCACCGCCTTCTCCGTGGTGCCGCCGGGTGAGGTGACCTGTCGGCGCAGCTCCCGGGGAGCGGATTCACCCTCCAGGGCCATTTTGGCGGATCCAAATGCGGTTTCCAGTACCAGCAGCCGTGCCTGTTCCCGGGTCAGTCCCAGATCTGTCCCGGCATCTTCCAGCGCTTCCATGAGCAGGAAAAAATAAGCGGGGCCGCTCCCGGAAACGGCCGTTACCACGTCCAGCAGGGATTCTTCCTCAAGCCACAGCACCACCCCCACGGCCCGCAGGACCGCTTCGGCCAGCTCGCGCTGGTGGGGACGAACCTGGTCGTTTGCAAACAATCCGGAGGCGCCCGCGCTGACCAGGGCCGGGGTGTTGGGCATGGCCCGCACCACCGGCAGGTCCGCACCGAGCCATTTCCTTATGGCCGCCAGGCGTACGCCCGCCGCGATGGAGACCAGCAGCGGGCGCTGCCGGAGCAGCGCTTCGGCGCAGCCGCTCACGGTGTCCCGGACATGGTGAGGTTTCACCGCCAGCACCACCACGTCGGCGTCACGGATGGCATCGGCGTTGTTGGCGAAAATATCGATGCCGAACAGCCTGGCCGCGCGCTCTCGCTGATCTGCGTTCGGATCAGCGGCGCGCAGTTTCTCCTGTGGGTGTCCGTCCGCGATGAGTCCGCCCAGCAGACTGCGCCCCATGTTGCCGCAGCCAATAACGGCGATGGCCGTATCTTTCATTTCCGTGTCCGCGTCATTGCGTTGTGTCCGGGGAGTTTACCAACTTGCCACCCACTTGTTGCAGTCAGCCCGGGCGCGGGCCGAAGACGCCCGTGCCGACGCGCACCAGGGTGGCGCCTTCGGCGATTGCCGCGCGCAGGTCACCGGTGGTGCCCATCGACAGCGTGTCCACGGCGAATCCGTCTTGCCTGAGCTGTTCCAGGCATCGGCTCAGCACGCGGAACTGGGCGCGCTGGCGCTCGAAATCGTGCTCAAGCGCCGGCATGGTCATCAGTCCTCGCAGCCTGAGGCGCGGCAACGCCGCCACCGCGGAAGCAAGCTCGACCGCCGCGTCCGGGGCGATGCCGCTTTTGGAAGCCTCGTCGCTGACGTTGATCTGAAGGCAGACGTTCAGGGGCGCCAGGTCAGCCGGGCGCAGGTCGTTCAGGCGGCGTGCGACCTTGAGCCGATCGACGGAATGGACCCAGTCAAAACGCTCGGCCGCCACACGCGCCTTGTTGGACTGAAGCGGACCGATGAAATGCCAGTGCAACGGCAGGTCCGCCAGTGCGTCCATTTTTGTCACTGCTTCCTGCACGTAGTTTTCACCGAAAGCGTGTTGTCCGGCGGCAAACGCCGCGCGCACCTCTTCCGGTGACCGGGTCTTGCTTACCGCCAGCAGTTCGACGCATCCCGGGCTACGCCCGAATTCGCTTTCGGCGGCGCGGATGCTGTCCAGAACCTGTTGCAGACGCTGTCTGATGTTTTTCATGAAAACCCGGTAGGCTATACTTCAAAAAGCCAGTAACATTGGCCCTGTGGAACGGGATCTCTTTAAATTATAAGTATAATTATCAAATGGATGCGTCGATAGCGGGGAGAGCGGTGATAATCCCCACGTACACCCCGGACCCGGTTTCAAGTTCAAAAAAGACTTCACTGCATCTGGAGGGTTAAATGGATATCGGTGAACTGCTTGCCTTCAGCGTCAAGAACAAGGCGTCGGACTTGCACCTGTCTGCCGGCTTGCCGCCGATGATCCGCGTGGATGGC
>CAZNWR010000171.1:2931-6708 GCA_964576645.1 uncultured Enterobacteriaceae bacterium | reverse complement strand
ATTCGACAACCTGTACGGTTGCCGCGAATCACTGGTCGACGGAATCAAGCGCGCCACCGACGTCATGATCGCGGGCAAGACCGTACTGGTGCTTGGCTATGGTGACGTGGGCAAGGGCTGTGCGCAGTCGCTGCACGGGCTGGGCGCGACGGTCTGGGTGACCGAGGTTGATCCCATTTGCGCGTTGCAGGCGGCAATGGAGGGTTTCCGCGTCGTGAACATGGATGATGCCTGTGAAAAGGTTGATATCTTCGTCACCGCGACCGGCAATTATAACGTGATACGGCACGATCACATGAAGCGCATGAAGAACCAGGCCATCGTCTGCAATATCGGGCACTTCGATAACGAAATCGATGTGGCCGGCCTTGAGAAATACCAGTGGGAGGAAATCAAGCCGCAGGTGGACCACGTTATATTCCCCGACGGCAAGCGCATCATCCTGCTGGCCAAGGGACGGTTGGTGAACCTCGGCTGCGCCACGGGACATCCGAGCTTTGTCATGTCCAATTCGTTCACCAACCAGGTGCTGGCGCAGATCGAGCTGTACACCCGCAACGGTGAATATGAAAAGGACGTCCATGTACTGCCCAAGCATCTCGATGAGAAAGTGGCCAGGCTGCATCTGGAACGCATTGGCGCAAACCTGACGCAGCTCACTCCGGAACAGGCAGCGTACATCGGTGTCGGGGTGGACGGACCCTACAAGCCTGACCACTACCGGTATTGAACAACCGCCCGGCCAGGGTCCGGCCGCAATGAGCAACTCTCATCGCCCAATCAGTTTCGAGTTTTTTCCGCCGCGCACGCCTGAAGCGGCGGCGAGGCTTGGCAGTACCTGCGGGAAACTGGCACAACTGGGGCCGGACTATTTTTCGGTAACCTACGGGGCGGGCGGCAGTACCCGCGACAAGACCTTCGACACGGTAATGCAGATCCGGCGCGATACCGGGGTGGAAGCGGCGCCGCACATTTCCTGCATCGGTGCCGGTGCGGACGAGGTGCGGGCGGTGCTGGGACGCTACCGGGAACAGGAATTCAAACATATCGTGGCGTTGCGCGGCGATCTGCCGTCGGGGGCGGCAGGCGGTGGCAGCCTGCGCTATGCGAGCGAACTGGTTGAGTTCATACGGCGTGAAACCGGCGATTACTTCCGCATCGAGGTGGCATGCTATCCGGAATTTCATCCCCAGGCCCCCGGCGCCGGCGCCGATCTCAGGAATTTCAAGCGCAAGGTGGATGCGGGCGCTGACGGGGCAATTACCCAGTACTTCTACAATCCGGATGCCTACTTCCGGTTCGTCGACAGTTGTCGCCGCATCGGCATTGAAATTCCCATCGTTCCGGGCATCATGCCCATCATCAACTGTTCGCAGTTGCTGCGCTTTTCGGAGTCCTGCGGCGCCGAGGTTCCCAGGTGGATCCTCAAGCGCCTGCGCGATTTCGGCGATGACCGGCGGGCCATTCGCGAGTTCGGAACGGACGTGACAATCCAGTTGTGCCGAGACCTGATGGACGGTGGGGCGCCGGGTCTTCACTTCTACACCATGAACCAGTTTGAGGCCCCGGTGGAGATCTGGAAAAACCTGGACCTGGGGACCTGGCAGACTGGTAGTTAGGGTGGATTATTCGTGAGCGGCGGGATAGCTTGCGGACGGGTGACAGCGGGTTTGGTCTATCGCGCGCAGCCTGTCTCGCGCCGTCCATGGCGCTCGCCCTCCGGGCCGCCTTCGGCGTTCCCGATTCGCTCCCGGCGAATCGGGGCGAGCACGAAGACCGTGCCCGCTGGCAGGACCCGTCCGCCACATAAGGTCAGGGTTCACGAATAATCCGCGTTGAACGCTTGTCCGCTTCAGGGCACAGGCGTATGTTTTTTCCGTGATTTCCAAAGTGACATGGCCGTGAGCGCGCAACAGGCCGAAATGAGCGTCGACGCCGGGCCCCGGCCGGCCCTGCTGTTCGTGGACGACGATCCGCTTATCGTGGAATCGCTGTCGCTGGCGCTGGGCACGGAATTCAATATATCCACGGCCGGCACGCGCGCCCAGGCAAGGTCGCGACTCCAGTCCGCCTCCGATCCGCCGTCCCTGGCACTGGTGGATCTGGGATTGCCGCCGAATCCACACGTGCCGGATGAAGGATTCGAGTTGATCAACGAGCTCCTGGCGTTCAATCCCAACATGAAGATCCTGGTGCTGTCGGGGCAGAGCGAGCATGCCAACATTCAGCACGCCCTGACCCTGGGCGCCGTGGACTTCGTACCGAAGCCCTGTGACGTCCCGCTGCTGAAAAGCCGGCTTACCCACCAGTTGATGATGCTGGATGCGGAACGCGAACAGGGCGTGGGTGAAGGCAAGGGCGGCATGCTGCTGGGCGACAGCGCGGCCATCCGGACGTTGCATGAACTGATACGGCAGTTTGCGCAAATGCCGTTTCCGGTGTTGATACAGGGCGAGTCGGGAAGCGGCAAGGAACTGGTGGCACGCTATCTTCACGAACAGAGTCCACGCGCCGATGAACCGTTCCTCACCATCAATTGCGCCGCCTTGCCCAAGGATCTGCTGGAGGCTCAGCTTTTCGGCCACGCCAAGGGCGCTTTTACCGGCGCCACCCAGGGGCACGCCGGCTTCTTCGAAGAGGCGGACAGCGGCAGTCTGCTGCTGGATGAAATCGGGGATTTGCCGCTGGACCTGCAGTCCAAACTGTTGCGGGTACTGGAAAACGGCGAATACTACCGGCTCGGCGAAACCCGTCCGCGCAAGTCCAGTGCGCGCATCATCGCGGCCACCAACCGCGAATTGCCCGAGGAGGTGCGCAGTGGAAAGTTTCGCCAGGACCTCTACCACAGGCTGGGTGTGCTGACCGTCCTGGTTCCGCCGCTGCGCGAACGCGAAGACGATTGCCTTCTTCTGCTGGAGAAGTTCAAGGACATGTATGCGGCAGGCAACCCGCCGTTCAAACTGGACCAGGAGGCCCGGAAGTTTCTCCAGGATTATTCCTTCCCCGGCAACGTGCGCGAACTGCGCAACATCGTGATACGGCTCAGCGCCAAGTATGCCGGCCGTAACGTCGGACTTCAGGAACTGTCAAACGAGGTGGAAACGGACGTGTGCCTTCCACAATCACCGGCAGTGGAACAGTCTGATGAAGCATTGGAGCGTGAACTGCACGAGCGGGCGTTCCGCCTGGACGAACGCATGGAGGAATGGGAGCGGGGATATATAAGAACGGCGCTGCGCCTGGCCGGCGGCAACCTGAGCAAGGCCGCGCGCCTGCTGGGAATAAACCGTACGACACTTTACAGCAGGATTCAGCGGCTCTCTATCCAGGTGCCTGAATAACGGCCATGTACTACGAATACTTCGGACTGTCGCAGCCCCCATTCAGGATCACTCCTGATACCAGCCTTTTCTATCCGGGCGGCAAGCGCGGCGAAATACTGGAAGCGCTTATCTACGCAATTAACAATGGCGAGGGTATCGTCAAGGTCGTCGGCGAAGTGGGTAGCGGCAAGACCATGTTGTGCCGCATGTTGGAAAAGGAGCTGCCGGAATCCGTCGAGGTGGTCTACCTGGCGAACCCGAGCCTATCGCCGGCGCAGATCCCGTTCGCCATCTCGCTTGAGCTGAAGCTGCCGGTGCAAAGCAACAGCTCGCGCCTGTATGTAATGAGCAAGTTGCAGGAATACCTGATGCGCGAGCATGCGCGCAATCGACAGGTGGTGGTTTTCGTCGAGGAAGCCCAGGCCATGCCGCTGGAAACGCTGGAGGAGATCCG
>CAZNWR010000171.1:0-2921 GCA_964576645.1 uncultured Enterobacteriaceae bacterium | reverse complement strand
CGGCTGCAGGTCATGCACCGACTGCAGCAGGCGCTGCTGGAGCTGCACGCCGGCAACCGCCGGGTGGTGGCGCTGGTGGAGGAGGCCCAGAGCATGCCGGTGGACACGCTGGAGGAGATCCGGCTGCTCAGCAACCTGGAAACGCAGCAGCACAAGCTGTTGCAGATCGCGCTGTTCGGACAACCGGAACTGGACGAACAACTGGCGCACAGGGAGATCCGCCAACTCAAGGAGCGGATCACCTACAGTTTCCATCTGGATCCCTTCGCCACGGACGATATCCGGGAATATCTCAATACCCGCCTGCGCTCGTGCGGCTTTCGCGCGGGCGAGATTTTCGAGCGCGGAGCCATTCGCCGCATCGGCGTCAACTCCGAGGGACTGGTGCGGCGCATCAATATCCTCGCCGACAAATCCCTGCTGGCAGCCTACGCGGATGGTTCCAGAAAAGTGACTTCGCAACATGTGCGCAAGGCGGCGCGCGACAGCGAGTTCGGCGCTATGGCCAGAACGCTGTGGCAGCCGTTGTTGTTGGGGATGATGCTGCTGGCGATGTGTGCCGCCGGCTACTTATGGTGGCGTGCGCATTCACCGCTTACCCGTGCGGTCGCGGCTGCCCCGGCACCCCGTTCCCTTTCCGATGCGCGGCCGCCGGCCGTTGCAGCGGCAAAGCCACGGGCCATCTCGAAGGCGGCCGAAGCGGCCACTCCCGGAGTGACAAAAGCCCCTCCGGAAACAGCCACGCCGCCGGTCAAGGCCGCAAAACCGGCGCCGGCTTCGGCGTCTCCGTCCGGCCAGGTGGGGAATGACCAGGCAACGGCTGAAACCCCGGGAGCGGTTGCCACCCCGGGCCAGGCCACAAGCCTGATTGGCCTGACTCCCATGTATCAAATACAGGATGTGGGGGATTCACGCCTGACGCCGGCGGAGGCGGAAGAGCTGCGCCGGCAGTTGCACGCCCGCCCTCCAGAGGTCGCGGTGCTGGCGGACAAGGTCGCGCCGGCGGATATCTGCCGGGTGTGCTGGTCCATCGTTTATCGGCCCCTGAACAGGCCGGAAAATCTATAGTCCTCAAAGACTTGAAATAAAGTATATAATTACTTCCGATGGCGTAGGGACCCGGCGAAGACCGGAAAAACAAATCAACGCTAGCGACGACTCGTCTTCCCGATGCGAAATCTGACTAAAATCCTTTGCCTGTTTCTCGTATTGGCCGGCTGCGACAGGCTGCCGCCCAAGCCTTATACGCCGTCCAAAGGCCATATCAGCGAATCCGCGAAAGCGGCACCCGCGGCCGGTATTCCCAACCTGGTGCAGCAGACCGCGCCCCAGTTACCCAAGCCCAAAGCCCCGGCCAAGGTTGAGAAATATACCGTGGTGGTCAATGAGGTTCCGGTGAAGGAGCTGTTGTTTGCGCTGGCGCGGGACGCGAAATTGAACGTGGACGTGGATCCTTCCATAACCGGCGTGGTAACCATGAACGCCGTCAACCAGACCCTGGACCAGTTGCTGGATCGCATCGCCAGGCAGGTGGACCTGCGCTACGAACTGCATGACAACAACTTGTTTATTACGCCGGACAAGCCGTTTTTCCGGACCTATTCCGTCAACTATCTCAATATGTCCCGCGACACGGACAGCTCGGTGTCAATTTCGACCCAGATCGCCGCCACCAGCGGCGGGGGTGCGGCCGGCGCCGGTGGAAGCAGTGGCGGTAGCGGCGCCACCGGCGGCGGCGGGACCAACTCCACCACGAAAGTAAAAAGCATCGCCGTCAACCACTTCTGGGCGGATCTGGTAAGGAACGTGCAGGCGATAATCGGTGAGAGCACCAGCGGCGGTGGCGGGAGCGGGGGCGAACTCCCGGTGACAAAGGACGTTATTCCCCACCCGGAAACCGGCCTGTTGACGGTGCGCGCCACGGCGCGCCAGCATGAGGAGATCCAGAAGCTGCTGGATCGACTGATGTCGAGTGCGGAACGCCAGGTGTTGATCCAGGCGACCATTGTCGAAGTGACCCTGAACAACCAATACCAGGCGGGCATTGACTGGTCCTACCTGAGCAAGGCCGGTAAGGCGGGTTTCAACTTCAGCTCGGCCACCATCGCCGGTGCCGCCCTGTCGACCAATCCGCTGACTGCCTTTCTGCTGAAGTACACCGATCCCAACACGGCCGGCCGTGACACGATCAGTGCCACGCTCAAGCTGTTGCAGCAGTTCGGCACCGTCAGCGTACTTTCCAGCCCGCAGATTATGGCGCTCAATGATCAGACGGCGATTCTGAAAGTAGTCGACAACATCGTTTATTTCACCGTGGAGTCGCAACAGACCAACGTGGTCAATTCGGGCACGCAGACATCCGTGCAGACGACGCCGCATACCGTGCCGGTGGGTATCGTCATGGCGGTTACACCCCAGATCAACAGCAACCAGTCGGTCATCCTCGACGTGCGCCCCACGATTTCCAGGATCGCGGACTACAAGACGGATCCCAATCCGTTGCTGACTACGCCCAACCAGATCCCCGAGATCCGCGCCCGGGAAATGGAATCGGTATTGCGTGTCGACAACGGCCAGATCGCGGTGCTGGGCGGGCTGATGCAGAACACGACCACGAATACAAATTCCGAGATCCCCGGGTTTGCACGGGTGCCCCTGTTGGGCGAGGCGTTCAAGACCCGCTCGCGGGAGTACGGCAAGACGGAACTGGTCATATTTCTGAGACCGGTGATCGTTCGCAATCCCAGCGTGGAGGCCGATCTGCGCATGTACAAGCCATACCTTAAGCTCGGCAGGTGATCCGTTCCGAACCCGGGAGGTAGATAGACGTGAGTCTGTTGATGGACGCCCTGAAGAAGGCGGAACAGGAGAAAAAAGAAGCCGCAAAGCGCCTGGAAAATACCAAGGACAATGCGACCTTG
>CAZNWR010000170.1:0-6753 GCA_964576645.1 uncultured Enterobacteriaceae bacterium | reverse complement strand
TGCATGCCCAGTACGATCAAGGCGGTCCGCGCGTTCATTGGGCGGTTACCCTGATATGGGAACTTACCCCGGCGCCTTGCCCGTCCCTCAAGGAGGCGCAACGTTCACGGAAATCCTGAAGCCGCTGCTCCCACCCGGTTATCTGCTCCAGCCGGGACCGCAGCAGGTTCGCGCTCCACGCGTGCAGGGCGGCGTCGAGGGCATTGCGTTGGACCAATTTTCCGGCGAGGTCCGGCCCGAGCATCTGCAGCACGGTGCTGGAATCGGGACCGACGAGTGAGTCGTTCGGGATCGAAGTCGGGCGCGCTATCAACCTGGAGACCAGAGCGCCGATCAGTCCGTGTTTCGCCCTTGCAAGTTCCTGGCCCGCGTTCTGGTGGATGTATGCGAGATCGATGTGCGGGAAGTAGGAACGCAAGGCCTGCTCAAACACCACCATGCTTTCATCGAACTGCTCCACCAGCCCGACCATGGGTGTTGACTTCAGCGTTGCTTTCGCCGCCTCCAGATCGGTCTCGTCGAGTTGCCTTTCCTTGGCTCCAAGCAGACCCGTGCAGTAGTTCGTCTGGAAGTTTCTGATCACCCTCGAGACAGACGACTCCAGCCGCCATGCCACATAATTGCGAAAATCCAGCTTCTTCGCCATACGCGCTGCCGGCGTTCTGATCCTGCGCACCCGATCGAACTGGTAAACCGAGTATGCCCGCTCAATGGGGTTACGGATGAGGAATGCGGGCACGAGCCTGGCTCCCGGAACCTGCGGCAGTGGAAATACGACGCGGTGGCTGGACAGTGCCCGCAGCGCCGGGTTGGCTTCAAGCAGGGGCCCCAGATATGCCGCCCCCCGCTGCATGGCCTTGTCGTCGCGGTGGTCCAGGAATGCCCCGCCAAAATTTCGCCGCAATGCCCAGTCCAGGGACGAACCGGCATTTTTGAAAATATGGCAGTGAACAATGATGGTGCGTTCCTGCCGCGTCGGCTCGGCTGCGGTTATCACGCGATCACCCGGCCGCCTGTTTTGCCGTGGAGGGGCTGCCCAGGACCTTGGTTTCATAGGCGTCCGCCATGGCGTCCGGCGTTCCCTCCGCGATCGTTTCTCCCTTCTCGATCCACACCACCCGGTCGCATAATTCCTTGACCGTATCCATGGTATGGGACACGACAACCACGGTCTTGTTGGAGTGCATCTTCTCCTTGATGGCTTCGGCGGATTTCTTTTTGAATGGTGCGTCGCCCACGCCCAGCAGCTCATCGATGAGAATGATATCCGGGTCCGCCTGCACCGCCACGGCAAAGCCGAGCCTTGCCTTCATGCCGGTGGAGTAGGTTTCCACCGGTGCGTCGATGAACTCGCCGATTTCGGAGAACGCGATGATGTCGTCGGTGGCTTCCCGTGCCCGTTTGCGGGTCATGCCGATGAGCATGCCGCCCAGCAGGATGTTCTCGCGGCCGGTCAGGTAGGAGATGAAACCGAGCTGCGGCACCAGCAGGGAGGCGGTGTAATCCCCGTAGTTGATCACCTCGCCCTTGTCCGGCTCGATGATGCCGGCGATCAGCTTCATTATCGTGCTTTTGCCCGCGCCGTTGCGGCCGATGATGCCCAAGGTCTCGCCGTGGTGGATGTCCAGGGTAATGTCGTGCACGGCCCAGGTCTGGGAGACGTGAAAGATATTCTTGCGGTGCGTGTAGCACACGCCCACGTTGCGCAGGCTCAATGCCAGACCTCCGTGCTGCTTATCGCCCATGTCAGTACACCAGCTTGGGGTAGATGCGGTCATACTTGTGGAACACTTTGACCGCGGCCGTAACCAGCACCAGCGACAGGATGAACACGTAGGCCATGTGGCCCCAATGCGGCCAGCGGTTATGCAGCAATATCGAACGGTAGGCCTCGATGACCAGCGCCGCCGGGTTCAGCAGCAGGATGTCGTGAAAGCGCCCGTGGATGTGGCTGATGTCGAAAAATACGCCGGACACGAAAAACAGCATCATCATGACGTTGTCCAGCAGCAGCTTGATGTCCGGCACGAACGGCACCACGGAGGCCACCAGCCCGCCGACGCCGGCAATGAACAGGAACTGCACCCCGATCACCAGCGGCAGGGCCAGCCAGGGCCATGACACCGGCTTGTGCAGCACCACCACGATGAGCAGCAGCAGGAACATAAAGATGATCAGGAACTTGATAGTGTTGGCAATGAGCACGACGCAAGGCAGCAAAGCTTTCGGCACGTACACCTGTTGCATGATGGCGGAGTTCTTGGCCACGGCGTTGGCGCCGGCGATGACCGTGCTGGCAAACCATTTCCAGACCACCATGCCGGTCAGCAGGAACGGCGCGTAACCCACGCCGCCGGCGCGCAGGCCGGTTTTGAAGATGGTGTAGAACACCACCATATACATGAGCGGTTCGACGAACCACCACAGCAGACCGAGGTATGCCCGGGTGGCTTCCGCGCGCAGGTCGGCGATGGCCCGGTAGTAGGCCAGTTGGGCGTAATGGCGGATGCGCTTCATGCGCCCTCCCGCGCGTAGTCATACTGGCGCGCCATCCAGTCGCGGTAGCCGCCGTCCATGACGTTGCGCCACCAGGGCTCGTGGTCCAGGTACCAGCGCACGGCGCCGGCCATTCCCGCCGCCAGGTCGCCGCCCGGTTCGAAGCCCAGCTCGGTGCGGATCCGGGAGGCGTCGATGGCGTAGCGGAAATCATGACCCGGCCGGTCCTTAACGAACCGGATGGCGCCGGCGCAGCCCCCGCCCGACGCCGCCGGACAATCCGGGAAACGCGCGGCCAGATCCGGATCGTTCCGGAACGCCGTATCGATCACATCGCAAATCATGGTAACCAGCTCCAGGTTGGTGATCTCCGAGTTGCCGCCGATGTTATAGGTTTCGCCCGGCCGGCCGCGCTCGAGAATGCGCGCGATGCCTTCGCAGTGATCGCCGACCAGCAGCCAGTCGCGCACGTTGGCACCGTCGCCGTACACCGGCAGCGGCTCCCCCAGCAGACAATTAATAATGATCAGCGGCACCAGTTTTTCGGGAAACTGGTAGGGGCCGTAGTTGTTGGAACAGTTGCTGATGGTGACCTGCAGACCGTAGGTGTGCGCATAGGCTCTCACCAGGTGATCAGAGGCCGCCTTGCTGGCCGCGTAGGGCGAATTGGGCCGGTAGGGCGTGGTCTCGCGAAACGCCGGTTCACCCGCGGCCAGCGAGCCGTACACCTCGTCGGTGGATACGTGATGAAAGCGGTGGGCGCGCGCGCCGCCGTCGAGCCAGGCCTTCTTCGCCGCCTTGAGCAGGGTGTGCGTGCCCATGATGTTGGTTTCCAGGAACAGGTCCGGGCCGAGAATCGAGCGGTCCACGTGGGACTCGGCGGCGAAATGCACGATGGTGTCGATGCCCTCCTCCGCCATCAGGGTGTCCACCCGCTTCTCGTCACGAATATCTCCGTGCACGAAGCGAAAGCCCGGCTGTGCATCCAGGGCCTCCAGGCTGGCGCGGTTGCCGGCGTAAGTTAGCGCGTCCAGCACCACCAGGCGCCCGTGGGGGCGGCGCCCGCACCAGTAGTGGCAGAAATTCGCGCCGATGAAGCCGGCCCCGCCGGTAACCAGCAGGCGTTCAGCGTGCATGCTCGCGGTACTCGCTGATCATGCGCCGCAGGGATTCGCGCCAGTGGTCGGCGCGCGCGCCCAGTTCCTGCCAGGCGCGCTCCTTGTCCAGCACGCTGAAATGGGGACGCTGCGCCGGAGTCTGAAAGGCGTCCGAGGGGATCGGGATCACGGCTACCGGCTTGGATAACAGGCCCGCCGCCCGGCACTCCTCCAGGATGGCCACGGCAAAATCGTACCAGCTGGCCACGCCGGCGTCGGTCCAGTGCCAGACGCCGCTGAGTTCCGGACGCCGGGCAAATGCCCAGGTGGCCCCGGCAAGCGACCCGGCCCAGGTGGGCGTACCCACCTGGTCGGCCACCACGCGTACTTCGCGGCCGGCGCCCATGAACTGGAGCATGTTGGAAAAGAAATTACGGCCGTGGCGCGAGTATACCCAGGAGGCGCGCACGATCAGCGCCTTGTCGCCGGCCGCGGCGGCGACCCGCTGTTCCCCTTCCAGCTTGGTGCGGCCGTAGACGTTGACCGGATTGGGCGCGGCGTCCTCAGCGTAGGGAATGGACGCGGTGCCGTCGAAAACATAGTCGGTGGAAAAATAGATGACGCGGGCGCCGTTTTCCGCGGCTGCGGCCGCTACGTTCTCCGCGCCCTGGACATTCACCGCCGCCGCGTGCGCGGCTTCGGACTCGGCGCGGTTGACGGCGGTGTAACCCGCCGCATTGATCACCAGGTCCGGGGCGGCGCGCTTGACGGCGCGCTTGACGGCACTTGCGTCGGTCACATCCAGCGCCGACCTGGCCGGCGCGGTGACGACGGTACCCGCGGGAGCCCGGGCACTCAGCTCGCGCGCGAGCTGCCCGGCGCCGCCGGTGATCAGCACCTTCATGGAAACGTCTCCGCGCGCTTGAACGGTGCGCCGGCCGCATCCCTGGCGGAAAGCAGCGGCGCGTGTCTGCCCACAAGCGGCCAGTCGATGTGGATGTCGGGATCGTCCCAGGCCAGGGTGCGATCGTGTTCCGGCGCGTAATAGTCGGTGCACTTGTAGGCCAGGTCCGCGGTTTCGCTCAGTACGTAGAAGCCGTGGGCGAAACCCGGCGGGATCCACAGCATGGCATTTTCCTGCGAATCCAGCACCGCGCCCACCCAGCTGCCGAAGGTGGCCGAAGAGCGGCGCAGATCCACGGCCACGTCGAACACTTCGCCGTTCATAACCGAAACCAGTTTTCCCTGCGGCTGCCGCACCTGGTAGTGCAGGCCGCGCAATACGCCCCGCTTCGAGCGGCTGTGATTGTCCTGCACGAAGTCCGCCTCCAGGCCGTGCTCAGCGAAGCGGCGCCGGTTCCAGGTCTCCAGGAAAAAACCGCGCGGATCTTCATAGATATCCGGCGTGATCAGCACAACCTCGGGGATCTCGGTGGGCGTCCACTTCACCGCGGCTGTTCCCCGGCTACCTCCAGGAGATAGCGGCCGTAGCCGTTGTTGTCGTAGCGCCCGGCAAGACGCACGAGTTGCTCGCGGTCGATGAACTGCATCTGGTAGGCCACTTCCTCCGGACAGGAAACCTTCAGCCCCTGGCGCTGCTCGATGGTTTCAATGTACTGCGCCGCGGACAGCAGCGTTTCGTGGGTGCCGGCGTCGAGCCAGGCCGTGCCGCGCCCCAGCAGTTCCACGTTCAGCCGCCCGCGCTCCAGGTAAACCAGGTTGACGTCGGTGATTTCCAGTTCGCCCCGCGCCGAAGGCTTGATGCCCCTGGCCACGTCCACCACCTGGCTGTCGTAAAAATAAAGCCCCGGCACCGCGTAGCGCGAGCGCGGTTGTTTGGGTTTCTCTTCCAGCCCGGTGACGCGCCCGCCGGCGTCGAATTCCACCACGCCGTAGGCGCCCGGATTCCGGACCTGGTAACCGAATATCGTGCTGGCGTCGGTGCGCGCGTTGACGCGCTGCAGAGTGCTGTCGAGATCGTGGCCATAGAACAGGTTATCGCCGAGGATCAGGGCGCAGGGATCAGCGCCGATGAAATCGGCGCCGATGATAAAAGCCTGCGCGAGCCCGTCCGGCGACGCCTGCTCGGCGTAGGATAAATGCACTCCCCAGTCCGCGCCGTCGCCCAGCAGGCGCTGGAACTGGGGCAGGTCCTGTGGGGTGGAGATAATAAGAATGTCGCGGATGCCCGCCAGCATCAGGGTGGACAGCGGATAGTAGATCATCGGCTTGTCGTAGACCGGCATGAGCTGCTTGCTGACCGCGAGTGTCAGCGGGTACAGGCGCGTGCCGGTACCGCCGGCGAGCACGATGCCCTTGCGCGAGGCGCCCATGTCAGCCGGCTTCCGCGCCGCCGCCGGCATTGAGCCCCAGGATGTCCGGCACCAGGATGCGCTCCGGGGCGTAGGTTTCCAGGAGCGTCCGGTACATCTCTTCCGGGGCGCTGATACAGGTCAGCACGCAGGCGTCGATGCCGTTCCCGGGCCCATCCAGCGAGCGCCACACCGGCAGATCCAGAAACTGCGTTTGCCTGCAGCCGGGATCGTACACGGCGCGGATGGTCACGGGATATTCCCGCGCCCGCACCAGGCCGATCTCCGCCAGTTCGGATGCGCCGGCGAACAGCAGCTTGCGGTAGCCACGGCGGCGGCTGTGCGAGAGGGCGTCCTGCATTGACTCGCCCGCGCGCCGGTAGAAGTCAAAGGAATCGCGCAGGTACAGGGCGGTGAGGCGGCTTTTCTCCGAGAAGCCCTGGGGCGTAAGGTAATAAAGGTATCGGTTGGCGGGGGCCTGCTGCACCTTGATGAGGCCCTTGCGCACGCAGCGCTTGAGATAGGCGTTGGCTAACCCCAAGGCCACGTCCAGGCGTGTCGCCAGGCTGCGCTGGGTGACGTTGCTCTGTTCGTGGATAACCTGCAGCACCTCCAGGGTGCGATCGCGGTTGTTGGTGTTCATGGCGTGAACAGTATAGCGGTGGTTGTTCACGTAGTGAACGGCTGCGTCATTGCGTGGCTACGGATAACGTCATTCCGAGACAACAAAGGCAGCGTGACCCAACCCCGTCATTCCGGGGCAACAGAGGCAGCGTCTGCCGGGATGACCCAACCCGTCATTCCGGGGCAACAGAGCTGGCTTCAGCCAGCGGCGGCGTCCCGGAATC
>CAZNWR010000169.1:0-6755 GCA_964576645.1 uncultured Enterobacteriaceae bacterium | reverse complement strand
CCATGTCGGAAGCCATAGAGACAATTTACGCCGACCACAGGAATGTCGCCAGCCTGCTGCGGCTTCTGGAGCGCGAGTCACGGCAGCTTGAACAGGGTGAGTTCACGGACTACAAGCTGATCTCCGACATCATGAACTATTTCGTGAACTATCCCGATATTTATCATCATCCCCTGGAAGACGCCATATTCGCCGCCCTCAAGAACAAGAACACGGACGTGGCGGATGAAGTGGACCGGATCAGCGCCGAACATGTGACCATGATCAGCGACTCACAGAAGATCCTTGACGATGTAACCCGGGTTATCGGCGGCGACGTGGTTTCCCGGGATGAGATGGTGCGCGAATTGCGGGAATACGTGGAGCGTTACTGGCAGCACATGTCGGCCGAGGAAAAGATGCTGCTGCAGAGAGCGGAATCCGAACTGGATGCCGACGACTGGGCGGCCATCGAGGCGGACTCCGTCCGCCACGAGGATCCGCTGTTCGGCCAGGCGCTCAAGGACGAATACCAGACGCTGTTTCAGAACATCCTGGCCCAGACCGACGCCGGGAACGCCTGAACCGCCGGCACCACCATGCCGCCGCCATCAGGCCCGTAGGCACGGCCTTTCGCGGCCGTTAATGATTGCCGAACAGGCTCTTCAGCTTCTTGCCGGCGTCGGTTGCACCTTGTTGCAGTGTGCTGCCCGCCCCGCCCAGCAATTTACCAAGATGCAGGCCGGCAACGGCCGTACCGGCACCCGCCTTGAGTTTGCCCATTATACGGCTGGCCACCTCGCCCGGTGTCGCGCCGCCCTGGCCCTTGCCGATGTCGGTAAGGTGCACTTCGGGAAGCGGGCTGGTGAGCGTTTTGCCTTTCAGCTCGCTTGCGCTGACACTTACTTTGCCGTTGCGGATGACCAGATCCTTGATCAGCAACCTGTGTCCGCCCTCGGATTTCGACTTGGACCCGCCTCTGCCGACGTAGGAATTGATGTTGCGGGAAAGCGCGTCAATGTTGCTGCCTTTGCCGGACAGTTCGTAGGTCACTTGGGGCGCATCCACGAGAACCTGCTCTATTACAACCGGATTCCGGGTCAGTGATTTCACATCGAGCTTGACACTGATCTTGTCCAGCTTGATCGCGTAAGGCGTCGAATATCCCTTGGGATTGCCGATGGTCAGACCGTTCAGAGTCGCCTGTCCTTCACTGACGTTGAGATCGACGCCGTTGAGCGTCACCCTGGATTGAGTTATACGCGACCCGTATTTCTCTATGCCTGACTGGATGATCCTGCCCATGGATCCATAGACTCGGAACAACACCAGCGCAACGGCGACCACGAGGATCACCGCGATGGGCAACACGATCTTTTTGGCTTTCATTGGCGGCCCCCTTTGTTGACCTTGTCCGGAACTCCAGCCCGGCCCTTTATTGATATTGTGGGAATCTAAATCACAGGCCCAGGGGGGTCCAGCGCCGCATACTCACACCCCCTCAAACGAGACGCTTGTGTAAAGTACACTGGGTGGCTGCTGGCGCTACGCCGTGCAAGCCGGGGAGATCTCAAAGAATGGACAAGCAATACATCAGCGCCGGGGACCTGCTCCAGGACTCCTTCAGGCTCGCCGCCGAAATCCATGCCAGTGGATTCCGGCCCGATCTGCTGATTGGCGTCTGGCGCGGCGGCACTCCGGTGGCCATCGCCGTACAGGAGTTCCTGGAATTCAAGGGGCTGGAGACCGACCACATGCCCCTGCGCATTTCATCCTACGTCGGCATCGATCACAGGGCGGCCGATATGCGCATCGAGGGGCTCGAAGCCGTGCTGGAACGGGTAGGTCCCGGCTCGGGGCTGCTGCTGGTGGACGATGTCTTCGACACCGGGCGCAGTGCGCAGGCGGTTCACGATGCGCTGCTCGGGAAACTGGACCCCCAAGCGGGCGGCACATTCCGCATCGCCTGCCCCTGGTACAAGCCGGCACGGCGAAGCGTCGCCGTCAAGCCCGATTATTTCCTTCATGAGACCGACCGGTGGCTGGTATTTCCCCACGAAATCCTCGGTCTGACGGAGGATGAAATCCGCACCGGCAAGGGAGCCATGGCCAAAATCATCCTTGCCGGGAAGACCTGAGCACGATTCCTCTCGCAAAGCCCACGATCCGCACGCCCCGGAAGCGGGGGCTTATCCCCATCTGGCCTGCAAAACGGCAAAATACGCCTAATATGTTCTATTGTTATAACTAAAGAGTCTAACAAATATGTTGCGGCGCACCAATATGCCATCTATGATGCACTGCATCAAATTCAAGGCACCCATTCCACAGGAGGAACAAGGCCATGAACGCACAGTTAGACAAGTACATCGCTCCGGTGAAAGAGCTGAATGAGCTGACGATCGACAATATCGAGAAGGTCGTTGCCCTGCAGATCAAGCGCCTGGAAGAGAATACCCGCATCGGTGTCGAGCAGTGGAAGGGCGCCAGCGCGGTCAAGGATGCCGATGGATTCAAGCAGTATCTCGGCGGTTGCGCTGAAGTTGCGCGCACTATGACCGAGAAGGCCGTGGAAGACGCGCGCACCGCTTTCGAGTGGAGCACTGCCTACCAGACCGAAGCCCAGCGCATCTTCAAGGACGTATTCAAGACCAACTGAGCAAGCAGTAAAGTTCCGCAACGACCTCCTCCTCCCCCCTTCTAAGGAGTCTGCGGAATGTGTTGAGCCGCCCGCCCCCCGGGCGGCTCTTTTTTTGCGCCCCCGCCAACCCGCTGGATCCCGCTGCCGCACGCCGCAACGCACCACATTCGGGGCGTTCAGTGTCGTAATTGTAAGCCATTGAAATTACTTGCTAATTAGACTATGTTACGGGGCTGAAAACGGACTTGGCCCGGTCACCATGAGCGAACACATCCACATCGAACGCATCCTGATACTGGATGACGACGCTGATTTCAGGAAGCTGTTGCTCGCTTATCTGGGCAAGCTGTTCGATGGCGTGGATCTGGAAGAATACGACCCGGTTGCACGGGGTGTGCCGGGTGAAAATTTCGACTGGTCCAGATATGACGTTTTAATACTGGATTACTACCTGTGCATACACAATGTCACGGGGCTGGACATCCTGGCCACCAACCGCAGGAACGAAATGTTTCCGGCCACCATCATGCTGACTGGCGCCGGCAACGAGGAAGTTGCGGTACGCGCTATCAAGGCCGGGGTCTATGATTATCTGCGCAAGGAAACGCTCGACAAGGAACAGTTGCGCCGTTCTATCCTTGATGCCTTTGAAAAGCACAAAACCGAAAAAAAGCGGCTCAGCGAACTGACGCATCAAAGCCGCGCGTTCAACAAGGCGCTGTTCTACCAGCAACTGGAAGAGACGCCCCTGGACCGGGACAGCGCCAGACGCGTCTTACTGGTCATTCAATTGGACGACCACGAGCTGCTGGAACAAAGCGTTGGCGTCATTCTCCGGGACAACATCGTCCGTCATGTCGCCCGGCAGAGTTTTGAAGTTTTCGATATTGGCGGGTGCAATCCGCATATTACCCGCCTGAGCGACGTGGCCGTCGCCCTCCTTATCGACGCTCCCGAATCCCTCAAGACACTGGAATTCAACCTGAACGGGCTGTGCAACCATCTGCACAAACGACCTTACCGCTTCGATGAACGCAAAATGCGGTTCACCGTAAGCATGGGCGTGGTACCGGTGCCGGCAAGCGGCCGTTCTGCCGAGGCTCTTATCAAGCAGGCCCGGGAAGCCTGCGCGGAGGCGGCCACGCAGGCCGGCAACAGCTTTTATATTTACAGCCCGCCTGCTTCCAAAACGATTGAAACACCCGTTGAAGCGGAAGCCGCCGTTGCGGTAACCCCGGAAGCACCGCCCGAAGTCGAGGCCCCGCCGAAAGCCGAAGCCCCCGAGGCGCCGCTGGAAATCGAAGTACCGCCCGAAGCCGAGTCACCACCGGAAGCCGAAGCCCCGGACGCACCGCCCGAAGTCGAAACCCCGCCGGAAGCCGAGCCACCGCCGGAAGCCGAAGCCCCGCCGGAAGTCGACGCCCCCCCGGAAGCCGAAGCCCCAGAGGCGCCGCTGGAAATCGAAGCCTCGCCCGAAGCCGAGCCACCGCCGGAAGTCGAAGCCCCCCCCCAAGTCGAGGCACCGCCCGAAGCCAAGGCCCCGCCGGCTGCGGCGCCGGCCAGGGAGAGGGAAGTGGATCTCGACGATGCCGGCCTCAACGAGGCAGCCTTGCGGATCAAACGGGCCTTCGACGAAAAGCGCATCGTGCAGGCGTTTCAGCCCATCATGCCCCTGTTCAACACCGACGACGAGAAAGAAGACGCCGGGGAGATCTACCTGGTACGCCTTCAGATGATTGATATCAACGGACAGATCGCCGGCGAAAGCGATGTCTTCGCTGGTGCGGACACGCCCTCTTTCCGCCAGTATATCGATCGCTGGATGCTGCGCGAAAGCATCGGGCGCATCATCAACAACCCGGCACAGGAACATACATTTCTCATCAGGCTCAGTGGTGCATCGCTTGCGGATCCGAATATGTTCAACTGGCTGCGCACCTTGCTCTCGGGCCTGGATGAACGAAAACCCGGGCATTCGATCATCCTGGAGATTTCCGCCGACGACTTCGCCGCCCTCCGCAGGAAAGTGACAGCCTTGATCACTTACCTGGGAAAGACGCATGGGTTCCGGTTCGTTCTCGGCGGCATTTCCGATATCGGACAGGTTGCATCCATCTGCGGCGCCGCAAAGTTGGACCTGGTGCGCCTGAACTTGGAACTGTTCAATGCGCTGCAGGACACTTCGGAGGCCGACAAGCGTTTACCGTACGACATTCTCAAATCCGCGGGAACGCGAACTATTGTCGATAAAGTGGAAGATGCGGGCGCACTCACCTCGATCATCAGCTCCGGGGCCGACTATGCCATGGGAAACTTCATCGGTGAGCCCATGAACCAGATTGACGACAGCACCAACGTGGAGTCTCTGGAAATTTCCTGAAAGCGCGGAGCCGGCCCCGGCACGGGTACTTTCCCGCACTCAAACCAATTGATCTTTAATTGAAAAGAATGACGCTTCGGGAGCGGCAGCGCAGGCATCGGGCCCATATCCGGTAAGTTGCTGGCCTGAACTGGATTCTGGAGTAAAATTGACGCTGACCCCCACCGGCACTGCGATGATCGCAATGGACAATGACCACACTAAGCGGATAGGAGATTACCTGGTCTGCTCCGCCCCCACTCTGCAGAACGCGGTGAAGAAGCAGGGGCATGCTCTGAAAGTGGGGCAAAAGCCGAGGCCGATAGGCGAAATCCTGGTGGAGAACGGGGATATCAGCCCGGATGAGCTGGAAATGGCCGTCCGCAGGCAGCGTGTCGACCGGCTGCGCATGTGCCCGGTATTTTCCATGTTATCCGACGCCGAATTATCGGCGATCAGCACGCGCTTTACGGAGATTTCCGTTCCCCCCGGGGAGCAGTTCATCATCCAGGACGAACCCGACCCGACCCTGTACGTCATTGCCCAGGGCAGGGTCGAAGTCTATCGAACCAATCTGGACGGAACGCATATTCACATAGCGGAAGTCGCGCCCCCGGAACCCATAGGCGAGATGGGCTATTTTCAGGGAGGGATCCGTACGGCATCGGTACGCGCCGTGGAACCCACCGAGCTGCTACGCGCCGATTACAGCGCCCTTACCCACTACTTTGAACACGTGCCCAGGGTCGCCCACGAGTTCATTCGCATCGTCGAACAACGACGCCGAGCGACGGAGCAGGTTCTGGAACAGCAGCAGGCGTGAGCGGGTCGGCAACGGCCGTTGCCGCCTTAACTAGCCCATGTCCGCAAGCGCCCGGCGCCAGGATTCGGAAGCCAGCAGCGCCGCGCTCCAGCGGCTGATTTCCGTGTAGTCCGCCAGCGGGTATGCCGCCGCCTCTGCGTGCACGAATTGCGCCACCAGGTGGTAGTCGGCAAGACTCAGCGCATTACCCACCATATACTCCCGGCCCTTGAGATAACCGTTCAGCACTTGAGCAAACCGATGGAAATTACCCTCGCCCTGCTTGATGGCGGCGGCGTCGGGCTCTCCCAGTTTGAGAAGACCCTTGACCACGCGCTCGAACAGCAGGGCTCCGCAGGCAGGCCCCATGTGGGCAAGATTCCAGGAAATCCATTGATGCATACGCATGCGATCATGCATGTCCGACGGAATCATGGCGCCGGCCTTCTCGGCCAGATAGAACATGATTGCCGTGGATTCCCATAGCACAAAATCACCATCAACCAGGGTCGGGATCTTCCTGTTCGGGTTCAGGTCTCCGAATTCCGGCTTGAGCTGATCGCGTTTCCCGAGGTCAACCATCACCAGGTCCAGAGCGACGCCCACATGACAGGCCGTGGCGGTAACTTTCAAAGAGTTCGGTGAAGCGGGGAAAGTATAAAGTTTCATGTTGTTCTCCTTTTGTCCGATGTGCGAACAGATGCGGCTGTAAGCACCGACGCCGTTTCAATTTTGTCCGCTGAGAACCGTGTCCGCGACAAATGGGTTATGCCTGCGCTCATAGCCGAAGGTGGAAACCGGCCCGTGCCCAGGTACGAATTCTACATCATCCCCCAGGGGCCACAGCCGTTGTGTGATCGAATTTATAAGGGCGGCATGGTCGCCGCGCGGGAAATCCGTGCGGCCGATGGATCCGCGAAACAGCACATCTCCGACCAGGGCCAGTTTTGAATCCGGATCATGAAAAACCACGT
>CAZNWR010000168.1:0-6802 GCA_964576645.1 uncultured Enterobacteriaceae bacterium | reverse complement strand
CCAGGTGCGCCAGCAGGCCGTACAGGCACAGCGAAAGCACCAGAAACACCGCGAAAAGAAGGCGGAAAGTGGTGCTTCTTAGCAAGTCCGGCAGCAGGAAGTCCGCCGCCGGCAAAGTCGTGGACTGCGCCTCCGGCGCTTCGTTATCCGTATGCAGACCCATGTGCGCCGGTTCGTCCCGCAACACCGCCCATACCAGCGGAACCGCCACCAACAAGACTATTGCCGAGAGGGCGTAGTAACCGCTGCGCCAGCCGAAATGGTTGATGAGATACTGCAGCATCGGCGGTACGTAAGCGTATCCCAGGCCGCCGCCGGCCATGGCGATCCCGAATGCCAGGCCGCGGCGGCGGTTGAACCAGGCGCCGATGATGCGAAGGTAAGGAAGCGCATTGGCGCCCGCACCGATGGAGCCGATTAACAGGAACATCAGCCACAGGTGCCAGAGCCGCGTTACAAATAATGGAATGGAGCCCAGCAGCAGCCCGAAAATGACCAGCGAGGGCAGCAGCACCCGTTTGCTGCCGTAGCGGTCCACCAGCTTGCCGACATAGGGCAACGCCAGCGCCAGCGCGAAGGTAAAAATCGTCAAGGTGAAACTGATACGCGCCCGGTCCCAGCCGAAATCGCGGCTCAACGGTATCATGAACAGGCCCAGGGCACCGTAGGCAAACTGGCCGGGATTGGCGGACAGGCCGGCACTGGATGCGATCACGATCCACCAGCCGTAAAAAATCCGGATGTTTTTCAACTGACCTGTTCGAACCTCAGCCCAGGAAATAAAGCACGTGCAAATAGGGATGCCGGATGTTCGTAGCGCTTAATCTCGCCGGGGATCCCTGCCCGGCTCGAATCGGTTCCACGCGCTTTATACGTCCAGGTATCGCGCGCTCCACACGACGCTTTACGAACATCCGGCATCCCGACGTGGAACGAGCATACTGGATGGAGAACTACCGGGCAACGAGTCACATACACTCCCCGGTACAGCGGGTTTGGTATTTTAGGGCTGGCGTTCTAGCCACGGATTTGTGCGTACCCGCATTGCAAGATTATCATCACTCCATTAAGGATTTCTGATCCCACATGTCCAACCCGAACCCCGCCAGGCTTTCCGACCTTGTCCGCGCGGACAGCGTGCACCGATCCGTCTATACCGATGAACGCGTGTTTCGAGCGGAGATGCAATTCCTGTTCGCACAGGCCTGGTTGTTCGTGGGGCATGAAAGCCAGGTGCCGACGCCCGGCGACTTCTTTACCACGACGCTGGCCGAGCAGCCGGTCATCATGGTTCGCCACAGTGACAACGCCGTGCGCGTCCTGCACAATCGCTGCCCGCACCGCGGCGCCAAGGTGGCAGCCGAGCGCCGCGGATGTGCCAGGCTGTTGCGCTGCTGCTACCACGGCTGGACCTTCCGCACCGACGGCTCCCTGCAGTCCATACCCAGCGGAGAAAGCTACCAGGGCACCGAAGTAGCCCTGGACAACCCCGACTATCACATGAAACCGGTGCGCAGTGCCTGCTACCGCGGCTTCGTGTTCGCCACCTTGAACGAGTCAGCGGTTGAACTGGAGACTTTCCTGGGAGAGGCGCGGCGCGTGCTCGACAACATGGTGGAGCGATCGCCGGAACAGGCGCTGGAAGACGCCGGTGGCTGCTTTCGCACTATCCAGAGAAACAACTGGAAAATCTACCTGGAAAACATGCACGACGGCATGCACCCTACTTTCGTGCACCAGTCCTCCGTGGCCGCCAGCCTGCAGCAGGAACGCGAATACCGCGAGCACAACAAAGGAGAGGTACCGCTGCGATTGAAGATCGTGGCGGCAAACAACCAGAACCTTGAGGCCATGAAGGATCTCACCGTCACCTGCCATCCCTTCGGTCACAGCGACATGCGCGGCTTCCGCGATCCGCGGGGCGACGATCCTGTCTTTGCCGAATATGAAAAAGCCCTGGTGAAAAACATCGGCAAGGAAAAGGCCGATGCCGTCCTGGCGCAGAATTTCCACAACGCCAATATCTACCCCAACCTGTCCCTGCACCCCAGCTTCATGCAGCTTCGCGTGCTGACGCCGCTTGCGGTCGATCGCACGCTGGTGGAGATATGGACCTTGAAACTCAAGGGAGCGCCGCTGGATTTCAACCGGCGCAATATCGTTTACGCCAATACCGTCCACTCGCCCTCCTCCATCATCAAGCCCGATGACCTGGAAGCCTACCAGCGCGTCCAGGAAGGCCTGCACTCGGGCCCGTCTCCGTGGCTCAGCCAGCACAGCGAACTGGAAGCAACGGGCGACGGGGTAACCGGCTCGGCCCTGAGCGAGCATTACATACGCAACCAGTACCGGGCCTGGGCGGACTACATGGACGGCCACGCCCCGTGATCCTGATCCGGGACGCCGAATTACGTAGCTCTATTGACGAGGCGACCCGCCTGGAACTGGCGCTGCTGCTGGAGTCGGAAGCCGAGCTTCTCGACGGCGCCCGCTACCGGGACTGGCTGAACCTGTTCACGGAGGATTGCCTGTACTGGATGCCGTTAACCCCGGAACAACCCGATCCCCTGGATCACGTGTCCCTGTTTCACGAGGATCGCACCGCCATGGAACTGCGCATCAAGCGCATCACGCACCCGCGCGCCCATTCCCTGGTGCCGCCGGTGCGTACCAGCCACGTCTGCGGCGCGATAGCGCTGAAACGGATCGATGATCAGTCGGGGGACTGGGTACTGACACGGCGATTCCAGGTGACGGAAAGCCAGGGCGACAGGCTCCGGCACTTCGCCGGCCTGTTCACCTACCAGGTGCGGCGGGTAGACGATACTCTGCGCATCCACGTGAAGCGGGTAGACCTGGTCAACGCCGATGCGGCGTTCGAGACGATACAGATGTTTATATAGACGTCGCGGGATGGGGTCATGGTGTTGTAGCGACTAGCGCCATGGATGAGCGCGGGACCAAGCCAGGGACGGCTCATGGAGCGGAAACACCATGACCCCATTCACCTCGCAGCTAGAGTTCGACCTGGATCCCCAGTTCCACCGAGTTGCCCGGCGGCAATTTGTAAAATTCCACGGCGCGCTGGGAATTGCGCATCATGAAAGCGAACAGGCGCTTGCGCCAGGTGACCATGCCGCCGGTTGTATCCGACGGGCGCACGCTGGCGCGGTCGGCGTAATAGACCACGGAATCCGTCTTCGGCGTCGGCACCAGGTTGAACTCCCGGCACATGTTAACGGCTACCGGAATATTCGGGCTTTGCATGAAGCCGTAGTACACGAGCACGCGATAGAAACCGTAGGGAAGCTGCGTGACTTCAAACCGTTCCGATGCACGGACGGTAGGTACGTCCTCGGTGATCGCCGTGATCAAAACCACCTGCTCGTGCAGAACGGTATTCAACTTCAAGTGATGCAGCAAACCCGCCGGCACGTTATCGCCTGGGCCGGTAAGAAACACGGCGGTTCCAGGAATGCGCTCCGGCGGCTCAAGCGCCAGGCTACTGAGAAACAAGTCGATGGCCAGCGTGCGCTGCCTGACCCGGTCCTGCAGCAACTGGCGGCCCTTGCGCCAGGTGACCATCATGAACAGCACCACGCCGGCCACGGTCAGCGGGAACCAGCCGCCATTTTCGACCTTGAACAGGTTGGCGCCGAGAAACGCCAGGTCCACCAGCAGCAGTCCACCCATGATCAGGCCGGCAAGGTATATCGGCCAGTTCCACTTTTCCCGGATCACAAAAAACATCAGTGTCGCATCGATCACCATGGCGGCATTGACGCCGACGCCGTATGCCGCGGCAAGTGCGCTGGACGAGCCGAAGCTCAGAACCAGCAGCAACACACCAACCAGCAACACCCAGTTGATCAACGGTACGTAGATCTGTCCGATCTCTTCGGCCGAGGTCTGGATCACTTTCAGGGGCGGCGACTGGCCGAGCTGTATGGCCTGTCGCACCATGGAATAGGTGCCCGATATGATCGCCTGGGATGCGATGACGGTAACCACCGTGGCCAGCACGATCATGGGATACACGGCGACTTTCGGTACGATGTTATAGAACGGATGCTGTGCCAGGCCGGGGTGTGCCAGGATAAACGCGCCCTGGCCAAAGTAATTGAGCAGCAGGGACGGCAGCACCAGCGCGAACCAGGCGATGCGGATCGGCCTGGCGCCGAAATGCCCCATGTCCGCGTACATCGCCTCGCCCCCCGTGACCGCCAGGAACACGCTGCCGAGAACCAGAAAGCCGCGGCCCGGGAATTCCACGAAAAGATGTACGGCCCAATAGGGATTCAGTGCCCGCAACACGCCGGGGTTATGAATGATCGAGGCCGCCCCCAATATGCCGAGCACGACGAACCATAAGCCCATGATCGGCCCGAATATCGACCCGATTTTAGCCGTGCCCTTGCGCTGAAACAGAAACAGCAAAAGCAGGATCGCGCACGTCGCCGGGACAACAACGTGCTTCAGGGAGGGCGCCGCGACCTCCAGGCCCTCCACCGCGCTCAAAACTGAAATGGCCGGCGTCAGCATCCCGTCCCCGAACAACAACGCGGCGCCGAAGGCACCCAGCAGGATGAGTACCATGGAACCCTTCCCTTCTCTCTTCCAGGGATCGAGCAGGGCCAGCATGGCCAGAACACCGCCTTCGCCGCGGTTGTCCGCGCGCAGGATGATGGTCAGGTACTTGATCGATATAACCAGGATCAACGACCAGAAGATGAGCGACAGAACGCCCAGCACGGTGGAGGTTATTACCGGCATAGTGACATCGCCGAAAAAACTTTCCCGCACCGCGTACAACGGACTGGTGCCAATGTCGCCGAACACGACACCCAGGGCGAGCATGCACATGAACGGCAGCGGAGTGCCGCCGCGTCCTTCGCCGCTAGCCTGTGCGCTCATAATCGGTCACGCCGATTCCAGGAACCGCCGCAGTTCCCACTCACTGACCTTGCCGCGGAACTCCTCGGCCTGGGCGGCACGTGTCTCGGCAAACACGCGCACGAACTGTTCACCAAAAAGTTCCCGGGCGAGAGTGGAGTTCCTGAAACGGTCGACGGCTGCGTCGAAATTCCGGGGCAATGAAATTTCCTCGGGCGCATCGCCCGCGTCCCTGAAAGCATTACCGGCATACGGATCGCCGGGAGCGGCCCGGTGCTGCAGGCCCCAGATACCCGCGGCCAGTATGCAGGCCAGCGCAAGGTAGGGATTGGCGTCGGCCCCGGGTATGCGCACTTCCAGGTGAGTCCGCCAAGGGCCCTCCGGCACCACGCGCAGCGCCACGGTGCGGTTGTCGACGCCCCACCGGCACGCCCGTGCGTCGAACGACCATCCGCTCTCACCCAGGCGCCGGAAGGAGTTTACGTTCGGCAACAGCATCAAGGCCAGCTCCGGAATGCAGCGCTGCAATCCGCCGATGAACGCCGCGAACACATCGCTCATCCCATGTTCGCCCTTGTCATCGTAAAAGGCACTGGCGCCGGCCGCATCGGTGAGAGAAATATGCACGTGCCCGGAATGGCCCGCGGCCTGGTGTGAAACGCGCGCCATGAATGTCAGCAGCAATCCGTGCCGCTGGGCGAAGGACTTGCTGAACGCCTTGAACACCGCTGCGCTGTCGCCCGCGCGCACACCGCATTCGTGGCTGATCACCGCTTCGTAGGCACCGGCTGACAGTTCGCCGTGGCAGGCATCCAGGCCGACGTCCAGCCGCTTCATGACGCCGGTGAAATCTTCCCAGAACTCCGCCGCGCCGGACTGGCGCCAGATGCCGTACAGATCCGGCTCGTGCCTCACGGGAGTCAGGTCGCGGTAACCCTTGCGGTGGACGGACTCGTGATCCTCCCGGTACAGCGAGAATTCATATTCGCAGGCATGCATGGGCCTGTGTCCCAAGGCGCCGGCGCGCGCCTCGACGGCGCGGTACAAGGCGCGTGGATCGAGTTGTGCGTCGCCGCCGCTCATCTCCGCCAGAAACAGCAGATTGCGCCCGCTTCCCGCCCAGGGTATCTCCCGTGCGCTATCGGGAATAATGCGGGCGATCCCGTCCCCCATGTGCGTAAGCGTATCGTTTACCTGCACGTCGCGTATCACGTCACCGAAATCAGTAACCGCGAGCACCGGCGGCAGTGAAAAGCCGCGCTCCAGCGCCGACAGAAACTTCTCCCGGGAAAAGGACTTGCCGCGAAGTTGCCCCTGCAGATCGCATACGGCGACGGTAACGCGCGACGCGTCGCGCTCGTCGATAAATTTTGTGACATCCTCCAGGGACGCCGGATTCGACGACATTATCGGGTTCCCCTGTTGCTGCACGGTCCGCGTTCCAGCCGGCCGCATACTTTACCACGGGTGCCGGCCGAAGCACGGGGGCGGACGGCAGTGTACTGCACATTGGCGGCAATGGGACCGCGGTTTGCAAAATTCCGGCCGATTTCCGCCCGTCACCGCGTGAAACGCCCATTATTTTCCGGACTTGACGCCGATCACCGACGCGATGGTGCAATGGTAGGTTTGATCGCGGGTACCGAAACACCAGGTAATGTCGCTGTTGCGGGACGGCATGTAAATGGGCAGTTCCCCCTCCGTGCGCAGGCAGTTGCAGCGCGAACAATATTTCTTTCCGCAGCAATCCTGGTAGGACACGATATAAAGCGTTCCGTCGACCGGGTGCCGGCAACTCCCGATCCAGGAGATCGTCGACAGCTCCGTTCCCGGCGGGCAACTGGTGGCGGAGCCACCGCAACAGGCGCACAAATTCCCGTCGATGGCGCAGTAGCGCCAGTAATCACAG
>CAZNWR010000167.1:0-6845 GCA_964576645.1 uncultured Enterobacteriaceae bacterium | reverse complement strand
GTGGACGGTTCTGTTGCGCTGGTTACGCTGGGGGCCGGCAAGGATATCAACAGCATGAATGTGAACCAGCCGATTGTCGGATTTATATTCAACAATAAGGGGTTGATGTACAACCTTACGCTTGAAGGGTCGAAAATCACGAGACTTAACAAATAACGGCCATCGTTGTGGGCCGGCAGCGGAGGAACAGTACATGGACGAAGATACCACAAAGACCACCGCCAAGACTTTATGGACCGAGACCATACTCGAGATACTTTATGAAGCCTTGCGGCGAAACAAGGACGACAAGCAGGTAAAGCAAGTGCTCGCGGAGGTCAGGCAGAAGGGCTTCAAACGGCAATATATAATCGACAAGGTCAGGGCGAAGGTGGATGACAAGGCCGCGGCGCGGGTGCGTTCGTTGCTGGGCTGATGCGGAACCTTTCTGTTGCCCGGGCATCAACACCCGGCGGCAGTGCTGAAAGTAGACTCGGGAAATTCCCGGACAGGATAAAGATAATCCGACGTTTCATACTTGGTTTCATTCTTGCTGTCGCCCTGTCGCCGGTCCAGGCGGCGGGACCGCCGCGGGTCGTGCTGCATACCAGCATGGGGGACATAGAGCTGCAACTGTACCCGCACAAGGCGCCCATAACCGTGAACAATTTTCTGCAATATGTACGCAGCGGCTTTTACAACGGCACGGTATTTCACCGCGTAATATTTGACTGGATTATTCAGGGCGGGGGCTATGACAGGCATCTGAACTGGAAAAAGCCGCGTGCTCCCATCAAGAATGAAGCGGATAACGGGTTGAAGAACGTCAGTGGCACCATCGCCATGGCGCGTGCTCAGGATCCCAATTCCGCCGACTCACAGTTCTTCATTAACATCTCGAACAATCCCTCCCTGGATCACAAGTCCAATACCAGCCACGGCTTCGGGTATTGCGTATTCGGCAAGGTTGTCCACGGCATGGATGTGGTCAAGGCCATCAGCGAGGTCGAGACCCATGAGGTGCCGGAAGTCGGGGCTAACGTGCCGCTCAAGCCAATTGTCCTGGAGCGGGCCGATATAGTCAGGTGACGCCGCCATGGCCGCCATGGCCGGTATTCCGGCGAAAATAGCAGCGCAAGGCAGCGCCTTCAGGTTTCCAATCCCGAACGTTGGGTTTACCATTGGTGGCAATGGAGGCTGTAGGAAGTATTTGATTTGTCATGATGTTTGTTAATGAGAAGCTACAGGAAGCCGGTGTCTCCCAGCAGTTCCGGAAGTTTGAATCACCGCGCTCCCTTACTCAGATCGGATGGAGCCTTGGCCAGGCCGGCCGCGCCGCCCACCTTTGACTGTCACTGGGCGGTGTTTCTCGACGTGGACGGCACCCTGTTGCACCTGGCGCCCACCCCGGATGCAGTCACTGTTTCGGGGCGGACAATCGCGTTGCTTAAGACCTTGTATGCAGCAACGGGCGGGGCACTCGCCTTAATCAGCGGGCGGCCGCTCCAGGATTTGGATCAGCTTTTTTCGCCGCTAACACTGCCCGCGGCGGGCCTGCACGGACTCGAGCGGCGCGACGCAGCTGGAGTCGTGCATCGTCATGAACCCGGGGGTGGGGGCCTGCAGCGGGAAATGCACCTGCTCCGGGAATTCGCCAGCCTGCATCCCGGAATAGTGATCGAGGATAAGAAGATGTCCATTGCCATTCATTACCGGGCCGCGCCTGACCAGGAGTCCGCGGTTACGAGCCTGGCCAGGCGCTGCGTGGAACAGCTGGGTCCGGCGTATTGCCTGCAGTTGGGCAAGATGGTGGCGGAAATACGGCCGTCCGGCCGGGACAAGGGCACAGCCCTGCGGGAATTTCTTCAAGAGCAGCCGTTCGCAGGACGGACTCCCGTGTTTGTCGGCGATGATGTGACGGATGAAGACGCTTTTGGTTTTGTCAATGAGTTGGGCGGCAATTCAGTCAAGGTGGGTGACGGGGAAACACGGGCGCGGTGGCGCTTGGACGGGCCCGATGCGGTACTGAACTGGCTGGGTTCATGACGCGCCTTGTTGTTATTTCCAACCGCGTCGCGCGCCCACAAGGAGGAGGTGGCGGCCAGGGCGGGTTGGCCGTGGCCCTGATGTCCGCCATCGGCAGCTACGGCGGGATCTGGATGGGTTGGGACGGCAAGAAGGTCAGTTCCGCGGCGCGCCGGCCGCGGTTTCATACCCACGGCAACATCACGTTTGCAACGCTTTCCCTGACACACAAGGACTATCAGGAGTACTACCGGGGCTATTCCAACAGTGTTCTATGGCCGCTGCTGCATTACCAGTTGAGTAACCTTAATTTTGAGCGCGCGTTCGATGCGGGATACCGCCGCGTGAACCGCAGATTCGCCCACGCAGTTATTCCCTTGCTGCAACCAGACGACATCATTTGGGTAAACGACTATCACTTCATACCGCTCGGACGTGAACTGCGAAGCGCGGGCGTGACCCAGCGGATCGGTTTTTTTCTGCACACGCCGTTTCCCGCGGTAGAGGTGCTGCGGGCCCTGCCCGGATACGAGGACTTGCTGCGCTCCCTGCTGGCCTACAATCTTGTCGGACTGCAGACAGAGCAGGACAGGCTCGCTTTCCTTGGAGCGGTCAAGGATCTGAAACTGGATCTGACCAGAAAGAGAAATGCCCTGGAGGTCGGCAGACACCGGATCCGTACGGGGGTCTTTCCGGTCGGTGTAGACGTGGAGGAAGTGGCTGCGATGGCAGCGAAGGGGCGAACTACGAAGCAGAACAAACAGCTCCTGGCGAGCATGATTGACAAACGCAGCATGATCATCGGCGCCGATCGCCTGGATTACAGCAAGGGACTGGGTCAACGATTTCGCGCATTTGAGCAGTTTCTGGCGCGCTATCCCGCCAACTGGGGCAAGGTTGAGTATCTTCAGATTGCCGCGCCGTCGCGCAGCGACGTACCGGAATATGCGGCTATCCGCCGACAGCTCAATGCAATTGCCGGCCAGATCAACGCCCGTTATGGAGATTATTACTGGACGCCGCTGCGCTACCTGAACAAGGGGTATGCGCGTGCCACGATGATGGGATTCCTTTCCATAAGCCGGGTAGGCCTGGTGACGCCGCTACGTGACGGCATGAACCTGGTGGCCAAGGAGTTTGTAGCGGCACAGCCGCCCGAGGATCCAGGGGCTCTGGTATTGTCCAGGATGGCGGGGGCGGCGCTGGAGTTGAAGGATGCTATTTTGGTGAATCCATACGACATAGACAGCGTTGCGGACGCCATACAAATGGGACTCAGCATGTCCTTACGCGAACGCAAGCGGCGCTGGCGGGTGATGATGGAGGTGCTTCGCAGTAATAATATTCAGAACTGGTTTACGTCTTTCCTGCGCAGTCTCGAGGGCACCCGGATGGGCGCGGCCGCGCCCCGCAAATCAGCCGGTTCCGCGCGTTGACCGGGAAGACTGCCGCAGGGGTTGGATCGTGTGCTCCGACCCCTTGCCCGCGCCGATCCCCTGTGGTGGCCTGCTGACCTGGATCAAGGATCGGTTGCAAATCCGCATGAATACGGTGTGCTGGCATAGGCAGGTGAATTATGCTGTAGACATAGAAAGAATTGATAAAGCGGTCTGCCGCCCGGTCCCGCGCCGATGCGGGATGTACGCCCCGGCGGCGGGTGCGGCGACCGGCGACTAGGAGGTGAATATGGCAACTGGTAATGTGCAGGAAGAACTGCAGGTTTTGAAGAACGATTTGAACAAGCTGCGTGGTGATGTAACCGACCTCGTCGGCGTGCTGAAAGCGCTGGGACTGGAGAAGATCGATGAGACCCGGGGTTCAGTGGAAGAAGAACTGGAGGCGCAGCGGGAACGGCTGCGGGTTCTGCTGGCCCAGGCCAAGGAGCGCGGTCGTGGCGCGGCCGATGAAATTGAACAGCATGTGAATGAGCACCCGATCGGAAGCCTGCTCACGGCTTTCGGGATCGGTTACATTCTGGCGAAACTTTCGGGAGGCAAATCCTGAAAAGCCTGGCGGATATTTTGATCGCCCTCGCGGACCTGGTCGAGGCGGAAGGGCGTGAACTGAAGATGCAGGCGGTGCGGCTGAGCCGCAGCCTGGCATTGGTGGTGTTCGCCATATTGCTGGCGGCGGCGGGTGCCGGCCTTCTGTTGTGGGCAATATATCAGGGCGTATCGGCGTCTCTCGGATCGGCGGGCGGCGCGCTGGTGAGCGGACTCGTGGGCCTGGCGGCGGCGGGAGTGGTGATATGGGTATCGAGACTGAGCATCCGTTGAGCGTGACCGAAGCGAAAAACCGGCTGCGGCGGGCGGCGGAGGAACTCCCGTCCGGCTACGTCCGGCGCCACCCGTACACGGTATTGGCCCTGGCCTTTGCCGTGGGCCTGTTGATGGGAGGGAGTGGCTCCGGCAGGCAACTGCTTACCCGGGCAATGTTGAGAGTCCTTTAAGTAGCTGTTTCGAATTCATCTGGCTGGGGATGGGGTCACGGTGTTTTCGCTCCATGAGCCGTCCCTGGCCCGGCCACGCGCTCATCCCTAGCGCTGGTCGCTCTAACACCATGCCCCTATCCTGGTGAATTCTCAGGCGCGCCGAGAGCCCTTGATCGTTACCAGCAGCGACTCGATTATTATGGCGCTGGAATAAAAACCGGCGATCCACAGAGCGCTTTGCCGGTCGTTAATCCAGGTGTGTACCAGCAGGGTAATAAAGCTGATGCAGGACAGAGCGGCGGCAATGCCCGGCACCAGGGCATTGAGTCCGATGCGGGAACTGAGGCGGAAGGCCGAGAGATTCACCGCCGTGAAAATCAGCAGAAAGGTGGCGCTGGCAAACGTGGAAATCACCGTCAGGTTGCCCAGCAGCGTGAACAGTATGGTCATGCCTGACAGCACGACAAGGGCGACCCAGGGAACGGGGCGCCGGCGCTCACGGAGTGAGAACACGCGCGGCAGAGCGTGCTCGCTGGCCATGACCATGGCGAGGCGGGCGGCGCCAAACAGTGTGGCGTTGATGGCGGAGGCGGTCGACAGCAGGGCGGCGACACCGATGGCCGTGAAGCCGATATGACCCAGCGTCGGTTGGGCGGCCACCGCCAGAACGTACTCCTCGGAGGCACGGACTTGCGCCGGCGTGAGGTTACCCAGGGCCACCATGCCGACGAGCAGATAGACCAGCGTGGTCAGGAGAATGGAAATCACCAGTCCGCGCCGCAGGTTGTGATCCGGGTCGCGCATTTCGGCGACCGCATTCGGGATCAGCTCGAACCCTTCGTAGGCCACGAAAATGAGAGCCGCCGCGATAAACGGCGCCGCCGTGCCATGATCGAAAACCGGCAGCATGAAGCGCGCCTGCACCGAGGTCAGGCCGAACCCGGCGAATACCAGCAGGATCAGCAGTTTCACCCCCACGATCAGCAGCTCGGCGGAGCCGGACAACTTGGCGCCGAGCAGGTTGACCAGCAGAAAGGCGCTGATCACGGATACCGCGAGGCCGTGGGAGATCCAGCCGGCGCTGTCGGATCCGGACACCAGGGCGTTGCCATAGGCGCCGAAAGCGGTGGCATACAGCGCCAGTGTCCCCACGTATCCGCTCACCAGCACCCAGCCCGCCAGCCCGGCCAGCGCCGAGTGTCCGGCAAAGGCGTGTTCGATATAAGTGAAGCTGCCGCCGTCGTCGCGGAAGGCAAGTCCCAGGTGGGCGTAACTGAGGCCGGTCAGCAGTGCCAGGATCCCGCCCAGGCCAAGCGCGATCCATACGGCGTGTCCGGCAACGTCCATGGCCAGACCCAGGACGGCGAAGATGCCGCCGCCCACCATGCCGCCCACGCCGATGGCCACGACCTCGGCAAGGTTCAATTTTTCTGGATCAGCGTTATGCGTGCCTGCATCCATCATGGATCCGTGAAATCGAGTCCCCAGGGCGGCCGGCGGAATTGATCGCTGGAGGAAAATCCCTTGACCGGTTCCGGTCCATATTAAGTGGCGCCGGGTGTGTTTGGAATAGTGCCCGAACCGTGATGCTGACACGGGGTCGATACGCGCGGGCGGGCCGATGCAGTACCATTCAAGCCATGCCCGTATACCGAAACCGGATATGACCGCACCCCGCGTAACGGTGGTTATCCCGGTGTTTAACCGCGAGCACTACATCGCCGGGGCCATTGACAGCATCCTGGCGCAGACCCTTCAGGACTTCGAGCTTGTGATTATCGATGACGGCTCCACCGATCACAGCCGCGAGATTGTCGGTTCGTACCGGGACAAACGCATCCGGATGTTAACTAATGAACGCAACCTGGGCATTCCGCGTACGCGCAACCGGGGTATAGAAACAGCGCGGGGACAGTACTTGGCCTTTCTCGACAGCGACGATTACGCCTATCCACAGCGCTTGCAGCGGCAGGCGGATTTTCTGGACCGCAACCCCGGGTGCGCCATGGTCGGTTGCTGGGAGCGCGCCATGGACGAGCATGGCGCCGCATCGGGCATCAAGACGCGCCCCGTGGACGCGGCGGAGGTACGCTCGCAGTCTCTGTTCAAGTGCGGTGTCAGCGGGCGTGCCATTATGGCCCGGACCTCCGCGCTTCGGGAATGCGGCTTCCGCGAACACTACCAGGTCAGCGAGGACTTCGATCTGTGTGTCCGGTTATCCGCGCGGTATCCAGTCTGCAACCTGCCCGAAGTACTGATCCGCCACCGCAAACACGTCGGCAACATCGGTCGGGAAAAATCGGAGCTGATGTCAGAAAGGGTAAAGGAAATCATCGCCTTCCAGCTCCGGGACCTCGGCGTGGCGTTCAGCCCCGACGACCTGCAGCGGCATTTTCTGCTGCGCCGGATG
>CAZNWR010000166.1:4501-6848 GCA_964576645.1 uncultured Enterobacteriaceae bacterium | reverse complement strand
CGCGGCGAAGGCGGCGGCGATGGCGGTGGGCGTGGCCCCGGTCTGATCGGCAATAAAGGATGATCCGTAGAAGGTCAGGGAACAGCTTTCTCCCGCTTCCGCGCCGATGCGGTTGGAAGCCACGACGGGCAGCAGGTTGGCGGCGGCGTGACCCTGCATGACCCGCTGCCAGTGGGCGCATGAGTCAAAGTCCGGATCGGACGGCTCCGAGCCGATGGCGGTGGGATAAAGCAGCGCCTCGGCGCCCGCCAGCGCCATGGCCCGCGCGGCTTCCGGAAACCACTGGTCCCAGCAAATGGCGACGCCGAGACAGCCATAGCGCGTATTCCAGACTTTGAAGCCGGTGTCACCCGGCGCGAAATAAAACTTCTCCGAGTAGCCGGGGGCATCGGGAATGTGCGATTTGCGGTAGATTCCAAGCTGCTTGCCATCCGCATCCAGCATGGCCACGGCGTTGAAGAGGACGTTGTTATGCCGCTCGAAAAAACTCACCGGCAGGACAATCGACAGCTCTCTGGCCAGGTCCGCGAAGCGCGCAATAAGGGGATTACCTTCCCGCGGCCGGGCGAGATCAAAATGCCGCGCGTCCTCATCCTTACAAAAATACGGCGTCTCGAATAACTCCTGGAGCAGGATCACGTGCGCTCCCGCCTGAGCGGCGCGGCGCACCATTCCCTCGGCGCGATCGATGTTCGCCTCGCGGTCCCAGTCGCACTTCATCTGCGTAGCGGCAAACGTCACGCGTCTCATCGCACCAAACCACCCATTAATCTAGCCAATGGAGTACCTTCGGTTACCATACACAGCACACCTGTAACAAACAACTACTGACAGGCAGGAGGAACTGACACGTGCGGCGCCTGGTGTTGTTATCGATCCTTGGCTGCGTGACCATCATGCCAGTGCTGATCCTGCCTGCTCTGGTAAGCGCACTGGTGGACAGTGCCGCATTGACGGAACGGCTTGCGGGCTCAACCGTTTCCATCGGCGCCCTGGGCGGTGCGCTGGCCGCCGTCGTCATCGCCTTGCGCGTGCACCGGATCGACCTGCGCCGCCTGGGACGATACGGACTATTTGTCATGTGCGCCGGCAACATCGCGAGCAGTCTCATAATGTACATGCCGTTGCCGCTGTTCCTGGGCGCGCGGTTTTTCACGGCCATCGGCGGCGGCATGACCTATGCCGCGGTGATAAGCACATTCGCCGCGGATCGGGAACCGGACCGCGGCTACGGCGTTTTCATGGTTCTGCAGTTCACCTTGAGCGGCGCCGGATTGTACCTGTTGCCGCGCTGGGCGCCGCTGCTGGGAATAGAAGGGATTTTCGCGGCCATCGCGCTGCTGAACATCATCTCACTGCCGCTGACGGTGCTGCTGGTTCGGAGCGAAACCGCGCAATCGGCGGCGACCGCGCCGAAACTGGAGAGAGACATCCTGTTGTCGGGTACCGCCCTGTGCGCGGCATTGGGCATCGGCCTGTTCGAGGCGGCCAACATGGCGCAGTTTACCTACGCCGACCGTCTCGGGACGGCTTACGGCCTTGCGCCCGATCAAATCGGCACGGCGCTGGGCGTTGCCTCCCTTGCGGGGATACCCGGCGCGGCGGCCGTGGTCTGGGTAGGTGAACGATTCGGCCGTTTTCCACCGGTCGCCGCCGCCTGCGGCCTTGAGCTGGCGGCGTTGTTCCTGCTCATGCACGGCTCAGACTATCTCACCTATTTTGCCTGCATGTGCGTGATGGGTGCCGGCTGGGCGTTCGGCCTGCCGTATATCCAGTCCGTCGAGGCCGGCATCGATCCCCGGGGAAGCGTGGTCGTCCTGGGCGGCTTCTTTACTGCCCTGGGCGACGCACTGGGACCCGGCGCCGCCGCCATGCTGGTCAGACCTGGCCAATACAATGGCATTTTGATCGCGTCCATGTGCACCCTGGTAGCCGTCATCATGCTGCTGAGAGCGTCGCTCGCGGTCAGGTACGCGAATGCGTAAACTATATTTATGACCCACCTGCTGTTCCGCGATGACCCCTACCTGCGTGATTGCGAGGTACGGGTGGTGGAAGCCGCGGGCGGCGAGGTGGTGCTGGAGGCAACCGTGTTCTATCCGCTGGGCGGCGGCCAGCCGGGCGACACCGGCGTCCTGCGCTGGGGTGACGGCGAGGCCAGGGTGGTGGACACGCGCAAGGGACCGGATGGCCGAGTGGTTCACGTATTGGCGGAAGATGCGCCGCTGCCCCCGACAGGAGTCACGGTACAGGCGCTCATCGACTGGGATCGGCGCCACCGCCTCATGCGCATGCATACCTGCCTGCACCTGCTCTCGGCGGTGCTGCCCTACCCCGTCACCGGCGG
>CAZNWR010000166.1:0-4401 GCA_964576645.1 uncultured Enterobacteriaceae bacterium | reverse complement strand
GCTTCGCGGAATAGCTAGTCCGACAGCTTCAAGCGCAATTCAAGAACAGACTTCGGTTATCCAGCTATAGCGCCGCGGCGATGTGATCGGCGAGCACGCCGAGCGCCCGGCTCATGCCGTTCACCTGCGCGGCCGTCTGGTCCCGGGAAACGTTGACGGTGATGGTCTCGCGCCGTTGGGCCGAGACCGCACCGGTGGCGGGATCCAAGATCGCCCACT
Organism: uncultured Enterobacteriaceae bacterium; assembly: GCA_964576645.1. Classification (GTDB taxonomy): domain Bacteria; phylum Pseudomonadota; class Gammaproteobacteria; order Eutrophobiales; family Eutrophobiaceae; genus CAZNWR01. The sequence continues at coordinate 4,182 of CAZNWR010000166.1, read as the reverse complement.
CCACGTCGAGTTTAACTTCGCCGGCCGCGGGCCAGGCTGCGAAATCATAGATGCGCACGCTGACACTGCGTGCCTGTGCCCGCGAGTTCGCGGCCGCCATGGAGATACCCGGCAGGCGCTCGGCCAGGTCCTCGGACAGGACGTCGCGGATCATGGCGCTGAGTGAGCCGCCCCAGCGCTCGATGTCGCTCACGTCCAGGCGATTCTGTCCGGTGCGCCGCACCAGCGCCGGCCGATCCAGGTAGTCCGGGATCCGCACCCGATCCACGATCAACGATCCGCTGCCGCTCCTGGACGCCGTCCGGGAAGGTGCGACGGCACTGAGGAGGTAGAACCTGGCCGGCGGGCTGCTCGCGCAACCGCCGGTCCCGAGGAGGATCAACAGAGCCAGTACACGCGCCTTCATTGCAGCTTCTTGCCCACCAGCAAAGCCTCGGGATGGCGATCCAGGTAATCGGCCAGCGCCCGGATCGATCGGGCGGCATCCGCAAACTCTTTGAGCGTCTCGGGGAACGTACCGCCGCCCGCACTGGGCCGCGCGCCGAGGACGCGTCCGGCGGCGTCCGATGCGGATTTCATGGCTGCCGCGGTCTCATGCAGGCTATCGATTATAGGCCCCACCCTGCCATTGGCGGAATTGGTGATCTTTTGAAGGTTGGCAAGACTCTTGTCAAGGTGCGCCAGGCTTTCCTTCAACCGGGGCGAGGAGACCAGGTTCCCGGTCCGACGCATGGTCTCGCGCAGGCTTTTAGCCGTGGCAGGCAGATTCATGCGCCGAATATCCGCCAGTACAGCGTGTGCCGACTCCTGTAGCGACCTCATGCCGGCGCCGCCGACCGCCGGGATAGACGGCGGCGAGTTCTGCCCGGCCGCCTGCACCGGCTTTGCGTCCGGAATGAACTCGAGTGCAATGAAGCGCCCGCCGATCACCGGTGGATTGCGGCTTAACCGCGCGCGCAGCCCATGTTCGATCATGCTTCGCAGCGCCGCCTCAAGCCGGGTGCCCGACCTGCTTCCCGACTCCGGCAGATCCAGCGCCGCCGGATCGATCTCCACGACCACGGGCGTCTCCAACAGATCACGCGCGGCGTCATAGTGCAGGCTCACGTCCTCAACGCGGCCCACCGTGAATCCACGCAGTTTGACCGGCGCGCCAATGCCGAGACCGCCGACTGCGCCGTCGAAGCGCACGACATAGCGCACCGCCGCGCCCGCCGGCACCGTCTGCGCCACCTGGTAATTGGCGTACAGGGTGAAGCCATGCCCAGGCTTGCTGGAAGGGCCGGCGGCTGCGGCCGCCGGCGTCTCAAACGCCACCAGGCCGGTAAACAGCGCCTGGGCGGAGTTCAGTTTCGCCTCCAGGCCGGTGCGGCCCAGCGAGACCTGTAACGCCCCTGCGTTCCAGAAGCGGCTGCCATCGTGCACGAGTCGATCGTAGGGCGCGCGTATGTATACACTGAGGCGGAAGCCCCGACCGTTGTTGGCCAGGTGCACGTCCTTAACCTTGCCCACACGCAGGCCGAGATAAGATACCGGCGTTCCCGCACCGATGCCGCCCAGCTTGTCGGCGTGCAGCACATAAACGGTGCCACTGCCGCCCTGGATCACGGGCGGCTGCTCCATCCCCTTGAAGTGCCTGGACGGCTTGCCGTTGCCGGGCGCCATCTGGATGTAGGCACCGGAAATGAGGGTCTTCAGGGTGCTGAGATCGGTCAGGTCTATATTGGCCCCGACGATCCAGAAACGCGTACCTTTGCGCAGAAGATCCGTGACGCTCTTTTCCATCTGGACCGTGGTGATCACGCGTTTGCGATCGCGGCTGAAGGTAATTTGCTGCACCTTCCCTACGGTAACGCCCTTGTAGCGCACTTCCGTGCTGCCCGCCTGGAGCCCGCTTCCGCTCGGGAAGGTGATGGCGATCTGCGGGCCCGTTGCCACGAAATGCCGCAGGAACAGCCATACGACGATCGCCGCCGCCGCCAGCGGCACCGACCAGATCCAGCCCGGCCAGCGGCTGCGCCGCACGGCCGCCTCGGTCCGCTTGCCGCTCATGCCGGCGCCTCCACCGCGTCCCACATCAGGCGCGCATCGAAACCGCGGGAGGCGAACATGGTCACGACCACCACCGCAAAGAAGGCATTGGCACCGGCGCCCACGTGGACGGTGACGAGCTGGCCGAACTGCATCAACGGCGCAAACACGGCGATGATCATGATATCGACATTTGACCAGCGACCCAGCTCATCGACGTAATGGTAAAGCCGCGTGCGGAACACGAGCGCCCATTTCCAGCGGAAATGCACTGACAGCGTGCACCAGGCCAGCACCGCCAGCTTAACCAGCGGTATGGTGATGCTGGTAAGGAAAATGACGATGGCGAACGGCCAAAGGCCTGCCTGCTGCAGCCGGGTGATACCGTAGAAGATGGTCTGCGATTCATTAGTGCCGAAGGTGCTCTGGATGGTCATGGGCCAGATGTTGGCCGGCGGATACAGGATCAGACCGGCGCACACCAGCGCCGCCGTGCGCACCAGCGCATCGGGCTTACGCGCATGCAGACGCGCGCCGCAGCGCGGGCATCTTCCACCTTCCGCCGATGCAGGCACTGCCAGGTCGCACGCGCTACATGAAATCGCCGGTCGGTTCCGGGGTATTTCCCGATCGCGGCCGATAGCCCGCCACACGGTACGGCGATCCAGCGATGCGTGCGCGATCATGGACAGGGCCGCCGCGCCGATGAAACACCAACCGCCCGTGCCGATGTGCGTGGCAAGATCCATGTTCAGGCGCGTGTAGCCGATGAACGATCCGATCAGCAGTACGTCCGGCATCGACCAGAGATCCAAGTTCACCGCGTAACGGAAGACCGGTCCCAGCCAGGCACGGCGGATCCCCAGGTACAACGCGCCCAGGACCACGCTCAACAGGAAGAAGCGCAGCAGGGGGAAGACAACGATGAACAGGCAGATGCCGGCGGCGAGCAGTACCCAGTGCGAATCCAGCAGCACCCAAACAACCGAGTACAGGTGTGTTTCGCGCGACATGCCGAGCACGTGAACGGAAAGGAACGGCAGGCACATGGCGGCCACCAACAGCAATAGCGTGGTCAGCGACAGGGAAAATGCGGCGCTGATGCTGCGTCCGGCCGTGCGCTCCAATGCGTTGCCGCAGCCACTGCATGAAGCGGTGGCGCGGGCCGGAAGCGCCGGCAGTTCCTGTATTGATCCGCAGTCCGGACAGGCAATCGCCATATTCCTTTTCCCTGTATTTTCCTGGCCGCGGTGGACACCCGGGCAGGATGCGCGGCTATGGCTGCAAGAATTCCACTACTACATTATTGCGACCGCTCCGAACCTGAAACGTTGCATCTCCCGCCCTGAACGGATAGCCGCGCACACCGTCCGAACAACGTCCAATATACTGATTTGCCTGCACTCTTGCTGAAATCGCATTTTCAATTTGTGCAGGGCCGCATGGCGGGGGCTGAAAGGTGATCCGGTAATTGTATGACCCGGTCGGCCACGGCCAGCGATTCGCGCCGATGCGCGACCAGCACGCGGGTGATCTCCAGTTGCTGCAGGGCTTCGTGGATCCGATGCTCGGTGAAGCCGTCGGTATGGCTGGTTGCTTCATCCAGGAACAAAACCCTTGGACCCGCATAGAGCGCGCGCGCCAGAAGTATTCGCTGCCTCTGCCCGCCGGACAGGGTGCTTCCCATATCGCCGACCAGCGTTGAATAACTCATGGGCATTCGCATGATATCTTCGTGGATGGCCGCGCTCCGCGCGCAGGATTCGAGTCGCGCCTGGTCGATGTCGGGATCGAACAGGGCAATGTTGTCGGCCAGCGTTCCGGACAACAGTACATCGTCCTGCATGACGGCAGCGATCTGCCGCCGGTAGTTGCCCAGTGCCGCCGCCCGCAGATCCACGCCATCGATCAACACACTGCCGCCGACAGGTTGCAGAAGCCCCATCAATAATTTCACCAGGGTTGTCTTACCTGCGCCGGAAGGTCCGCAAATCGCAATACATTCCCCCGGCCGGATTTTCAAATTGAGGGCTTGGATGACGAACGGGTCCCGTTCTGAGAAGCGAAACCAAAGATCACGGACATCCAGTGCCCCGCTGATTGCGCGATGCGGCTCAGCCGGCCTCACCAGGGCGGCTTCGGGTTCTGCCA
>CAZNWR010000165.1:2585-6862 GCA_964576645.1 uncultured Enterobacteriaceae bacterium | reverse complement strand
GCGTACAGTGCGCCGGCAGAACCGACACGGGGGTGCATGCTCTTCACCAGATTATACATTTTGACACCGAAGCCGAGCGGCAACCGCACTCCTGGGTTTTCGGCGCCAATGTCAATTTGCCGGGTGATGTAAGCGTCTCCTGGGCGCAGCCGGTGGATGCCGGATTTCATGCCAGGTATTCCGCCATCTCCCGTATCTACCGATACGTTATCTTCAACCGTCCGGCGCGCACCGGTGTGTTGCGCGGCATGGTGACCTGGGAATGCCGTCGCCTTGACCCTGCGCGTATGGCCCGGGCGGCCGAGGATCTTGTCGGAGAACATGATTTCACCTCGTATCGTGGCAGCAATTGCCAGGCACGCAGTCCGGTGCGTAAGGTCACGCGTCTGGATGTTCGCGGCAAGGACGACGATTTCCTCATCATTGAAATTGAGGCAAACGCATTTCTTCACCATATGGTCAGAAACATTGCGGGAGTGCTGATGGCCATTGGGATGGGCAGGCAGCCGGTTGGGTGGGCCAAGGAGGTGCTTGAGGCGCGGGAGCGCGCGGCCGGGGGCATAACGGCACCTTCCGACGGGCTTTATCTTGCCCGGGTCGTCTATCCGGATCAGTATGCCATTCCGGGGCCGTTTCTCGACCGCTGGTGCAATGCTTGAAGATCGGGACGTTTTGAAGGGCTGACTATCCCGGGGTGTCTGATGGAACGGGTACGCGTAAAGATTTGTGGAATAACCAGCATTGGCGATGCACTGGCGGTTGCAGCCGCCGGAGCGGACGCCATCGGGCTGGTATTCTGGGCGGACAGCCCCCGATGCGTAAACCTGGACCAGGCGGCGGCGATCTGCCGAAGTCTTCCGCCGTTTGTGATGCGGGTCGCGCTATTCGTGGACCCGGAGCGGGAATACGTCACAACTGTGCTGGAACGGGTGGGCCCGGACTGCCTTCAGTTTCACGGCGAAGAGGATGCGGAATTCTGCGAATCGTTCGACCAGCCATACATTAAGGCCGTGCGCATGCGGACGAGCCGGGACCCGCTGGTTGCCGAATCACGGCATCCCCGGGCGTCCGCCCTGTTACTGGACACGCATAGGCATGGATCGCCAGGGGGCACGGGGCAAACATTCGATTGGCGCCTTGTCCCGGCCGGTCTTGGCAAGCCGGTTATCCTGGCGGGCGGCCTTGACGCCGGGAACGTGGCGGACGCGATCGCCCGGGTGCATCCGTTTGCGGTGGACGTCAGTGGCGGCGTGGAATCCGCCAGGGGCATAAAGGATCCCTCCAAAATCAAGGCCTTCGTGGAAGCAGTATGGGGTCGACCGGGCACGGGCCAATGAGCACGGCGTCCATGCCGGGGCGCAGGACTTGGATCCAAGGTGGATGTTAGGATAACGCATCGGGTTTGAAGCCTCCGAGCAACCACAGCGGCACCATAGCGAGGATGAAACCATGAATACCCGTGAAATTCTGATTGACCTGATAACCGAGTATGGGCTGGACCGCCGGGACGTGGCTGATATGGTGCGCGTAAAGCGGGAAACCGTGGACCGCTGGCTGCTGCCCAATGAGGCGAGCAGTCACGAAGAGATACCGGAGATGGCGGTCGAATTGCTGCAACTCAAGCTTCATGATCGCAAACCGGTCCATGACGATGCGCAAACGGCTCCGGAGCAGAAACAGGATTGAGGTAATTGAAACCATTGATCTTGATTGACCGATGACCATTTATTCCGAGCCGGCGGCATTGCGGTTGCGGTAATTACCAGGGCTACCTACGTTTTCACATGAGTTGGCTGAAAAAGCTGCTTCCCTCGAGGATCAAGACCAATGGCGCGGGCCGCCGGACCGTCCCGGAGGGTATTTGGACCAAGTGCACGGCCTGCAATGCCGTGCTTTACCGCGCGGAACTGGCACGCAACCTGGAGGTCTGTCCCAAATGTGGGCAGCACATGCGAATCGGTGCCCGGGCGCGTCTCGAACAGTTCCTGGATCCCGAGCCGAGATCGGAGCTGGCCGCAAATATAAAGCCCGTGGACAGGCTCAAGTTCAAGGACAGCAAGAAATATCGGGACCGGTTGAACCAGGCGCAGAAACGGACAGGAGAGTCGGACGCGCTGGTTGCGGTGGCCGGCGAGCTGAAATCCATGCCGGTGGTTGCCTGTGCGTTCGAATTTGATTTCCTGGGCGGGTCTATGGGCGCCGTTGTTGGTGAGCGCTTTGTACAGGCTGTCGACCACAGCCTGTACAATCGTGCGCCGCTGGTGTGTTTTGCGGCAAGCGGCGGCGCGCGCATGCAGGAAGGCATCATTTCCCTCATGCAAATGGCCAAGACCAGCGCGGCCCTGGGCAGACTCCGAAAGGCCAACGTCCCTTACGTTTCGATACTGACCGATCCTACGACCGGCGGCGTGTCAGCCAGCCTTGCCATGCTGGGTGACGTCAATATCGCGGAGCCCAAGGCGCTGATTGGATTCGCTGGACCGCGTGTCATCGAGCAGACGGTGCGGCAGACCCTGCCGGAGGGGTTTCAGCGCAGCGAATTTCTGCTGGAGCATGGAGCCGTGGACATGATCGTCGATCGCAGGGAAATGCGAGATCGCATCGCCTTGCTCCTGTCCATGCTTACCTGTCGCGGTGCGGCGGCTAACTAGTCGCGGCAGATGAACAGAGAATTTTCCTGAAATGTCCACCATACCCACCAGTGTCCTGGAGCCCGCGGGGGAATCGCCGCCGCCGCGGTTTTGCACTCTGCAGGAGTGGCTTGACTGGCAGCAGAGGCTTCACTTCACTGCGATTGAGATGGAGTTGGACCGCTGCCGTACAGTTGCGCAACGCATGGGACTTCTGAAACCGGACTTCACCGTCATTACCGTTGCCGGCACGAACGGCAAGGGTTCCAGCGCGACGATGCTTGATCTGATTCTTCGCAACGCGGGATACAGCGTTGGGAAATACACATCGCCGCACCTCGTTCGATACAACGAGCGGATCTGTATTGATGGAAGGGAAGCGTCTGCCGAATTGTTGTGTCGTAGCTTCGATCGCATCGACCGCGCCCGGGGCAACATATCCTTGACCTTTTTTGAATTCGGAACCCTCGCTGCGCTGGATATTTTCAGGGCGAGCGGCATTGACGTGGCGGTGCTGGAAGTAGGCCTGGGCGGAAGACTGGACGCAGTGAATATTCTCGACGCGGACGTGTCACTGGTGACCACTATCGACATTGATCACGAGCGCTGGCTCGGCTTCGACAGGGAGAGCATCGGCAGGGAAAAGGCTGGGATCTTCCGGCCGCACAGACCGGCGATCTGCGCAGATCCCTCTCCTCCACGCAGCATTGTGGAGTCGGCGGCCCGGATACAATCGGATTTTTACCAGGCCGGACGTGACTTTCATTATGAATGCGGTTCCGCGGCGTGGAATTGGCATTCTTCCTCGGGCGGCCACGGGGATTTGCCGGTGCCGGGCGTTTACAACGGCAGGCAAGTCCAAAACGCGGCCGGGGTGGTCATGGCGTTGGAAGTGCTGCGTGATCGCTGCCCGGTGCCGGTGCCCGCCATCCACGAAGGTTTCCGCCAGTTCCGACTGCCGGGCCGGTTCCAGATTGTCACACGCGAGGTGCCCTATATTCTGGATGTGGCGCACAACCACCAGTCCATGACGACGCTCGCCGAAAACCTGAAGCGGCTACCGTGCTCCGGACGAACTCATATGGTGATAGGAATGTTGAAGGACAAGAATCACCAAGCGGTGCTGGAAACGCTCCATGGCTGCGTCGATGCCTGGTACGTGGTGGATCTACCGGATGAGCGGGCGGTGCCCGGGGCCAGGCTCGTGGAGCTTCTGGCACAGGCGGGTTATCAGGGCAGGGTCACCGCAGCCCGGGATGTACATACCGGCCTCGAGGCCGCCAGACTGGCCGCGGCGACGGGGGACCGGATAGTGGTAACAGGGTCATTTGTTACGGTCGGCCCTGCATTGCAAATGCTGGACGCGGGATAGCAGGACGGTTGAATTGTGGAGAGAAGGCTTAAGGAACGCCTGATCGGGGCTGCCGTGCTGGCAATGCTCGCAGTGATATTCATCCCCATGATCCTGGATGATTCGGCGCAAACCAATGCGCCTATCACCAAGACCAACATACCGCCAGCGCCGAAAGCGGGGTTTAAATCCCGGATCGTGCCATTGCCCGGAAACGACTTTTCGAAGCGCCGGGTCAAGCCCGAACCGCCAAAACAGGCCGCGCCCACCGCCGCCGGCACACCCGCGCCCACCGC
>CAZNWR010000165.1:0-2485 GCA_964576645.1 uncultured Enterobacteriaceae bacterium | reverse complement strand
CCGCGCCCACCGCCGCCGGCACACCCGCGCCCACCGCGGGCAATGGCTCGTCTTCCGCGCAGGCCGAATCAGGCGCCACGACCGGTTCGGCGCCGCCAGCGCCTGCCGCGGCATCCAAAACCGGTACCGAGGTACCGGAGTCCCCGACACAGCAGACGCAAGCCAAGCGTGAGAAGCTGGGGATGACGGCGTGGGTGGTGCAACTGGGCAGTTTTGCCAGCGAAGACAATGCCAGGAATCTTAACGAGAAGCTGCGCAAGGCCGGGTATGCCTCCTATGTGGAGCGTGTAGCGGAGAAGAACGGCGCGGTTTTCAGGGTGCGTATCGGCCCGGAGTTGTTGCGTTCACAAGCCGAAGCGGTACAGAAGAAGATCAAGGACGCCATGTCCCTGGACAGCATTGTTCTCAAGTACCCATGATTGCCGGGGAGGGGATGGGCGGCGAGGGGCGGCGCCGGGCGCTGCCGGGATTCCCGCAGGCGTGTATTTCCCGGCAGAGGCTTGAATCGGGTAATTTTCAATCGGCGTGGTAGGGTCCATTGCAGACGGTTGATATCATTATTTTGGTGGTATTTTTTTTGCCGGCGCTTGCAGGGCTGTTCTATGGATTTCTGAATATCCTGTTTTCCCTGGCTGCCTGGGCAATCGCCTTGGGCCTGGCGATCAAATTCGGCGGGCAGTTTGCTCCCCTGTTGCAAAATTACATCCACACCGAGTTGATCCGGGACATCATCGCGTTTGTCGGCCTTTTTATCGTCAGTCTCATGTTGTTGAGTGCACTTGGCTATTTCATAGTCAAGTTGCTGGGTCGTACCGGTCTGACTGCCGCCGATCGAATGCTGGGATTTCTCTTTGGGATTGGTCTCGGCGGAGCTATTATTGCGGTAGCGGTATTCCTGGCCGGATTTACGGCCGTGCCCAGGGAAGCGTGGTGGGGGCAGTCGCTTCTGCTGGAGCCTTTCCAGCGGATCGGTGTATGGGCTGAGCGATTTCTTCCGCCAAATGTCGCGGCTTACCACAGCTATGACGGCACAGCACAGACAACCACACCGAGGAGGTCCAGCTAGTGTGTGGAATCATTGGTATTGTCGGCACAAGTCTGGTTAACCAGATGCTGTATGACGGTCTGACGCTTCTGCAGCATCGCGGACAGGATGCAGCGGGGATCGTAACCTGCGACGGCGCGAGGCTGTACCTTCGCAAGAACAACGGCCTGGTGCGTGACGTTTTCCATACGCGCCACATGCTGAATCTGAAGGGCAATATGGGTATCGGGCATGTCCGCTACCCCACCGCAGGCTGTTCGTCGTCAGCGGAAGCGCAGCCGTTTTACGTCAACTCACCATACGGGATCACCCTGGCGCATAACGGCAATCTCACCAATGGGGAAAGACTCAAAGAAGATCTCATGACGCAGGACCTGCGCCACCTGAATACCGATTCCGACTCGGAGGTGCTGCTGAACATATTCGCCCATGAACTGCAGCGGGCCGGCAAACAGCGTATGCAGTTGCGGGCGAGTGATATTTTTGAGGCTGTCAAGCGGCTTCACCAGCGTTGCCGCGGCGGCTATGCGGCAGTGGCGATGATCACCGGAGTGGGTATCATCGGCTTTCGGGATCCCTTCGGCATCCGGCCCCTTGCCGTCGGACAGCGGACCACGGCGTCGGGTACTGAATACATTCTCGCGTCCGAAAGCGTGGCCATTCGGGCGCTGGGATTCAAACTTGTCGGCGATGTACAGCCTGGGGAGGCGGTGTTCATAACGGCGGAGGGAGAACTGCATACCAGTCAGTGCGCCGACAATCCGGTACATGCGCCCTGCATTTTTGAATACGTGTACCTCGCGCGTCCTGACTCGATCATCGACGATATCTCGGTGTACAAGTCCCGTCTGCGTATGGGTGAATCGCTGGCGAAAAAGATCCTGCGACTGCGCCCGGAACACGACATTGACGTGGTGATTCCGATCCCCGATACCGGCAGAACCTCGGCCCTGCCGCTGGCGCGGCGTATTGGAGTCAAGTATCGCGAGGGCTTCATCAAAAACCGCTATATTCCCCGCACTTTCATAATGCCCGGGCAGAGCGTCAGGAGAAAATCCGTCCGGCAGAAACTCAATGCGATTGATTTGGAATTCAAGAACAAGGTAGTTCTGCTGGTGGATGATTCCATCGTGCGCGGGACCACGTCCCGCGAAATCATTCAGATGGCGCGTGAGGCCGGCGCCAGGAAAGTTTATTTCGCTTCCGCGGCGCCGCCGGTTCGCTATCCGAATGTATATGGAATTGATATTCCCACGCAAGAAGAGCTGATCGCCTACGGCAGGTCGGAACAGGAAGTTTCGGAGATTATCGGGGCGGACTGGCTTATTTATCAGGATATCGAGGCCCTGATTGAATGTGCCCGGGCGGGGAATACCAAGATTCAGCAGTTCGACGCATCGTGCTTCAACGGCGAATATGTAACCGGCGACATCAGCGCCG
>CAZNWR010000164.1:0-6896 GCA_964576645.1 uncultured Enterobacteriaceae bacterium | reverse complement strand
TGCCCAGCTTGTCGAGCTTTTGCGCGGTGCTGAAGCCCTTGAAGCTCTTTTCCACCAGGAACGCGGTGATGCCTTTCGGCCCGGCGCCGGCGTCCGTTTTGGCGTAGACCACCAGCGTGTCGGCATCAGGTCCGTTGGTGATCCACATTTTGCTGCCGTTGAGCAGGTAACGGTCGCCCTTGCGCTCGGCACGAAGGCGCATGCTCACCACGTCGGATCCGGAACCGGTTTCGCTCATGGCCAGCGCGCCCACATGCTCGCCACTGATAAGCGGCGGCAGGTACTTCTTCTTCTGCGCCTCGGTGCCGTTGCGCCGGATCTGGTTGACGCACAGATTGGAGTGGGCGCCGTAGGACAACCCCACCGAGGCGGATGCCCGGATGATTTCTACCATGGCAATCACATGCTCCAGGTAGCCCATGTCCGCACCGCCGTACTGTTCCTCCACGGTGATGCCGAGCAGGCCCATGTCGCCCAGCTTTTTCCACAGGCCGTTGGGAAACGCGTTGTCGCGATCGATGGTTTCCGCCAGCGGCGCGATCTCGGCCTGGGCGAATTCGCGCACGGAGTCGCGCAGCATGTCGGCGGTGTCTCCCAGATCGAAGTTCAGGCCGGGCCAGGATGGGACGGGCATGGGTGGTCTCCCTTATCTTTACGTTAACGTCAAATACAGTGCCGGTGCGCGATACTCAGGCCGAGATTTCCCGGAGCTGCTCCAGGCACTTGCCTTCCACCGCGTCCATGGCGGCCAGGGTCTCCTCGATGTCCTGAATTTTCCTCAGGAGACCGGCCCGGTGCTCCCTGATCTTGGAGCACAGGGCGATGAGCTGGCGTGCGTTGCGGGGCTTGGCCGGGTCATACATGTCTATGATTTCAGAGCATTCTTCCAGGGTCAGCCCGAGCCGCTTGCCGCGCAGGGTGAGCTTCAGCCGGGTGCGGTCGCGCTCCCCGTACAGGCGCCGGGTACCGCGCCGGGCCGGATTCAGAATGCCCTTGTCCTCGTAGAAGCGCAGCGTGCGCGGGGTTACGTCAAATTCCCTGGCAAGCTCTGCTATGCTGAAAGTGTCGGTCACGGGCGGTGGGCCGTAAAGTTTACGTTAACGTCAACTATAGGATAGAATCCCTATCCATACAAGGCGCTCTGCCGGGGCGCCGTTGGGGAGAAACGTCATGCAGGCAGGGGTGGCGGCCAGCTATGTCAATGGCGCCAGCAGCAAATCTCTGATCTACCAGACCATCGGCGCGACCTTGGAAGAGGCGGCGCGGCGCTGGGGAGATCGCGAAGCCCTGGTGGTGAAACACCAGGAGGTGCGCATGACCTGGACGGAGTTGAACCGGCAGGCGGAGGAACTGGCCGCCGGGCTGCTGGCCCTTGGCCTGGAGCCCGGAGATCGGGTCGGCGTGTGGGCGCCCAACTGCGTGGAATGGGTGCTGGCGCAGTTCGCCACCGCCAAGGCCGGCATCATCCAGGTGAACATCAACCCCGCCTACCGGCTGCACGAGCTGGACTACGCGATTAACCAGGTCGGCTGCAAGGTGTTGATAGTGGCCGACAGGTTCAAGTCCAGCGACTATCTGCAGATGATCCGGGAGCTGGCGCCGGAAATCGAGAAGCCGGGGCCCGGCGGCCTGCAGGCGGCGCGCCTGCCGGAATTGCGCGTGGTGATCCGCCTGGGATCCCGGGAAAGCGCGGGCATGTTGAACTTCGGCAGGGTGGCTGAGCTGGCAACCGCCGAGTCCAGGACGCGGCTCCGGGAGATCGCTGCGTCACTACAACCCGACGATCCCATCAACATCCAGTTCACCAGCGGCACCACGGGTTCGCCCAAGGGCGCCACGCTGACCCATTTCAACATTCTCAATAACGGCTATTTCGTGGGCGAAGCCATGCGTTTCACCGAGGCGGATCGCCTGTGTATCCCGGTGCCCTTCTATCACTGTTTCGGCATGGTCATGGGCAACCTCAACTGCGTCGCCCATGGCGCGACCATGGTCATTCCCAACGACGGCTTTGATCCGGGCCTCACGCTGAAGGCGGTGGAGGAGGAGCGCTGTACGGCTCTGTACGGCGTGCCCACCATGTTCATCGCCGAACTGGATCATCCGGATTTCAAGAAGTTCGATCTTTCCAGCCTGCGCACCGGCATCATGGCCGGCGCGCCGTGTCCCATCGAGGTCATGAAGCGGGTGGTAAAGGACATGCACATGGAAGAGATCACCATCGCGTACGGCATGACGGAAACCAGCCCCGTGAGTTTTCAGAGCGGCACCGCCGACCCGATAGAGCGGCGCGTTTCCACCGTGGGCCGTATTCATCCGCACCTGGAAGTGAAAGCAGTGGATGAAATGGGACGCGCGGTACCGCGTGGCACGCCCGGCGAGTTATGCACCCGTGGATACAGCGTGATGCTCGGCTACTGGGATGATCCGGAGAAGACCGACGAGGCCATCGACCGCCATGGCTGGATGCACACCGGCGACATGGGGGTACTGGATGAAGAAGGCTATTGCAGCATTGTCGGCCGTCTCAAGGACATGGTGATCCGCGGCGGCGAGAATGTTTACCCGCGCGAAGTCGAGGAATACCTGTTTACCCACGACAAGATCCAGGAAGTGGCCGTTTTCGGCGTAGCGGACCAAAAATACGGAGAGGAGTTATGCGCCTGGATCCGCTTGCGCGAGGGCGCGAGCATGACCGAGGATGAGGTACGCGCGTACTGCCAGGGTCAGATCTCCCATTACAAGGTCCCGCGCTACATCCGTTTCGTGGATGTCTTCCCCATGACCGTTACCGGCAAGATCCAGAAGTTCATCATGCGCGACCGGATGGAGCGCGAGCTGGATCGGTAAATGAAATAGTGTGGAGGCTGGCCCCCGGCGTCAGGAACCCTTATTGAACGGCGCCGGGACGATGATTGGTCCGGCACCAGCGGCCTTCAGCCGGGCATCGAACGGCGGCAGATCAGTGGTCAGCACCTGCCGCAGCTTGCCGATGATCGGGTCGATCCTCGCCTTCAGATCGTCGTAGCGCTGGTACTGGCCGGCGGTCGGCCGCTGGTCTACCTGATCCACCCACCAGTAAACGTAGGCAAGCTGGGCATCGACCTTCTGCGGGAAGTTCTCTATATCCTGTTTGGCGGACATCTTCGGTTGCATGAGCTGTTTCTCGACAGCATCGAGGCGCGCCGCCAAGGCCTTGTCGGCATCATTGAGCGTGCTGACGTCGACGCCGGCGGCCTTCAGCCGCTTGATGGCATCGTTCGCCTGTTCTTGCACCGAGCGTTCCGCCGCTACGGCATTCCAGATGAGTTGCAGGCTGTCACGCATCTTGAGGGACAGCTTCAACTGCGCGTCGTAGTCAGCCTGGGTGGTTTTCAGCCGCGGGTCGCCCAGGACCCGGAAGGCGCGCTCCTGGCTCCAGTCGCCGATCCGCAGCCGGGCCCGGTACTCGCCGGGGGCCACGCGGGGGCCGCCCGTCAGACCCCATACGACGATATCGGCGGGCATATTGACGGGCGGATAGCGCAGGTTCCAGACGAAGCGGTTCATTCCGGCCTTCTTCGTCAACACCTCCTGGCCCCGCTTCGCGAAATAGATATGCTTCGGCTGCGGTCCCACGAGGCCGGCGCTTGAGAAACTGCGGATCACTTTGCCGTCGGGGCCGAGGATGTCGAGGTGAACGTCGCCGTCGGGCACCTGGGGCAGGTCATAGAAAATCATGGCGCCATTGGGCGGGTTCTGCCCGGCCGCCGTTTCCGTGCCTGGCTGCCCGTCCATGTTGCTGAGGCGCCAGGTATTGCGCGGCGGGTACAGGTAGGCCCGCGAGGCGCGCGCGGCTTCCGCGACGTGATGCAGCGGCGTCACATCGTCGAGGATCCAGTAGGAACGGCCCGTTGTCGCCACCACCAGGTCCTGGTCGTGCACACGCAGGTCGTTGACCGGCACGATGGGCAGGTTGAGCTGCAGGCTCTGCCAGTGGGCGCCGTCGTCGAATGAAACGTAGATTCCGTACTCGGTGCCGGCGTAGAGCAGGCCTTCGACCTGCGGATCCTCGCGCACGACGAGCACCGGGGTGTCGGCGGGAATGCCGTTGTGACCGTCGGTCAGCCGTTTCCAGCTGGCGCCGTAATCGTCGGTACGAAAGATATATGGCGCCCAGTCCCCGGACATGTAGTGCTTGACGGCGATGAAGGCGCGGCCGGCGCGATGCGGTGACAGCTCGATGCTGTTGACTGAACCACCCTTGGGCATGCCGGCCGGCGTAATGTCGGTCCAGTGACCGCCGTCGTCGCGCGTGAGCTGGACCCGGCCGTCTTCGGTGCCGACCCAGATGACCCCCTTCTTGTGCTGCGACAGTTCCATGGACAGGATGCTGTTGTAGATTTCGACGCCGTCATTCTCGAAGGTGTATGGCTCGCCAGAGGACTCCTCGGTCTTGGGATTGTCGGTGGTCAGGTCGGGGCTGATCACTTTCCAGCTGCGCCCTCCGTCAGTGGAGCGCAACACCTTCTGGGCGGCGTAGTAGACGATGTTCGGATCCTGCGGCGATACCCGCATCGGCGCGTTCCAGTTAAAGCGGTAACGCAGTTCCTTGGGCGCCATGCCGAACTCCATTTGCGGGTAGGCCATGATCGATTGGGAGGCGCCGGTCTCGGTGTTCAGGCGATCGGCCTCGCCACCGATACCGCTGCCGTAGAAGATTTTCGGGTGGTCGGGATCAAAGGCAACAAACCCGCTTTCGCCGCCGGCGACGGCCTGCCAGTACCCGGACGGCGTCAGCCCACCGCGGAACCGGCTCGGCAGCCCGATGGTAGTGTTGTCCTGCTGCGGCCCGTACAGGTGATAGGGGAACTGGTTGTCTACGAAGACGTAATACATCTCGGCGGTCGGCTGGTTGTTTTCCGTCGACCAGGTGTGTCCGCCATCCAGCGACACCTCGCCGCCGCCGTCGTCGCCGCGGATCATGATGTTCGGGTGATCGGGGTTGATCCACATATCGTGGCCGTCGCCATGGTGAATGTTTTTCATCTCCTTGAAGGTGTGACCGCCGTCAATGGACTTGAACGTATAGACGTTCAAAACGTAAACGGTGTTGGCATCGGCGGGATCGGCGAAGATGTGCATGTAGTACCAGGAGCGCTCGTACAGGCGGCGCTTCTGGTTGGTCTCAAGGCGCTTCCAACTGGCGCCGCCGTCGTCGGAGCGATACAGGCCCGCCTGTGCCGGCACCGCCTCCACCAGCGCCCAGAGCCGCTGCGGGTCGGCCGGGGAGACGGCGATGCCGATCTTGCCGACGTGCGCGGGCAGGCCTTTCTTCAACTGCGTCCAGGTATCGCCGCCGTCCGTGGTTTTGTAGATGCCGTCGGCGCCGCCGCCGGAGATGATCGTCCAGGGCTTGCGCTGCACGGTCCAGCCGGTGGCATAGAGAATGCGCGGATTAGTGGCGTCCATCACCAGATCGCCGATGCCGGTCTTTTCCCCCAGGTAGAGAACTTTTTTCCAGGTGGCGCCGCCATTGCGGCTGCGGTAGACGCCGCGGTCCTTGCCGAAGGTGAACGGGTTGCCGATGGCGGCAACGTAGACGATGTCGGGATTGTGCGGATCGATGCAGATGTGGGAGATCTGCCCCATGTTCTCGAGGCCGATACGCTTCCAGGTGGCGCCGGCATCCGTCGACTTGTAGACGCCCCTGCCCAGTTGAACGTTGCCGCGGATCGTTGCCTGGCCGGTGCCGGCGTAGACAACGTTGGGATCGGACCGGCTGACGGCGACCGCTCCGACCGACCCGACGTCAAAGAAACCGTCGCTGATGTTGTGCCAGGTCTCGCCGGCGTTGGTGCTCTTCCAGAGTCCGCCCGGCGTGCCCATATAAAAGGTGAAGGGTTTGCTGGCCACCCCGGTCACCGCCGACGAGCGCCCGCCGCGGAAGGGGCCGACCAGCCGGTATCGCAACGCCTGGTACAGGGCGGGATTGTAGAGCGGCTTCTCGGTGCGCGCCTGCGCCGCACCTGGCAGCAGCAGAACGAGGGTGAAGACTACGGACAGCAGCAGCCGGAGGGGCGGAAATGGTGGCATCGGAGTCTCCCGTGCTCAAAAAGGCCAGGCGAAGGTGTCGACCCAAGCACAGTAGGACCGCGCCGAGCGGACCGTCAAGATTCCCGTAAACGATGATTGCACATGGTGGGACCGGGCAGACTCCTGCGCCATATGCGATTCCTCGATGCGTTTCCCAACTCGGCAATGCCGGCGAATGTACGGGGATACGGGCACGAAACATGGCGCCGCGGTACTCGATTCATCCCTGTTTGCGCTGAGCAAAGATGACAATTGCCGATGAAATGCCGTAAGCCCACACACATCCGCTTAAAAATGCCAAGGACAAGAGTCCGAGTTCATTTAACGTCATGACGCAGATAAATATACTTGCTCCCAAGGTGATCAGATACATTCTTACAGTCTCGTACTGGTAGTACCGCCAGCGCGCACCTGCCATGCCGAGATAGTAAATTCCATAGATAAAAAATTGCACGTAGTACTCATCCGGATGGGCACTGTTATAGTGACGAGGCCAGCTGTAATAGGTATAAATCACTAACGCGATGACGCCGACCAGCCAGGTAAACTGATAGACGTATCTCCACTTGACGGAGTTAGCCTTTTTATCCAGGTCGACCATTTACATTTCCCTTACAGAAGGGGAGGAGGCGGCGGTTGGACAACCGCCGCCTCGAAAGTCGGGATCGTTCAGCGTCTGTCAGTCAAAGCACAGGGCCAGTTCCGTTCCCAATAACACACCGCCGCCAAACGCCGCAGCGGCCGGTGCGCCAACAATGTCGGCAAAAAGGACAGCCGCACCTATTAATACTTGGGCTTGCCGCGGGGTAAGTCCACCATGT
>CAZNWR010000163.1:0-6968 GCA_964576645.1 uncultured Enterobacteriaceae bacterium | reverse complement strand
CCACGCTGGGAAAGGAGATAGCCGTTTTCGTCCACCGGCTGCGCGGTCAAATGCGGTGCCTGCGGAAAGTGGACATCCTGGGCAAGATGAACGGTGCGGTGGGTAACTTCAACGCCCACTTGGCGGCCTATCCCGATCTGGACTGGATGAAGCTGTCGAAAGTCTTCGTCGAATCTCTGGGCCTGAGCTGGAATCCCCATTCCACGCAAATCGAGCCCCATGACTACGTGGCGGAATACTGCCACGCGCTATCCAGGATCAATACCGTTCTCATCGATCTATGCCGCGATATGTGGGGCTACATTTCCATCGGCTACTTCGGCCAGCGCGCGGTTCGAGGCGAAGTCGGTTCCTCTACCATGCCGCACAAGGTCAACCCCATCGATTTTGAAAATGCCGAAGGCAATCTCGGCCTGGCGAACTGCCTGCTGGGCTATCTTGCCGGCAAACTGCCGGTGTCGCGCTGGCAGCGTGATCTCACCGACTCGACGACACTGCGGAATTGCGGCACCGCCTTGGCGCATTCGCTTCTCGGTTACCGTGCCTGCCTGGCCGGATTGGGCAGGCTCGAGGCCGATACGGCGGCGATCAGCGCGGATCTGGAGGGTCACTGGGAAGTACTGGCGGAAGCGGTACAAACGGTATTGCGGCGTCACGGGGTAACCGACGCCTATGAACAGCTCAAGGATCTGACCCGCGGAGCGGGTGTGTCCCGCGAAACGCTGGCAGGCTTCATTGACGGACTGAATCTGCCTGACGAAGTAAAGTCCAGGCTTAAAGCGCTGACTCCGGCGAACTACACGGGCAATGCCGAGGCACAGGCGCTCCAGATAATATCCGGGTCCGATCCCTGATCGGCGTGACCTCCCACCGGCGGCCGCCACAGTGGCGTCATGCGCTGCCCCCGCATTACTCATGAGTCCGTCAAAAAAAATCATTCCGGGAGGCATGAGCGCCGGGGAGTTTATGCGAACTTACTGGCAAAAGCAGCCGTGCCTGCTGCGGGGCGCCCTGCCCGGACTCGACACCCTGATCGATCGGACTACCCTGTTTGCGCTTGCCTGCAGCGAGACCGTGGAATCACGGCTCGTCCTGGAGCGTGGCGGAGATTATCCCTGGCAGGTACTACACGGACCACAGGACGCGGCCATCCTGGAGGATCTGCCACCTTCACACTGGTCGCTGCTGGTGCAAAACGCCGACCTTCATCTGCGCGCCGGCGCAAAGCTGCTGCACAGATTCGGATTCATTCCCAACTGGCGCGTGGATGACTTGATGCTGAGCTGCGCTCCGACCCAGGGCAGCGTCGGCCCTCACACGGACAGCTACGATGTCTTTCTGTTGCAGATTTCAGGACGTCGGCAGTGGAAGACAGGCGGCGGCGCGGCAGAGCATGATTTTGTTCCAGGACTGGACCTGCGCATCCTGGCACGGTTCGAGGCGGAACGGGAATGGATACTGGAACCTGGAGACATGTTGTACCTGCCGCCGGGCGTCGCCCACCACGGCATCGCCCTGGATGATTGTATTACCGCGTCCATAGGGTTTCGGGCACCTGCCCCGGCCGAACTCCTCGCCCGCTTCGCTGAAGAACTCGTTCCCGGTGCTTTGCGTTACGAGGATCCGCACCGCAAACCGTGTACCCGTCCGGGAGAGATCGGCCGATCCGATCTGGCCGCCGTAAGGAGGCTGCTGCGCGGCCCCCTGGCCGACGACTCGGTTCTGAATCACTGGTTCGGCCGTTACATCACGGAACTGCCCGAGCCGGTGGAAATCGTGCGTCCCGACGCGGCGCTGACCAAGACCGCACTGCGCCGGCGCCTGCAACGAGAGACACTGGAACCGGCGAACGCCAACCGGGCCGTTTACCTGCGGGAGGCAGGCGGGCTGACGTTATTCATCAACGGCCGCGAATACAGGCTGCCGGACACGGCACGGGTGCTGGCCGATCGTCTATGTGAAGGGCGCTCCGTCGACCACAACTGCCTTGGTAAAACGGGAGCACATGACCAACTTCTGGAGACTCTCTGTGCCATGTATAACGATGGGGCGTTGAGGTTTTCCGACGGCGGGCGCAACGGCCGCACTTCCTGATCCAGGCGGCTTCCCGTTGTACGTTCAGGGGACGTCAATTATCATCAAAACCATGGGGACACCGTGCGAGACCGCCGAAATCGGTTAAATCCGGCCGCCGCGATCATGAATATTTTCTTCAATCACCAGTTGGGCGAAATAGGCGAACCCATCTCCATCCGAACGGCCGAACACCACCGCGTCGCCGCTACCCTGATGACGCAACAGGCCCGCCTCTATATTGATATCGTCAGCCGCAAGCTGGATCCGCCGGTTTACGATACGTCAGAATTCGTGGACTCCGTCAAACGAATGGTATTGCAGAACAAACACACCAAAGTCCGGATCCTGGTCTTCGAACCTAATGCGGTGGTGCGCCGCGGCCATCGGCTGCTCGACCTGGCCACCACCCTCAGCAGCTTTTTCGAAATACGCAAATCGGGGCCTGAGCACAAGGGCTGGAACGGTTCCCTGTTCATTGCGGACGGCGTCGGCTATGTGCAGCGCTACGATGCCGGGCGCTTCGAGGGCGTTGCCAATTTTAACGACATGCGCCAATCGAAGCTTCTGCTGCAGGAATTCGAGGAAATGTGGGCGAAATCCCAGCCCGATCCCAATTTCCGCAGGGTAATGCTTTAATTCCGGGGACAGTATACCTAACTCAGTTAACGCCGGTTGGACTGCCGGATCTTCCGCTAATTGAGTTAGGTATACTGTCCCCGGATCTTCCGTTAACTGAGTTAGGTATACTGTCCCCGGATCTTCATTTAAGTAAGTTCCACATGCTCAGCCTGCACGGCGGCAACGCCGTTTCTCCGTTCCGGGCCGCAAAGGTCCTGGCCAACCTGCGCGACCGGTGTCCCCATATCACCCACGCCGGAGCCCGGTTCGTCCATTTCCTGGATGTTGCCGGGAACCTTGACTCCGATGAACTGGAGCGGACCGGCTCCCTGTTGAACTACGTGGGTGCCGACCAGGCCCCTTCCACCGCAGCCGCGGTTCTGGTCGTGGTACCCCGCCCGGGCACCATTTCTCCATGGTCCAGCAAGGCGACCGATATCTTCCACAACTGCGGGCTGAACAAGGTACGGCGCGTGGAACGGGGAATCGTGTGGCGGCTTACGCATGAAGGACCGGCGCTCGATGGAGAAACCCTGGCCGCCCTGGGCGCGCTGCTTCATGATCCCATGACCCAGTCCGTGGTACCCCGGGTTGAGGATGCCGGCATTCTGTTCCGGGCCGGCGAGCCCGGCGCCCTGCGCCGCCTCCCGCTTAGCGAGCGCGGCGTCGAAGCCCTGCGAGACGCCAACAACGCCATGGGGCTGGCACTGAGCAGCGAGGAAATCGATTACCTGGTGGACGCATTCAAGTCCCGGGGCCGAAACCCCACGGATGTGGAACTGATGATGTTCGCGCAGGCCAATTCCGAGCACTGCCGCCACAAAATATTCAATGCGCAATGGACGTTGGACGACGTACTCCGTGAGGACTCCCTGTTCGACCTGATCCGCGCGACCTACTCGGCGGCGCCCGGGCGCGTTATCTCGGCCTACACAGACAATGCCGCGGTCATGCGCGGCTACTCGGCATCCCGGTTTTGCCCGAACTCCGTCAACCGACTGTATGAACACTTCCACGAGGACGTTCACCTGGTGATGAAGGTGGAAACCCACAATCACCCAACGGCCATCTCACCTCATCCCGGGGCGGCCACCGGGGCCGGGGGCGAAATCCGCGACGAGGCAGCGACAGGAATCGGCGCCAAACCAATGGCAGGCCTGACCGGATTTGCGGTATCCAATCTCCACCTTCCCGGGCTACCGCAGCCCTGGGAAGAACACAACGGCGGGCCGGCACATGTCGCCCCGGCACTGGAAATCATGCTTGAAGGTCCGATCGGTGCAGCTTCGTTCAACAATGAGTTCGGACGCCCCGCCCTGTCGGGATATTTTCGTACACTGGAACAGACTGACATCGCGAGCGGAGCCATTCGCGGTTATCACAAGCCCATCATGCTGGCAGGCGGTATGGGGATCATCCGCCCCGGTCAGGAATTCAAGCGCCCGGTATCCGAAGGCGCTCACCTGCTGGTTCTGGGCGGCCCCGCGATGCTGATCGGTCTCGGGGGCGGTGCCGCATCATCGCTGGGTTCGGGAGACAGCGAGGCGGACCTGGATTTTGCATCGGTACAGCGCGACAACGCGGAAATGCAGCGCCGTTGCCAGGAGGTGATCGACCAGTGCTGGTCCCTGGGCGCGGGCAATCCGATAATTTCCATACACGATGTGGGTGCCGGCGGCCTCTCCAACGCCCTTCCGGAACTGGTGCATGCAGCCGGCCTGGGCGCCGCCATAGAGATACGCCGGATACCCAGCGCAGATCCCGCGTTGTCACCACTGGAATTATGGTGCAACGAGGCTCAGGAGCGTTATGTTCTGGCAGTGGCACCGGATCGGCTGAAGGTATTCGATGGGTTATGCCGTCGAGAGCGTGCGCCCTACGCAATCGTAGGCAACACCGAACCGGGAGGCCATCTGCAGGTTAACGATTCCCTGTTGGGGGAGTCTCCCATCGACATGCCGCTGAAACTGCTGCTGGGGAAACCACCGCGCATGGCGCGCGCGGCGAAGCATCTGAATCGGGCCACGCCCGTCCTGTCCACGCACGGCATTACCCTGGAAGAAGCCGTGACCCGCGTTCTGCAGGTGCCAGCCGTCGCCGACAAACGTTTCCTGATCACCATCGGTGACCGCACGGTATCGGGCCTGGTGGTCCGGGACCAGATGGTGGGACCGTGGCAGACACCCGTGGCCGACTGCGCCGTAACCGCCAGTTCCATCGAGGCTTATGTCGGACAGGCCATGGCCGTGGGAGAACGCCCGCCGGTTGCCCTGATCGATGCGCCGGCCTCCGGCCGCCTGGCGCTTGCCGAGGCGGTGACGAATATTTGCGCGGCGAGGATCCTGAAACTGGAAGACCTGGCCTTGTCGGCGAACTGGATGGCCGCTTGCGGCCATCCCGGTGAGGACGCACTGCTGTATGACACGGTGGAAGCAGTCAGCGACCTGGCACGGCGCCTGCGACTGCCCATTCCGGTCGGCAAAGACTCGTTATCCATGTCTACGGTCTGGCGGCAAGAGGGAAAGGAAAAGCGCGTCGTGGCGCCGCTTTCGGTCAATGTCACCGCATTTGCACCCGTGGCCGATATCCGCCGCACGCTGACTCCGCAACTGCGTGCTGAACAGGAAAGTATCCTGATGCTGGTCACGCCGGACTCGCCGCGCACACGGCTGGGCGGTTCGGCGCTGGCACAGGCATTCAAGCTGTCCGGCGGACCGGCGCCGGATCTGCATGACGCAGAAGGATTAGCGGCCTTGTTCCGGGGCATTCAACTCCTGAATGAAACCGATCGCATTCTTGCCTTTCACGATCGCTCCGACGGCGGCGTCATCGCCAGTATTTGTGAAATGGCCTTTGCCGGTCGCGTTGGCGTGGATATCCGGCTGAATTGTGAAGCTGACGACGTGCTCGCCGAGCTCTTCAATGAGGAACCCGGCGTCGTTCTCCAGGTACACGCTTGTGATCAGGAAATTGTCACGCGGACCTTGCGGCAGGCGGGGTTGCCGGAGCCATGCATGACCGTGCTTGGGCGGGTAAACGATGCGGCTCAACTTCGCGTGGCATGCCGCGGCCGGGAATTGTACCGGGCCGATCTCTGTGACCTGCACGGATTATGGTCATCCACCTCGTTCCATATGCAGGCATTGCGCGACGACCCGCAATGCGCCCGGGAGGAATACGAGCAGGTGCAGGAACGTCATGACCCGGGCCTGTCCATATCCCTGACATTCGATATGGACGCCGTGCCGCCGGCCGTCGCAGGCGCCAGCCGCCCGCGCGTGGCGGTGCTGCGGGAGCAGGGCGTAAACGGCCACGTGGAAATGGCCGCTGCCTTCTACCGGGCGGGCTTCGAGTGCGTTGATGTACACATGAATGACCTGCTGGACGGCAGTACACTTCTGGAAGGTTTCCGTGGCATTGCCGCCGGCGGCGGATTTTCCTACGGAGACGTACTTGGCGCCGGTGGCGGCTGGGCAAAGTCGATCCTCTACAACGGCCGGTTGCTGGACCAGTTCAACAGTTTCTTTCAACGCCCTGACACCTTCGCCCTGGGGATTTGTAACGGTTGCCAGATGTTTTCACACCTGCGCGATCTGGTGCCTGGCGCTGCGCACTGGCCTAAGTTCATCCGCAATCGCTCGGAGCGGTTCGAGGCTCGACTGGTGATGGTGGAAGTGATCGATTCTCCTTCAGTTCTCTTTGCCGGCATGGCCGGTTCGCTCATGCCGGTGGCGGTGGCGCACGGTGAAGGCCGCACCTTGCTCGAGCCCGGCGCCAATGTGCGCCAGGTACTGCGCTTTGTGGACAATCATGGCAAACCCACGCAGCGCTATCCCGCCAATCCCAACGGCTCCGCCGCGGGCCTGACCGGGTTTACCAATGATGACGGCCGCTTCACTATCCTGATGCCGCATCCTGAACGCGTGTTTCTGCGCAAGCAGATGTCCTGGGCGCCGCACGACTGGCACTGGGAGGACAGCCCCTGGATGCGCATGTTCCAGAACGCCCGCGCCTGGATCGACCGGACCGCCAAGTAACCGCAAGCTGCCTTCCCTGGCTCCGCGCTTCGCTCATGCCGCTGCGCAGACCCGCCCGACGCTCCTGACCCACCCTGCCAACCGGAGAGTAAAGCCGGATGCGGGGTGTTCGCGCCGCTTAATCTCATGGTCCCGATTGGCCGGGATTACTCCCGTCTTGTTCACAGCATCCGCCGAGGATTCCGGGTCCGTGCTCCGCGATTAGAGACCCATATCGCTGCGCGCGAACCCGGGATC
>CAZNWR010000162.1:0-7000 GCA_964576645.1 uncultured Enterobacteriaceae bacterium | reverse complement strand
CAGGTGGCAACGCCGGTGCCGTGACTCTAGACGTGACCGCCAACTCGGTCAGCAGCGTGGGTGACAACCAGTATTCCGTTGCCGCGCAATCCATCGGCGGGGGCGGCGGCAACGGTGGCATCAATATCAGCGCCGGCATCGTGCTCAACGGTCAGATTACCGCGGGCGTGGGCGGCTTCGGTGGTGGCGGCGGCACAGCGGGAGACGTCACCGCGGGCGTCTTCACTGATATCACCGCGTCCGGCGCCGGTGCCATCGGTCTCCTGGCCCAGTCCGTCGGCGGCGGCGGCGGCAATGGCGCCATCAATATCAGTGGCGGCATTGTCGGGAATACCTTATCCATAACGCCGTCACTGACTTTCGGGCTCGGTGGCTACGGTGGCGCGGGAAATGTCAGCGGTGGTGTTACCGTCACCCAGTCCGGCGCCATCACCGTGAACGGCGCCGGATCCATCGGCATACTCGTCCAGAGCGTCGCCGGCGGTGGCGGTAACGGCGGACTCAACGTGTCCGGCAATATCAACGCGGGTCGGGGCTATGCGGCAGCTATCGGCGTCGGTGGCACTGGCGGCGCCGGCGCTGACGCCGGCGGCGTCAACATTACCAGCGATGGAGCGATCACGGTGGATGGCCGGCAGTTATGGGATATCTACCCCGCCCTGTTGGATCCGTACGTATCCCTGACGAGTGATCAGCGCGATGCCCTGTTCCATCAAGATTCTGCAATTGGGATTCTTGCCCAGTCCATCGGTGGCGGGGGCGGTAATGGCGGCATGAACGTCGCCGGCGTCATCGCGCCCAATGGCAGCCCGTTGGCCGCGGGCGTCGGTGGCAGCGGGTCCGGCGGCGGAAATGCCGGGGCCGTGACGGTAACCCGCGGCACCCATAGCCCTGGCCTCCTGATGACCCTGGGCGATCGCGCCAACGGCATTATCGCGCAGTCCATCGGCGGCGGCGGCGGCAATGCCGGCATGAACTTCGTTGTCGAAACAACCTTGTCGGGCCTTGAAAACCAGGAAGTCCTGCTAGCGATCGGCGGGGCCGGCGGTACCGCCGGAAATGGCAGCACCGTCAATATCACCCAGGTGGGCGATATCGTCACCCAAGGTAGTCACAGCAACGGTATGCTTGCCCAGTCGGTGGGCGGCGGCGGCGGCAATGCCACATACAATATCGGTTTCGGGCTGGACAAAGAAAGCACGGGTATCAATCTGGCCGTGGGCGGAGGCCCCGGAAATGGCGGCGATGGCGGGGGCGTGACGGTTGACCAGACCGGAAACATTACGACTTCAGGCGGGGACTCCAGCGCTATCATCGCCCAGAGTATCGGTGGTGGCGGTGGCAATGCCGGTATGGATTTGGCCATGGCCTTCAAGGCGCAGGGATCGCTGGACATCACTCTCGGCAAGGTCGGCGGTACAGGTGGCAAAGGTGGCGATGTGAGCGTGACTTCGGACGGCAACTTGGTGACCCAGGGAGACACCTCCGTGGGTATCTTCGCGCAAAGTGTCGGCAATGGCGGTGGTTCGAGTAGCTCAAGCTCCGTGTCCGCGTCGGCAAAAAGCACGGATCCGGAGGTCGGAAAGCGTAAAGTTGCCGTCAAAATAGGTCTGGAAGGCGGAACAGGCGGGACCGGAGGTAAAGTGGACGTTACTTCCTCGGGCATGATTCAGACAGCTGGCAAGGACGCCTACGCCATCCATGCGCAGTCCGTGGGCGGTGGTGGCGGCAACGGTGGTGCGGCACAAAACGTGCTGTGGAAGACGACCAGCGCGTTGGCGGTGGGCGTCGGCGGCACCGGCGGTACGGGCGCCGTTTCCGGCGCGGTGGACGTGCAGAACAGTGCGGACCTTTACACGGCGGGGGCTGGTGCCCATGGTATCTATGCACAGTCCATCGGTGGTGGCGGCGGTACCGGCGGCCTTTCCGGGGTTCTACAGTTAACGTATGGATCGGTCGTGGCTTCGGGGTCAACCACGGCAGGAATATCGGTGGGCGGCATGGGCGGTAGCGGCGACGACGGCAATACCGTTGACGTCACCAATGACGGCGAGATCGACACAACAGGCAATTCATCCTACGGTATAAATGCGACATCCATCGGCGGCGGCGGCGGTGACGGCGGCCTTGTGATGAACGGTGCCATAGTCGGAGGCGCCAGCGGCGCCAACGGTTTCTCATTTAATATCGGCGGTGATGGGGGAACCGGTGGGGACGGCAAGGAAGTTTCGGTCACCAACGACGGAATCATTCACACCACGGCCGACAACTCCATCGGAATCCAGGCGCAGAGCGTAGGCGGCGGCGGCGGCAATGCAGGCCTACTGTCCAATCTGTCTATCGCCCCTGCGGGGGCTCAATCCAGCGTGATGCAGGCCACGTTCAACATCGGCGGGACGGGCGGGACAGGCGGGACAGGCGGCGACGTTGACGTCACGAACCAGGCCCGCAGCGACGGGACTGGCGGCGAAATCCTTACCGAGGGCAGTGGAGCCCACGCCATTTACGCGGAGAGTCTCGGGGGCGGCGGCGGTAACGGCAGTTCCATTATTTCCGCCAACTTCTCCGGCGGAAAAGGCAGCGTCCTTGTTGGTTTATACCTCGGCGGTAAGGGTGGCAGCGGTGGAACGGGCGGGACTGTTACTGTGACCAATGATGCGGCCATAGAAACCCGCGGTGACGGGGCGAACGGCGTGTACGCTGAGTCCATTGGCGGCGGCGGCGGCAATGGAGGTATGGTGCTGACGACAAACGCGGTTTTAGTTTCCGGCGGCGGTCGTGCTTTGCCATTCATCTCTCTAGGTGGCTCGGGCGGTACCGGCGGTGATGGGGGTGATGTCACGGTCACCAACAACGGGACCATCCTCACAAGCGGCAACGGTTCCAACGGTATCGTCGCCGAGTCCATCGGCGGCGGCGGTGGCAATGCCGGCTTCGCCTTCGGGCTGACCAGCGGCAGGGCGAGTTCGGTAGCGGGAACATTGGAAGTCCTACTCGGTGGCAGTGGTGGAGATGGGGGCATCACTGGGAAAGTGAACGTCAATCCACACGGCGACATCACGGTGCTCGGCGACGACTCACAGGCCGTGGTTTCCGAAAGCATCAACGGCGGCGGCGGCCACGTGTCGATGGACTTCAGTAATATTACGAGCCTGCCCAGCGGTACCGATCTCCCTGGGAGCCCATCGGGAAAGTCCTCAAAGCCAGTATTCGTGTTTAAACTCGGCGGTGATTACACACAGAATTCGAACGCAGAAATGGTGACGGTCAACTATACGGGGACGGCCAGTGCCGCCGGCAACAACGGTACCGGCAACTCTGCGCAATCCATCGGTGGCGGCGGCGGTACTTACGATCTCAACCTCAATGTTCTCGACAGCACGACTGCCCCGGCTGATCGCGTGGCGCTGCAGGGGGGGCTGGGCGGCTCCAACGGCTCGAACAATAACGGTGGCAACGTCAACAGCACGGACAGCGGCGATATCAACACCATGGGGCAAAATACGCCGGGGGTGTTCATCCAGTCCATCGGCGGCGGCGGCGGACGGGCCAATCTCTGGGCGATCACGCAGACCGGGACCCTGGGCGCGTCGAGCTTCTTCCTCGGGGGCACCAACGGAACGAATGAAAGCGGCGGCAGCATCGACCACACGCAGTCGGGTTCCATCGCCACCAGCGGCGACGCTTCCCACGGGGTGGTCCTTCAGTCGGTGGGCGGTGGCGGTGGCCTGGTGAGCTTTTTCCTGAGCGGAAGCACGACCACGACCACCGCGCCGGTCCTCAACCTCAACCTGACCCTTGGCGGTAACGGCGGCACCGGCCTGGACGGCGGCAACGTGAGTGTCGATCTGACCGGCAACGTCTCCACCAGCGGCGGCAACGCCGTGGGCATGATCCTCCAGAGTATCGGCGGCGGCGGCGGGTTCATTAACGTTATCGACAGCAGCGATCTGGCGATCGCCCTCGGCGGCAGCGCGGATGCGACCGGCGATGGCGGTGACATCAGCGTTACGCACACCGGTGACATCGACACCTCCGGCCCGCAATCCCACGGTGTCGTCCTGCAGTCCATCGGCGGCGGTGGCGGCGCCGTGTTCACCGACGTGCCCAGTCCGGTCGTCGCGCCCTCGTCCGGCGGCTCCGGCAATGGCGGAAGTATCGACTTCACCCAGAACGGCAACATCCAGACCTCGGGCGTGAATTCCTACGGAATGTTCGCGCAGAGTCTCGGCGGCGGCGGCGGCTTTGTGGGCGGCGGATTCATCGGCAGCGCCGGCGGCACCGGCGCCGGCGGTCTCATAACCCTGCTGATGAATGGCAATATCGTAACCTCGGGCGATGGTTCCACGGCGCTGTTCGCCCAGAGCACCGGCGGCACCGGCGGCAGCGACATCAAGGTGACCCTGCCATCGGGCTATAGCGTTGTGGGGGGAACGGGTGGCACCGGCGTCGCCTTCAGCGGCGGCGCCGATAACCTGTTCGAGAACCACGGGACGGTGATGACCCTGTCCGGCATCAGCGGCATGGCTATCACGGGTGCCAGCGGGGATGACCACATCGA
Organism: uncultured Enterobacteriaceae bacterium; assembly: GCA_964576645.1. Classification (GTDB taxonomy): domain Bacteria; phylum Pseudomonadota; class Gammaproteobacteria; order Eutrophobiales; family Eutrophobiaceae; genus CAZNWR01. Next base: position 2,439 of record CAZNWR010000162.1, on the reverse strand, counting down.
CAATACCGGCACGGTCATCGGCAATTTCAACCTGGGCGCTGGCGCAGACAGCTTCACCAACGAGCCGGGTGGCATTTTCTATTCAGGCGCAACGGCGCACCTGGGTTCCACGGCGAACCTGTTGACTAACAGTGGGATCCTGGCACCGGGGGGCTCGAACCTGGCCCTGGTCACCAATGTCACGGGCAGTTTCCTGCAGACGTCGGGCGGTGTGTCGATGTTCGAACTGGATTTCGCTTCCAACACCATCGATTCAGTCTTTGCTACAGGGACCGCGACGGTCGGCGGAACTGTCAGTGTGTCGCTCCTCAACGTTCAAGACATCACGCCCGGACAGCACCAGAAGGTTATTTATTACGGCGCCGGCGGCCTCACTAACACCGGACTGAAGCTGGTAGCGCAACCTTCCATTGTCATCTCCTATGGGCTGGTATATCCGTCCGCCACCACGGCCGATCTGGGCTACGACGTTAACTTCTCGGTCGGCGGGCTTGCGGGCAACCGCGGGGCCATCGGCGCCTACATCAACCGCGTGCAGGCCGCCGGCAGTACTTCCGCGATAGCCGACACGATCACCCGGCTGGTTCTTACCCCCGATCTCAACAGCTACAGCAATTTCCTGACGCAATTGGGACCGGAATTCTATGCCGAGCAACAGGCCCTGACACTGGACAGCATCGAGAAGTTCTCGCGCATCATGCAGGATTGCGGTTCCCATGTGTTCCCCCACTCTCTGCGCGCCGGGGACGGATGCGCGTGGCTGCGCTACGATAACGATCCGTCCACCCGCAAAAGCGACGAAGGTTTTCCTGCGGGGAGGCAAACCGGGAACCGCGTTTCCGGCGGGATGCAGAAATCCATCGAGGGCAACATGACGGTCGGCCTGGGATTCGATATCGAAAACCATAACTCCAACGGATTCGGCGGCAATTGGAACGGCAACCGGTCAACCCTGCAGTTCGGTCTCATGGCCCGCCGGGCTTTCGGTCGTTCAACGGCAGGCGCCATGTTGAGCATCGGCTCCGACCAGGAAAATCTGGGGCGTCGTCTCGATGTGACAAACAACTACATGGCCAGCGGCACTCGGCTCCTGCAGTTCGTTACCGGTGTGATCGACGTCACGCACGATTTCAACCTGGGCAGTGTGACCGTGACGCCGGACATTAACCTTGGCATCACTTCTGTCAATGGCAATCACAGCAGCGAGACAGGCGCTGGCGCGCAGGATGCCGTGTTGTTGGGGCACAGCGAGCTGCATGTGTGGACCGAGCCGAATGTGGTATTCGGATTCGGGCGGAGTCTGTCGAAGCGGCTGTCCCTGCGCGCATACGCGCGGGTCGGTGTACTCCAATACCTGAACGGCGCCTCAACCGATGTGCTGGCGGGACTGGAAGGCGCCCCGCCCGGGGTCGCGCCGATGCGCATTACCTCCCATCTTGATCACGCCCACGTGATCGTGGAAGGCGGCTTCGAAGTCACGGGGTACGGTGGAATGACCCTGGGGCTTTCATACGCGTCGGAAAGCTCCGGCATCCGGGACAGCGGTACTACCAGCATGCGGCTTTCGGTGCCGTTTCACTGACGCGCCGGGTTTCCCCGACATCGCCCGGGTTCTGGGCAGCGATCCCCGGCACGTCCGGCGCCTGCATCATGGCGACCTTGATGGCAGTTCTCCCAGCAGCAACACCATGGTCACGGCCCATACCACTGCTGGCAGTACGACAAAGAACAGTAACCAGTTGATGACCCAGGTCATGCGGCTGAGGCTGGGGTCTTTGGCGTGTGCTTTCTGGTATTCGGCGCGGCTGAGGGCTTCCCGCGAGAACAGCGCGAGCAACCCAATATAAACCACCTGGAATATCCAGCCCCACCAGTGGGCTGAACCCTCGACGATGCCCCAGAGCAGGAGCGGATAAACAACAACCGGCACGCCGATGGGGAAAGAGACGCGCTGGCCGCCGGCCGGCTCCGCGGTTTCCCCGGTCACCGCCGCGGGTACGCCCGTCTTGCGCGCGCGCCTGTGCAGATACACTCGGTACAGCCACCAGAAGCCGGCGACCGGCCCGAGAAACAGGGCCAGAAGGGCGACTACCGGAAGTAGGTCCGACATGGACGGCTTTTTGGCCTCCGCTGTTTCATCTGCTCGATGCAGACAGAGCTATTTTATGCATTTTCGCAGCATGGGATGTGGTCACTAGTTAAGTGTGTAAGTAGTTACTAACCTATAACAAATTAAAATAAAAGGAAATGTTCCGATGCACTGGAAGATGAATTATTCCGATTCAGTCGCTTGTTTTCTACTTGCTTGTTCCAAGCAAGTATAGTATTTTGGCACTCATGAGTACCGCTTCCGCAACCGTCCAGCCCGTGGGCAGCCATGCGCAGCGCTCCGCCCTGTCCGACGCGCGCATGCTGGATGCGGCCATCGGCCTCATCGTG
>CAZNWR010000161.1:0-7095 GCA_964576645.1 uncultured Enterobacteriaceae bacterium | reverse complement strand
GCCGGCCATCGTCCACTTCCCGGCGCGCGATAAAGCTCACATCGGCCGGCTTGTCGATAACCGCGCGCGCCTGGCCGAGCGCCTGGTCGGAGAGGACGATGGCCGGCACCTGCATGGCTTCCGCCAGGTGGACTGCCCACTGGCTCGTGAAAATGCAGTCCGTGGTGTCGTTGGGCGCCAGCACCAGGTGCGGCGCATCGCCATGAACACCATACAGGGCGATATTCAAATCCGATTGCTCCGACTTTGTGGGAATGCCGGTGGAGGGTCCGCCGCGCATAACATCTATAAGGACCAGCGGGATCTCCGCACTCACCGCCAGCCCGATACTCTCGCACATCAGGGCCAGGCCCGGCCCCGATGTCGCGGTTAAAGCCGGGGTCCCGCCAAAAGAGGCGCCAATGGTCATGTTTATGGCAGCGAGTTCGTCCTCGGCCTGCAACAGCGTGCCGCCGACCGCCGGTAATTTTCCCGCAAGCCACTCGAGAATTTCGGTGGCGGGGGTTATCGGGTAGGCGGCCACAAAACGGACCCCGCCGCGGAGCGCGCCCAGCGCCGCGGCCTCGTTGCCGGTCACAACCCAGCGCCCGCCGGCTGCCGCGGCCGGCGCCGCGAGGGCGGGAATTCCAAGATTGCGTCCTGCCTCGCGCCCCGCGCTAATACATTGGTATCCGCCTTCCAGGGTTTCCTCACCCTTGTGCCCCAGTCGCGACTGCAACACGCGCCGAACTACGTCTTCGGGCAAGCCGAGCAATTCGGCGACGATGCCCGCGGCCACCATGTTGCCCTTGCCGCTTGCAACAGCGCCGACAATCTCCGCAATCGGCACCTGCCGGACCCGCGCGCCGCTGGCTTTGATCCTGGGCGGGATCTCATCCTCGGTCGAGTCCGACACGATGGTGCTGTGGGGTCCCAGCGGCAACTCCGCCCCGAAGCGATCGATGTTTTGCCAATCCAGTACGATCAGCACATCCAAGCTGTCGCTGGGGCACTGCACGGGGCTCTCACTGAAACGCAGCAGCGCCGCTGCTTCGCCGCCGCGGATCTGGGGACCCACGGTGCGCGACAAGTGCCCGTACCAGCCGGCCGGGCCCGCGGCTTCCAGCAACAGGTTACCGGCGGTCAGCACGCCGGCGCCGCCGCTGCCTGCCAGGGCAAAGGAACGCGTTGCCGGGGAATGTCTAATTTGTTGAGGCGCTTCCGTGACTGCTTTCGTTTCTATTCTTATCATCTTTTCAATCACTTACGTTTAAATCACGGTACCTGCAAGGCGGATTTACCATAGTCCCACAGGCCGGGTCGCTACGGTTGCGGATACGCATTCTGCATATTCCGCTTGCTTAATAGGTATTATCGTACTACATTACTACAATATGTCAAGCCGGACTCTGGAAAGCCGGAACCAAAAAGCATCAGGAGGTCACATGCAATCGGCGACAACAACCCGCAAGCACATCGCTTCCCCGAGCAAAGCCGGCGCAGACGCCCCGGAGCCGGTGGACCACACGCTGGCCCCCGGCCCCACCGGCGGCCAGGTCCTGTACGAAAAGCGGCCCGCCCGCGACGCAAGCGGCGAGTCCATTGAGGGACTCTACAACGCGTGGATCACCCTCAATAATCCAGCGCAGTACAACTCCTACACCACCGACATGGTCAAGGATGTGATCCTGTCCTTTCGCCGGGCCAGCGTTGACCGCGAAGTCGTGTGCGTGGTGTTCACGGGTAGTGGCGACAAGGCGTTCTGCAGTGGTGGCAATACCAGGGAGTATGCCGAGTACTACGCAGGCAACCCCCAGGAGTACCGACAGTACATGCGCCTGTTCAATGACATGGTTTCCTCGATCCTGGGCTGCGACCGACCCGTGGTTTGCCGGGTGAATGGAATGCGCATTGGCGGCGGCCAGGAAATCGGCATGGCATGCGACTTTTCCATCAGTCAGGATCTCGCCCGCTTCGGCCAGGCCGGACCCAAACACGGCTCCGCCCCGATAGGCGGCGCAACGGATTTCCTTCCCCTCGTGATCGGCGCCGAGCAGGCCATGGTTTCCGGCGCACTGTGCGAACCGTGGTCGGCCCACAAGGTTTATCGCATGGGCATGCTGAGCGACCTCGTTCCCGCTCTCAAGATTGACGGCGCCTACGTGGCCAATCCGCTGGTGGAAACGGAACGCTACCTTGATGAATACGGCCGCTTCGTCCTGGGAGAACCGAAAACCGGCGCGGCGCTGGACAACGGCAAGAAGCAGCTCGCGCAGGGGCAGGTCGACCTGGCCCTGCTGGATGAAACCGTCGAGAAGTTCTGCTCCAAGTTCGTAAATACCTTCCCGGAATGCATGACCAAGACGCTGGAAGAACTGCGCAAGCCCAAGCTGGCCGCATGGAATGCCAACAAGGAAAACTCCCGTGCCTGGCTCGCCCTGAACATGATGACCGAGGCGCGCGCGGGATTCAGAGCCTTCAACGAGCCGGCGGGCAAGGATCGGGAAATTGATTTTGTGGCGCTGCGGCGCGCCCTGGCCGCGGGGACCCCGTGGACGCCGGAACTGACAGAGGCGCTTTTGCCACGGAGCAAGGCGCAGTCGTGATCCGGCAAGCGGCGAATTTCAAAACCATTCGTTATGGAACAAAAGACAAAAATGAATACCACAGACAAGATCATTGATCGATGCCAGGAGCTGTTTGACGATCTCTCCTTCGGCAACGCCCGCGACTGGAAAGCGGCCGGGCCGGACCGAAAGGTAATCGCATTCATGCCGATCTACGTTCCGCGCGAACTTATTCATGCCGCCGGCATGTTCCCCCTGGGCGTGATGGGCGGCGGCGACCAACTCGAGGTCATACAGGGAGACGCCTACTACCAGAGTTACATCTGCCGCATCCCGCGCTCGACAGTGGAGCTGATCCTGACCAAGCGTCTGGATTTTATCGACGGCATGCTGTTTCCCAGCATCTGCGACGTCATTCGCAACCTGTCCGGCATCCTCAAGCTCCTGCACCCTGAACTCTACGTGCGCTATTTCGATGTGCCCCAGAATTACTCTGAAGAAATCGGGGGTCAATATTATGTGAACGAACTGCAGGAGCTGCGCCATGGACTGGAAGCCGTTTGCGGGCACCCGATCGATGATGACGCTATTCGGAATTCCATTTCCGTCTACAACGAAAATCGCCGTCTGGTGCGTGAGTTCTATGAATTCCGTTCCGCCGAACCGTGGAAGGTCCCCGCCACCGACGCCTACCTACTGATGCGGGCGGCCATGTTGACGACCGTCGAGGAACACAGCCGCATGCTTTCGGACTACATGGCTTCGGCCCGGGATACCGAGCGACCCCGGCGGGACAACTGCCGTATCGTGGTAACCGGCATGTTCTGCGAGCAGCCGCCGCTGAACCTGGTCAAATCCCTGGAGCTGGCTGGCTGCTACGTGGTGGACGACGATTTCATGCTCATCAATAGGTGGCCGTCCGTGGACATTCCCGTGGAAGGGGATCCGATCCATAACCTTTCATCAACGTTTCTCACACACTCCCTGAAAACTTCGGCAACCTTCGAACCTGACGAAAGCCAGAAGGGCCAGTACCTGGTCGAGGCGGTGCGGCGCACGTCGGCGGAAGGCGTGATCTTCGCGGCGCCAAGCTTCTGCGACCCCGCCCTGCTCGAACGGCCGATGCTCCAGGACGCCCTTAACGCGGCGGAAATCCCGTACACGGCGTTCAAGTACGCCGAGAACTCGGGCCAGATGCAGCCCATACGGGAACAGGCAGGCACTTTCGCCGACACCATAAAACTCTGGGGGATGGAAGCATGAACGCACCGCAAAACCCGAAGCGGGTAGACCCGCACGATGCCAAGAAAGACGCCTCGATGCTGAAACAGAAGGAAATGATCGAGGCTAATTTCAAGCTGCTCTCGACGGCAGAGGAACAAGGCAAAAAAGTTTCCTATACCTTCGTGCCCGGCAATCTGAATGAACTGGTCATGTGCTTCGACCTGGTCGGGAATTATCCGGAGATAAATTCCCTGCAGAGCGCAATGCGTAAGAAAACCGGGCCCTACATCATGGAGGCCGAACGTAGCGGTCACTCGGAAGATGTATGCACCTATGTCAAGTCCGATATCGGCATGCTGCGCAAGGGCAACATCGGCCCGACCGGCCAACGGCTCCCGGAGCCGGACATTCTGCTGCTCTCCTATACCGGGTGCTTCACGTTCATGAAGTGGTTTGAATTGCTCCGCCACGAGTACAAATGCGAGACAGCCATGCTGCACGTCCCGTATCAGGGTGATGGGGAGATCACCAAGAACATGCGTGACTACGTAGTGAAACAACTGAAAGAGGAGGTGATCCCGAAACTGGAGCGGATAAGCGGCGTGAAATTCGACATCGATCGTCTACGCGAGTATCTGAAAGAATCAGCACGGGCGGAAGAGGACCTGGTGTGGGTCCTGCAGTCCGCCAAGAACAAGCCCTCGCCAATCGACGCCTATTTTGGCGGGATCTACTACGTGGGGCCCATATTCTCCGCCTTCCGTGGAACCAGGGACGCAACCGAATATTACCGTTTGCTGCGCGAAGAAATAGCGGCGCGCGTCGCTGCCGGGAAAGGTCCGGTTACCCCCGACGGGGATATGCCAGTGGAAAAATACCGGCTGGTGACGGAAGGTCCGCCCAACTATACGCATATGCGCGATTTCTGGAAGATGTTCTACGACGAGGGCGCGGTAGTCGTTGCAAGTTCCTACACCAAGGTGGGCGGCGTTTACGATTTCGGCTTTCGCCACGATCCGAACCATCCGCTGGAATCGTTGGCGGACTACTGCATGGGCTGCTACACCAATCACAATCTTCCCCAGCGCGTAAAAATGCTTGAGACCTACGTTAATGAGTACGAAGCCGACGGGCTGTTGATAAATTCCATCAAGAGCTGCAACAGCTTCGCCGCCGGCGAGCTTCTCATGATGCGGGAGGTGGAAAAAAGAACGGGCAAACCCGCGGCGTTCATTGAAACCGACCTGGTCGACCCACGGTACTTTTCAGCATCCAACGTAAAGAACCGGCTGGAAAGCTACTTCCAGATGATCGACCAGAAACGCCTGGCCGCTTGAAATTCAAGGAATACTGACAATGAAATGCTTTATCGGCATCGACCTGGGGTCCACCACGACCAAGGCAATTCTCATCGATGAGAACCGGGAAGTCCTCGGGCGCGGGATCACGAATTCCCGCTCCAACTATGATACCGCCGCCACGGTATCCAAGCAGGAAGCGCTCATCGACGCCCGCTTCACGCTGCTCCGCAGGGAGCTGCACAAAACACACGACGACATGGAGAAGATCGGCATTTTTCTCGGCGCGCTGGAACGCAACTTCAGGCGCGAACAATTTCTGGAGCAGCTTGAAGACCTTGAAAGCACCTGCTCGGCCTATGCCGCCAACGGCGGCCATGGCGACAATGCGTCGGTCGATGATGCGCTGAAAGCAGTGTTCGGAAAGGTACGTGATGAATCCGGTCCTCTGTTCGCGCCGGGCGCAAAGCGCAAATCGGATTTTTTCCGCGATATAGCCGGCTCACGGTATCTCGCTATTGCCGAGAATGTTGCCAAGGAAGCCGGCGTGAGCTACGACCGGCTCGTAAACCTGTACGACAAGGCCATCATCGAAGTGGAAAACCGGCCGCCAGGCAAGGATCTGAAGGCCAAGTTTCTACGCGGCCTTGAGCGCTTACTGGCTGAACGGGAAAACATCGAGCTGGCTGCGGTCGATTTCAAAAACCCGGTAAATCGGGCGCTGGAAGTCGAAATGGAAGAAACGTACGTGATCGGTACCGGCTACGGCCGCGTACGGCTGCCATTCTCCAAGGAACATATCCGGTCCGAGATCCTGTGCCACGGGCTCGGTGCGCACGTGATGTTCGAAGGCACCCGCACCGTTCTGGATATCGGCGGGCAGGACACCAAGGCCATACAGGTAGATCCGAAAGGCATCGTGCAGAACTTCCAGATGAATGACCGCTGCGCGGCCGGTTGCGGCCGCTATCTGGGTTACATTGCGGATGAAATGAAAATGGGCCTGCATGAACTCGGCCCGCTCGCGTCGAAGGCCAAGAAGACTGTAAAAATCAATTCAACCTGTACCGTATTCGCCGGCGCCGAGCTTCGGGATCGGCTTGCATTGGGCGAGGAGCGCGCGGACATTCTTGCCGGCCTGCACCGCTCCATCGTATTGCGCGCCATGTCCATTATCGCCCGCTCCGGCGGCATTACCGATCAGTTCACATTTACCGGCGGCGTGGCCAAGAATGAAGCGGCCGTACGCGAGTTGAAAAACCTGGTCAATGAAAACTACGGGGAGGTAACGATCAACATTGACCCGGATTCCATCTATACCGGCGCCCTCGGCGCATCCACGTTTGCCTACAGGGCAGTAATGGAGAATTGAGATGACAGTCCTGACAGCAGGAATTGATATCGGTACGGGAGCGGTAAAAGTTGTGCTGTTTCGCAGCGATGGAGAACACACTGAATGGGTCGGCCGGAGGACGGAGCGTATACGACAGCGCGACCCGTTCCGGCTTACCGAGGAGGCATACAACGATCTGCTCGAGGAATTTGAGTTACAAAGGGACGACATACACTACTGCGCAACGACCGGCGAAGGAGAAAGCATCGGCTACGCCACCGGGCACTTTTATTCGATGACGACCCATGCGCGGGGCGCGATCTATCTTGAGCCCGGCGCCGGCGCCGTTCTCGATATCGGGGCATTGCACGGGCGCGCCATTAGAATGGACCATCGCGGCAAGGTGCTGAGCTACAAAATGACCAGTCAGTGCGCTTCCGGATCAGGGCAGTTCGTGGAAAACATTGCGCGTTACCTTGGCGTCGCCCAGGATGAAGTTGGCAGGCTCTCCCAACAGGCCGACGAGCCCGAGGTGGTAAGCAGCATCTGCGCCGTGCTCGCGGAAACCGACGTAATCAACATGGTTTCCCGGGGGATCTCCACACCGAACATATTGCGCGGCATCCATATATCCATGGCCGGCCGCCTGACCAAGCTGCTCAAATCCATCAAGGTTGCGGAAGGCGTTGTCATG
>CAZNWR010000160.1:0-7128 GCA_964576645.1 uncultured Enterobacteriaceae bacterium | reverse complement strand
GTGTCGTAACGCTCAGTGGCGCCATCCTGGCAAGCTCGGTGACCGCCATTTTCTCCAGCGGCCCGACCACGAAATCTGCGCCCGCGGCAACCGCCTTCTTATAGATTGCCGACACGTTCAGGGAATTAGTGTCGTAAACATTGATTTGTGGCCGATAATCCTTGTCCTGGTACCAGGCCGCGATAAACCCGTCCCGTACCGCTTCGGAGGCGCGTTGATATTCACCGCTCAAGGGCAGCAGCAGCGCAATATGCTGTGGCCTCAGGTCGAAGCGCCGGCTTACGGCCAAAATCCGGTCTGTTATGGCGGGTATCGCCGGGTGGCCGGGGTGGGCGGATATCCATGACTGCAAGGATTGCTTGAGAAGATCCGGGCGTTCCATCATGGTCTGGTTTATCAGCGCCAGTTCCAGCCAGCTTCGGAAGTTTGCGCCGGCACTGGCGCGCGCGGCATCCAATTTGGCGCTGCTTAGAGTGTTAAGGTGATTCCACAAAGTCTGAACGTCATCGTTACGCTTGGCACCCGCAGGAAGTCCGGCTATCAGGGCGGCGAGTTCGCGCGCCGCGCTCAGAGGTTTATGACCGGTTTCAAACGCCTGTGCCCGGATCCGGTGACGCAGTGCCTGCAACCCGGCAGGGGTACCTTCGGGAAGCGAGGCATCTGTTCTCGACAGGGCTTCCGCTGCGGCGCCGTGTGCCAGCAACAATTGTGCCTGCAGAAGAGACTTTCGCACCGCATCTTCGGGTTCCGAAGCGGTCATGTCGGCTGTGTTGATCAGGGTGGCGGCCTTGTCGGACTGGCCCGCGTCGAGAAGAGCGGCGGCGGCAAGCAATGTGTAGTGGCCCGCTAGCTTCGGATACAATTTGGCCAGCTTCAAATATTCGTCCGCGGCGACCCGGTATTGACCGGCGGCGACCATTTGCCGGGCGTGTTGTTCGACTTTTTGGCTGACCGAAGGACGGGCTATACCGGGTCCGCAGCCCGGGCAGGTCAGAATGAGGGCCAGCAGGTAGTAGAACTTACGCACGACGGTTCGGCGGGGATCCGGTTGATCACCGAGGCAGCCTAACCAAGCGGAGATTAGCGTGTCAAATCAGCCCGGAACGCTTTACGTCGTGGCCACCCCCATAGGAAACATGCAGGAGTTAAGTCCGCGTGCGCGCGAGATCCTGGCCAGCGTTGACCTTATAGCCGCGGAGGACACGCGCCACAGCGCAAGGCTGTTAAAGCACTTCGGCATTACGACCCCGATGCGTTCCTATCACGAGTTCAATGAGCGCAGGGAGGCTGATGCACTGGTGGAACGCATGCTCGCAGGCATGAAAATTGCGCTGATCTCGGATGCCGGCACGCCGCTGATCAGCGATCCCGGCTACCGCCTGGTTGCGCTGGCCCATGAGCGGGGCGTGCCCGTGGCGGCCGTGCCCGGCCCGTCCGCGGTCATGGCCGCGTTGAGCGTTTCCGGGCTGCCCACGGACCGTTTTCTCTACGTGGGTTACGTTCCTGAAAGGCCGGGCAGGCGGCGCGCCTTCCTGCAGGAACTCGCGTCCGAGCCTGCCACGTTGGTATTACTGGAAACGCCGCACCGGATACTCGATTGCCTCGGCGATTGCATTGCACTGCTGGGTGCGGAGCGGACCGCTACGATTGCACGGGAGCTGACCAAGCGGTTCGAGACCGTAAAACACGCGACGCTGGCCGAACTGCTTGACTGGCTGCAGGAGTCACCAAGCCGGCAGAAAGGAGAATTCGTATTGGTCATCGCCGGTACCGGGGCGCCTGCGGATATGGAGAAGTCCGCGGTCGAACATGTGATGGAGGTGTTGCTGCGGTCCCATGGCGCACGTGATGCCTCGGCTATTGGCTCGGAAATTACCGGCTGGAAGAAGAATGACCTCTACCGGATGGCGCTCCGTATCGGCAAGGCGAACCGGCACTGAGAAAGCTTGTCTGGAACCGGAATTTGCAGTCTACTGGCTGGCGGGAGTCGGCCGGACAGTCGCCCCCCAAGGGGAGGAAAGTCCGGGCTCCGCAGGGCAGGGTGCCAGGTAACGCCTGGGCGGCGTGAGCCGACGGAAAGTGCCACAGAAAATATACCGCCCCGCAAGGGGTAAGGGTGAAATGGTGCGGTAAGAGCGCACCGCGCGGCTGGCAACAGGCGCGGCAGGGTAAACCCCACCCGGAGCAAGGCCGAATAGAGGGACTCTGGTACGGCCCGTACCGTCCCCGGGTAGGCCGCACGAGGTGCGCGATGACGCGCATCCCAGATGAATGACTGTCCTCGACAGAACCCGGCTTACAGGCCGGCTCCTTAATTTTGATGGCTGGCCCGGATCGTTGGTGGACAGCGATGCTCCGTCGGGACGGGTGGCAGGGGGTATGGCCTGTCGCCCTCAGCTTCGCGAGCACGAAGACCGTGCCCCATGACAGGACCCGTCCGGGATCCTGGTTAAAGTTCACGAACAATCGAGACGACAGCGTTGCGGTCTCCGGGTACCGGACACGCTGTGAATACTTGCTGCGCTGTCCTGCTCCGCTTGCAAGTCCGGGGTTCGCCGTCCCTGGCGAACCCCCTCGGTGCGGCAAACGTTCACTGGGCGTTTGCCTGATTCCGCCTCGCCCCGGTACGCTCGACCGCCGCGTTCCTGCGGCTCACGGTCCGTCACCCGGAGACCGCAACGCTCTCAGGCGACCGGATCATGTTTCGGGCGATACCTGGGAAATCACCTTAATAGTCCTGTTCAACTTCATGAATTGAAAAAGATATGTTTCGCGACCCCCGCGCCTGTTCTGACTTCCTTCCAGTTTGTTCCCATAAGTATTTGTTAATTAAGGCAGATTTCCGCCAGAAAATCGCAAGATTTCCTTGACACAATAGTTTGTCAGTTCCTATAGTTCGCTTGGTGGGGATAAGTGGTATAAAGTGGATTTTCTTAATAAAACAGGGGCTTTTGGATGTTTCGCGGGTTCAGTGCGGTCAGCATCGACAATAAGGGGCGGTTGGCGGTGCCAACGCGGTTCCGGGAGCGCCTGGCCGTGACCTCGGAGGGGCGCCTGGTACAGACGCTGAACCCGCTCGACCGCGCACTCTGGCTGTATCCCCTGCCCGAATGGGAAATCATCGAAAGCAAACTCGCGGGCCTGTCCGACTTTGACCGACAGAGCCGCCGCGCGAAGCAAATGATGCGCGGCTACGCAACGGATTGCCAGTTGGATGGCCAGGGGCGAATTCTCGTGCAACAGGAACTGCGGGACTACGCGAACCTGAACCGCCAGGCGGTGTTTCTGGGTCAGGGGAACAAATTCGAGATTTGGGACCAGGCTTGCTGGGAGGGTCAAAGGGATGCCTGGCTGGCGCAGCTTGGCGAGGACGAGGGCGAGCCGTCGGAGACGCTCAAGACCCTGTCGCTCTGACTCCGCGCGTGCCGGACTCTTGTCCCTGTTGAACGCGGTGACTGAAAGCGGCCATACGCCGGTATTGGTCGAAGAGGTTATACATGGTCTCAACGTGCAATCGCAGGGACGCTACATTGACTGTACCTACGGTCGCGGCGGCCACAGTGAGGCCATTCTCCACTGGCTTGGCAGCGCGGGCAGGTTGCTGGTACTGGACCGCGACTCCGATGCAATTGCCGCTGCAAAACGACGACTGGGCGGAGATGCGCGCGTGGAAGCGGTGCAGGCCAGCTTTGGTTCGCTCCAGGACCAGTGCGCGCGGCGCGGCTGGCTGGGCGAGGTCGATGGCGTGCTGTTTGACCTCGGCCTCTCTTCCGCACAGCTCGATGACGCCGCGCGCGGCTTCAGCTTCCTTCATGAAGGCGCTTTGGATATGAGATTTGACCGGTCATCCGGAATCTCGGCGGCTGAATGGCTTCAGGAGGCGGCGGAAAAAGAGATCGTCAAGGTATTGCGCGGCTATGGCGAGGAGCGTTATGCCAGACGTATAGCCGCGGCGATTGTAAAGGCTCGCGTTGCAGCACCGATCTCCTCCACGCGCCATCTGCGCGATTTGATTGTTGCGGCGGTTCCGACGAAGGAGCGTCACAAGGATCCTGCCACCCGGACCTTCCAGGCCCTACGCATACACATTAACGGTGAACTTGCGGAGCTCGAACGCGCATTGCCCCAGGTAATCACCGTACTCAGAGCCGGCGGACGCATGGTTGTAATCAGCTTTCATTCCCTTGAAGACAGGATCGTGAAGCGGTTCATGCGGGCACACGCGTCCGGCGACCAGCTCCCACGTGAAATTCCCGTCATGGCGTCGGAAATCAAGCCGGATTTAAAGATTATCGGCAAGCCCGTAAAGCCCGGTGACGACGAGGTCCGATCCAATCCGCGAGCGCGCAGTGCGGTGCTCCGGGTTGCGGAAAAGGTTGCGGCATGAGCCGACTGGTGATGGTTGTCCTGGTCGCCGCCGTGTTCGCTTCCGCGATTGAGGTCGTGCTCTGTCAACACGAATCCCGAAAATTGTTTGTGCAGATACAGGCGCTGGACCGGGCTCGTGACAAGCTCAATGAACAATGGGGACGGCTGCAACTGGAACAAAGCACCTGGGCTACGGCTGATCGAATTGAAACGCTCGCTCGCACCAAACTTGGAATGCACGAGCCGGACGTAAACGACACGATTCTCTTGAAGAAATGAAAAGCAACCGGCCTGCATGCGGATATCCGTTCAGACGCGGCTTGCTGATATTCGTGTTTATGTCTGCGAGCGTGTTACTGGTCTGGCGTGCGTTTGACCTGCAGGTTTTGCGGAACAAGTTCCTGCAGGAGGCGGGAGACGCCCGAGCTCTCCGAGTGGTGACCATACCGGCGCATCGCGGCATGATCACCGACAGGAATGGAGAGCCCCTGGCGATCAGCACACCGGTGGATTCAGTGTGGGTGACGCCCAGGGAGGTGATATTACACGCTGATAAAGTGCGCCGGCTCGCCGCGGTGCTGGGTCTCAAGCCGGCAAAGTTGCTGGCCTTTCTCAAGGCCCGCGCCGACAGGGACTTCGTGTACTTGAAACGGCAGATCGATCCGGACGTGGCCAAGCGGGTGGAAAAACTCGGAATTCCGGGTGTAAACCTGCAGAGTGAATACAAGCGCTTTTATCCGGCCGGTGAAATAACCGCGCACCTGGTTGGATTTACCAATGTCGACGATGAGGGCCAGGACGGCATCGAGTTGGCTTACAACAATTGGCTGCGCGGGACGCCAGGTTCAAAGCGGGTTCTCAAGGATCGGCTTGGCCGTACGGTACAGGACGTGGAAAGCATACGCAGTCCGGATCCGGGGAAGAAGCTCGTACTGAGCATTGATCGGCGCGTGCAGTATCTTGCGTACAGGGAACTGAAACTGGCCGTGGCGGAGCATCACGCCCGGGGCGGCTCGGTAGTTATGATGAATCCTCACACCGGCGAGGTTATCGCTCTTGCCGTACAGCCTTCCTACAATCCGAACAATCGAAGTGATCTCAAGAGCAGCCGTTATCGCAATCGTGCCATAACCGACGTATTTGAACCCGGCTCGACCATCAAGCCGTTTACGATTGCCGCGGCGCTTATGTCGGGCAAGTACACGCCTGGGACGATGATCACTACCGGTCCTGGTTATTACAAGGTCGCAGACCATGTTATTCGCGACGTGGCCGACTTCGGCACGCTGAGCGTGGCAGGCGTGATCATGAAGTCCAGCGACGTCGGTGCCAGCAAGATCGCGTTGTCGATTGGACCGGAAGCTCTTTGGGATGTTTTCACCGATGTCGGTTTCGGCCGCGTAACCAATTGTGGTTTCCCCGGCGAGGCGTCTGGTGTGCTCCGGAATTTTCAGACCTGGTCCGATCTTGAAACCGCGACCGCCGCATTCGGGTATGGCGTGTCGGTAACCGCCCTGCAACTCGCTCATGCATACTCAGTGCTGGCGGACGACGGACGCATGGTCCCGATTTCATTGACGAAGGTTAAATCGGCGCCCGCCGGAAAACAGGTTCTCCCTCCCGCCGTGGTGCGCAAGGTACGGACCATGATGGAGTCCGTGGTCGGGCCGGGAGGCACCGGCATAAAGGCCGAGGTAAAGGGGTACAGCGTCGCCGGCAAGACAGGCACGGTGCATAAGGCGGATCTGGGAGGGTATGCGGCCAATCGTTACATGTCGCTGTTCGCCGGCATGGTGCCGGCCGGCGCGCCACGACTGGTCCTGGTGGTGGTTATCGACGAACCCCAGGGAGCTGAATATTACGGTGGTCAGGTAGCGGCGCCTGTGTTCTCGCGAATCATGACCGGGGCGCTGCGGATACTGGATGTGCCGCCCGACAATCTGTCCGGCTACAAGGGGAAACTCATTGTTGCCCGTAAGGACGGCGCAACCGTCGCGGAAAACGAATAATGATGGTCCTGGAAGATCATAGCGAGGGCCAATTCCTGAGTGCGTTGCTGGAAGGAATTGTGTCGATTGATCGTGCTGGTGACCGGCTGATACACGGTTTGTCGATGGACAGTCGTCGGATCGTCGCCGGCGACCTTTTTCTGGCGTGCCGGGGAAATACGACCAGCGGCGCCCGGTACGTGGACGATGCCGTTGCGCGCGGCGCCGTCGCCGTGGCGGTCGATGCCCGCGATATGCCCACCGGCCAGCCGGTCCGGGTGCCGGTGATCCCGGTGCCGGAGCTGTCGCAGAAAGCCGGACTCATAGCCGCACGCTTTTATGGCCAGCCCAGCCTGCAACTGCGCGTGACCGGGGTTACCGGGACAAACGGGAAGACATCCGTAAGTCATTACGTCGCGGCGAGCTTGAGCCGGATTGAAGGCCGGCGCGCCGGACTCATTGGAACGCTTGGTTACGGCGCGCAAGGCGCGTTGGTTCCCGCACGTCTCACTACCCCGGACGCGGTGTCCCTGCAGCACATGCTTGCCGAGATGAGTGACCAACAGGTGTCGGATGTTGTCATGGAAGTATCTTCTCACGCTTTGCAGCAGGGTCGCACGCGCGGCGTCCGCTTCGATACCGCCGTATTCACCAACTTGACCCGCGATCACCTGGACTATCACGGAAACATGGAGCAGTACGCCTCCGCCAAGCAAATTCTGTTCGAAAGCGAGGATTTGGCCCGGGCGGTGATCAACGTAGATGACCCGTT
>CAZNWR010000159.1:0-7136 GCA_964576645.1 uncultured Enterobacteriaceae bacterium | reverse complement strand
GTGGCGGGATCACCGACCTCTTCCAAATATTCCAGGTGGCCGTGCGCGTGTCCGGTCTCGCCTTCGGCGGTGGAGCGGAAAACCGCAGATACGTCGTTGTAGCCTTCCACGTCCGCCTTTTGCGCGAAGTACAGATAACGACGGTTCGCCTGTGATTCGCCCGCAAAGGCTTCCTTCAGATTGGCCTCAGTCTTGGTGCCTTTCAAGCTCATGAATAATCCTCCTAACTTTTTGATTTTACGTTGCTCTACGGGGACTTAGAATCGTTCTAAAACTGCTGGAACTCTAGTCAAAAGCGTCCACGGCTGTCAACACGCTGGTGATTGAATTTACTGATACAGATCATAGCCGCGGGCTATTTCATTACGGTGACCACGCCGGCGCGCGACAGGTCAGGTCCGTAATTGATTATCAACTCCCACACCATATTGGTAATATTCGCTGGTTGCAGAACGGAGAATCGGTGTGGCTAAGAAGGCAGGCGAATTTGACTTCGAGAAAGCGCTTGAAGAATTGGAATCCCTGGTAGAGAAAATGGAACAGGGAGACCTGGGACTGGAGGAATCTCTCAAACACTTCGAACGCGGTGTGGCTCTTACCCGCGCCTGCCAGAAGGCGCTGACCGATGCGGAGCAGAAAGTGCAGATCCTGGTGGACAGCGCGGGCAAAAAGGACCTGGCGGCCTTCGACGCTTCCGAGTCACAGGAAGATTGAGCGTGACGTTCGAAGACCGCATGCGGGACTACCAGTCCCGCGTCGAGCGCGCGCTGGAAGCCTGGCTGCCGTCCGATACGGCGGAACCGGAAAATCTGCACAAGGCCATGCGCTATGCTGTCCTCGGGGGCGGCAAAAGGATCCGGCCGATACTCGTGTATGCGAGCGGAGAGGCATTCGGAGTCGATCCGCAGGCCCTGGACGGACCCGCCTGCGCGGTGGAAATGATCCACGCCTACTCCCTGGTGCACGACGATCTGCCCGCCATGGATGACGATGATTTGCGCCGCGGGCGTCCCACCTGTCATCGAGCATTCGACGAGGCAACCGCGATCCTGGCGGGCGATGCACTGCAGGCACTCGCGTTTCACGTGCTGGCGCACGATCCGGACATTATCGTCGACCCCGGCCAGCGCATCCGCATGATTGATACGCTGGCCGTTGCCAGCGGCTCGCGCGGCATGGCGGGCGGTCAGGCCATCGATCTTGCCGCCGTGGGTCGATCGCTCAGCCTGGAACAACTGGAAACCATGCACAATCACAAGACCGGCGCCCTGATCCGTGCCAGTGTTGAGCTGGGTGGACTGTCCCAGCCGGACGTCGACGAGTCTGCGCTCGACCGTATTTCCCGCTGTGCTCAGTATATCGGCCTGGCGTTTCAGATCCGGGACGATATCCTGGACATAGAAAGCGATACGGAAACCCTGGGCAAGCCGCAGGGTTCGGACGCAGCTCAAAACAAACCCACCTATCCGCAACTGCTGGGAATGGACGGCGCGAAAGCGGCCGCCGCCACATTGCACGAAAAAGCCAGGAAGGTCCTTGAAAATTTCGATAAGCGCGCCGATGGCCTGCGCTGGATCTGCGACTACATCGTGGCCAGGCGGAACTGAATCGCCGCCGGGGTCGGGTGAAAACCCGCGAGAAACTGAGTAAAATACTAAACTATTGACCGGTCACACCGTATTAAACAGTTATGAACGAACCCGCACCAGCCCTTGAGCAGGACATCCCCGATGTCCAGAACAGCCCGGACTCCCGGCGTCTGCCCATCGATCGGGTTGGGATCAAGAACATCCGTCATCCGGTCGTCGTGCGTGACCGTTCCGGCCGCGAGCAGCATACGGTCGCCACCTTCAACATGTACGTTAACCTGCCTCATAATTTCAAGGGCACGCACATGTCACGGTTCGTCGAGATACTCAACCAGCATGAATATGAAATCTCGGTGGCGTCATTTACCAAAATGATCACTGAGATGACCGACACCCTGGATGCGGAAGCCGGTCACGTGGAAATGACCTTCCCCTACTTTGTCAACAAGCGCGCCCCGGTCTCAGGTGTGCGCAGCCTGATGGACTACGAAATTTCGTTCATCGGTGAGATAAGCAACGGGGTATCGGCCGTAACGGTCAAAGTTGTCGTACCCGTCACGTCCCTGTGCCCGTGTTCCAAGAATATTTCGGAACGCGGTGCCCACAACCAACGCTCACACGTTACCGTGACGGTGAGAACCCAGGACTTTATCTGGATCGAGGAACTGATCGACACTGTGGAGGGTGTGGCGTCCTGCGAGTTGTACGGCCTGCTCAAGCGCCCTGATGAGAAATACGTTACCGAGCGCGCCTATGACAACCCCAAGTTCGTGGAGGATATGGTCCGCGACGTGGCACTGCTCTTCAACGAGGATGATCGGATCTCGGCCTATACCGTGGAATCCGAAAACTTCGAGTCCATTCACAACCATTCCGCCTACGCCATGCTTTCCTACGACAAGCGGGACCCGGAGGCGTAACACCCGTCATCCCGGCCGCACTCCCCCGCCACCCCGACGGAAGCGACGGCAATCGGGAACCTCCTACCGATTTTCCACATCTACTGGTGATAATGAGGTTGCGAAAAACTCACCGGATACGCCCGTCCGGACCGCTGCTCACCGGACTGCTGCTCATCGCCCTGGCGTCCATGGCACACGCGGACATGATCCCCATGCGCGAGTACATCATGCTGGATCGCGGCATGACCGAGGGGGAAGTCCTCTACCGTGTCGGTCCCTGCGACTACAAAACCACCCAGTCCGACTATTATCACAACATCATTTCCACTACCTGGTACTACATCCCGGTGCGCAAGTCCTCGGATGGCTGGATCACGGAGATCACATTTGACGGTCGCGGAGTAGTCCAGTCACTCAATCGCTACCGGCCGAATCCCTGAGCTTGGCCTGGTCCCATAGCCTGTCCATTTCTTCCAGGCTCGCCTCTCCCGGCGTACGCCCGTCCTCCGCCAGGGTTCGTTCGATATATCCGAAGCGCCGCAGGAATTTGCGATTGGTGCGATACAGCGCAAGTTCCGGATCCACGCCGGCATGGCGCGCGCAGTTGACGGCGGCGAAGAGGATGTCGCCGATCTCCTCCTCCAGCCGGCTCTCTCCGGATGCCTGATCGAGCACCTCCTTCAATTCCGTAATTTCCTCCTCCAGTTTTTCCAGCACCGGCTTCCAGTCGGGCCAGTCAAAACCCACCGCGGCCGCGCGATGCTGGAGTTTGCGCGCCTGAACCAGGGCCGGCAGGGCATCCGGAACACCGGCCAGAACGCCGGCATCGGCCGCATTCTCCTTGCGGCGCTGTTCCAGTTTCATTCGCTCCCAGGAATGACCCTCCGTGAGTGGCTCGGCGTCACCGAACACGTGGGGATGCCGCTGTTCCAGCTTGGCGGCCGCGCCCGACGCCACTTCCTCAACGCCGAATTCTCCCGCTTCGGACGCAATCCTGGCATAGAAGACCACGTGAAAAAGCAGATCGCCCAATTCATCCAACAGCGCCGCCTTGTCCTGGCGCTCAACCGCATCCACCAGTTCATAGACTTCTTCAATGGTATAAGGCAGTAGTGACCTGAAAGTCTGTGCCCGGTCCCAGGGACAGCCGCGCTCCGGATCGCGCAGGGTGTCCATCACTTCAATCAGTCGGCTCAAGGAATGCATCTGACTACCCGGTCACTTTCTCTTTGTAATAACTTGATCTTCTGTCATATTTCGAATAAAAAATATGCGCCGGGGACCGCCGTGGATTGTCAGGATCCTCGCCGGAAGCCCGAAACAGAGATTTAAGCATGAGCCCACTCATCTTGCGACTCGATTTGTCCGGCAGCCCGGTTACCTGGATCCCGTGGCAAACCGCGGTTGTCCTGTACAGCCGGGACATGATTGCGTGGACGGCCGGGGAGCAGATGTTCACCTTTTACGGGGGCACCTGTCGGCGCACCGGCGTACGTTCATCAGTGGACGTCAATTCCATTGTCGCGGTCAAGCGCTCCACCACGCGCAAACGCGCCAAGCGAACCATACCCCCTCTGACCAACCGGGAACTGTTCCTGCGCGACGCGCACCTGTGCATGTATTGCGGCGGGGAATTTCCGGAATCTCACCTGACCCGCGATCATGTGGTACCCATGTCCCGCGGCGGCGCCGACCGCTGGTCCAATGTTGTAAGTGCGTGCCGCGTATGCAACGCCAAAAAGGGCAACCGTGCGCCGGAACAGGCGAACATGCCCCTGCTCGCGGTACCGTATGTGCCCAACTGGGCGGAATACCTGGCGCTGTCGAATCGCCGCATACTTGCCGACCAGATGGAATTTCTGAAATCGCAGTTCTCGGGCCGGCCACTGGCATTTCATCGCTGACGGCCCGAACCAGGAACCGCGTCACCAAAAACGACACATCGTTTGCCGGTCGACATCCGGCGCTCCGGAACAGGACCGAGGAAAAATAAAATGCGTATTGCTATTGCCTTATTACTCATCACATTCGCCGCGTCAGCCACGGCCATGGACAGCGCGGCCAAATATGCCGTGTGGGGCGTCGGCAGCAAGGCCTGCTTCAGTTACAACAAGGACAAGAAGGCGGGCAACGGGCAGAAGTACCTGGACTATGTAATGGGATACCTGACCGCCTATAACACGTTTACCCCGGAGACCTACAGCATCTCAGGCAGGATGGATCTGGACGCGGTGGAAGCGTGGCTCGATCACTACTGCGGCAAAAAGCCCGTAAACAGCTTTGACCAGGCCATGATCGACTTCATTCACGACCACATAAAAAGCCGCTACCGGGTCGCTCCGCTCAGTTCCCACTGAATGGCGGAGACCACCAGTATCGACGTTGATTGCATGGAATCTTTTTGAGGCCATACAATAAGTTATTGCAGGTACACCGGCGGCGGCGATATGTAATAATGTGATGGAATTCATTTGCTAAACTTATGTAAATCGTTCATGATTTGATGTACCTCCACCAGGGAAATCCGGATTTCGTACTATGGGAGAGTTAACCATGAAAAAAACACTAATAAGAGCGTCCATTCTCGCTCTGGCGGTCGGGGTACTGGGCGGTTGCGCGACCACCGATCAGATAAATGAAATCAAGTCCATGGCCGAAAGTGCACAAGCGGCCGCGAATTCTGCAAGCGAACGAGCCTCCAATGCTTTGTCAGTGGCAAATCAGGCGCTGGATGCGGCTCACAAGGCTCAGGATTCCGCGCAGTCGGCTCTGGACTGCTGCAACCAGAACAGCAGCAAGCTGGATCGCATGTTCGAAAAGGCCATGCAGAAATAAAAATACGCCGGGCGTTTTGCTCTGAAAGTAAAAGGTCCCATGGTCATACCATGGGACCTTTTTTTATTTCTGTGACGCGTTTTCGTCTTTAGGCGCCGGTCCCGGGTCTAATTTGAGCTTTAGCTGATTCTCAGCCGGGTGCGCGGAGTTCGATTTCACACCGTCCGCCATTCGAATCGATTGCTTTGGGATAATTCTGCCTATCCTGACCGGTATGCCGGTATGCTCGTCGATGACCTTGCGAGCAAGATCCCAGTTAACCCGGTAGTCGCCCTCACTGGTCATCTTCACGATCATGCCCACCACGCTGGTCAGGTTGTCCTCGAATTTATTCGCGTCGATTTTCAAATATGGGTGCGCTTCCAGGTAGATATTGCCGTTCCGCAAGCCGACCTTGTACGGCTGGTCGACTATCCGCACCGGTGTGCCGACAGGCACAATCTTGAATAACGCCTCGATATCCTCCGGATACAGCCTGATGCAGCCGTGGCTCACGCGCATGCCCACGCCCCAGGGCTTGTTGGTGCCGTGGATCAGATAGGAAGGCAGGGAAAGCTTGAGAGCAAAATCCCCCAGCGGGTCGTCGGGCCCGGGACCAATCCTGTCCGGCAGGGGGTGCCCTTCAGCCGCATGTTCCTCGCGGATGGACTTGGGCGGGATCCAGACGGGGTTCTTGATCTTCGCCGTCACGCGCGTCGTTACGTAAGGCGTGCCCCAGCCTGCCCTTCCGATCCCGAGCGGATAGGTGATCACTTCCTGGCGGCCGTCCACTTTCCTGGACGGGTAATAATAGAGTCGCATCTCCGGAATATTCAGCACGATCCCCTTATGCGGCGTAACCGGCAGAACATATTCGGTGGGCAGAACAACGTTCTTATCCCTGCCCGGATACCAGGTATCAAGGTTCGGATTGGCCAGCTTGATGTCGGTGTATCCCAGATTATTGCGGCGAGCGATGTCCAGGAGTGTATCCTTGGAATGGGACAGCGTGTGTTCAACCGAGCCGATGACGGTATCGCCGTTGCCGTCCAGGTAATAGATACCCGGCGTCGCCGCCTCGGCAAACGCCGCCCCTGCCCACAGCAGCAGTCCCGCCGCGCCCGAAACCAATGTGAGCAGACATACCCGTGCGCGCATCAGGTTTCCTTCAACCGGGGCATGAGCTCCACCAGGTTACAGGGCATGGTCCGGTAATCGAGCTGCCTGGCGATAATCTTGTCCCAGGCCATTGCGCAGGCGCCGGCCGAGCCGGGAAGACAGAATATATAGGTCCCGCCGGCAACACCCGCCAGCGCGCGGGATTGCATGCTGGAAGTGCCGATTTCCTCCCAGGACAGAAAGCGGAATAATTCACCGAAACCTTCTATCTCCTTATCGAATAGAACCTTTACCGCCTCCGGCGTACCATCGCGGCCGGTAACCCCGGTACCGCCTGTCGTGATGATTACATCCACCTCCGGGTTCGAACACCATTCCGAGACGCTGGCGCGGATGCGGTGAATATCGTCCGGAACGATGCGCTTTTCCGCCTGCGCGTGGCCAGCGCCGGAAAGCCTGTCCACCAGCAGCCTGCCGGATTTGTCGGTCTTTTCGGTTCGACTGTCGGAAACGACCAGAATTGCAATTTGAAGCGGAATAAATTGGCGGTCGCTGGCTGGCGGCATTGGGAGGTAACCGGGCGGTTGTTTACGTCGCGTGAGAATTTTAACAGATTAGCGGCCACCAATGGCTAGAGCAGGCGCTCCGGTCTCGTATCGCTACAGAACTCGCAGTAACCGACGGGGACGGATTCAGGTGCTGCAATCCGGAA
>CAZNWR010000158.1:0-7166 GCA_964576645.1 uncultured Enterobacteriaceae bacterium | reverse complement strand
ATGCGTCCCAAGTCTGGGGCATAAAGGATGTACTGCCGAAGTTGAAAGAACGACAGCTATTGCCGCCGGCGCTGCTGTTCACCATCAGTATTACAGACAGTAAGGGCAATATTGTAGCCACCACCCGTTCATCGAAACTGCACAATGTCGCCGGTCAGAATTACTTCCAGAGCCAGCTTCAGACCGATACCTTCTCGATCGGTCGTCCGCAACCAGCTCCGGATTCCGGGATACCACAACTGTATTTCAGTCGCAGGCTTAATACGGCCGATGGCCGGTTTTCCGGCATCGTGATGATCTCGGTGGACGCGGCCTATTTCGTCAGCAGTTATGAGTCATCGGTAATGGGAAAGCACGGACTGCTCGGGCTGCTCAGCCCCGATGGGGTATTCCTGGTCAGGCGTAGCGGCGAAACAGTGTCTGTCGGCGAACGCAACGATTACACAACGGTGCCTAAGCATGCGGAGGATGAGGCGCACAGCGAGACTATGCTTTCGGTTGGCGCCCTGGATGGTGTGCTGCGTTACATCAGCACTCGCCCGATTTATGGTTTCCCCGTGGACATCATTGTTGGCCTGTCCGCTGACGAACAACTGGCGGCCACACATTCGGCAATGCACAAAGTTCTGCTGTGGGCAGCCGCCGCCAGTCTGTTGCTGATCCTGATTGCTGCGGCGCTGGGTTACATGAGCCGGCAGCTTGTGGTCAGCCGCCGGAAAATCGCCGAGGTGCAGCTCGCCCAAGCCGAACATAACGAGTACCTTGCCTATCACGACAGTCTCACCTCGTTGCCGAATCGCAGCCTGTTCAGCAAACTTCTGGGCCAGGGCATCCACCTGGCGCATCGCTACAATCGGCAATTGGCGGTGCTGTTTCTTGACCTCGATCGATTCAAACACATCAACGATACCCTGGGCCATGAGGCCGGTGACCAATTACTGCAGGAAACCGCGGTGAGACTCCAGGCTTGCCTGCGCGACAGCGACACTGTCGCCCGCTTGGGTGGTGATGAATTCGTCGTCCTGTTGCCGGAACTGGATGAGGACAAGTACGTCGCCGGCGTGGCCATGAAAATCCTTGTCGCCGTGGCCCGGCCGTTCATGCTCGGGAGGCAGGAATTCCGCGTTACGGCAAGTGTCGGTATCAGCATTTATCCGCAAGACGGCCTGGACGAGCAGGCCCTGACCCAAAAGGCCGATATCGCGATGTATCATGCGAAGGAGCAAGGCAAGAACAATTTCAAGTTCTATTCCGAGAAACTGAACGCCAGCTCGCTCGAACGGCTTACCCTGGAGTCGGGTTTGCGCAATGCCCTGGAGCGGGATGAGTTTCAGCTGCACTACCAGGCCAAGCGCAGTACCCGCAGTGGCCTGATCACGGGCATGGAAGCCCTGTTGCGCTGGCAGCATCCCGATCTGGGCATGGTGGCGCCAATGCAATTCCTTCCTCTCGCCGAGGAAACCGGTTTGATCCTGCCAATTGGCAAGTGGGTGCTCAAGACCGCGTGTCTGCAAAACGTGGCCTGGCAGAACCAGGGGTTGGCCCACGTGAGCATGGCCGTCAACCTGACACGGCGCCAGTTTGAGGATGAAACCCTGCTGCCGGATCTGACGGCGATCCTTGCGGATACCGGAATGGATGCGCAGCTGCTGGAACTGGAAATCTCCGAAGTTCTGCTGATGGGCGATATCGAAAACGAACTGCGGGTACTGACCGGACTCAAGGCTCTCGGAGTCCGGATCGCCATCGACGACTTCGGTATCGGCTATGCGTCGCTCGCAGCACTCAGGCAATTCCCGCTCGACACCATCAAGATTGACCGTTCCTTTATTGGTAACCTCACCAGCGTTGCCGAAGACAGAGCCCTGACGGAGGCCATTATCACCCTGGGCCATGCGCTGAGCCTGACCGTCGTGGCCCAGGGGGTGGAAACAAAGGAACAGGCCGATTTCCTACGCCAGCATGCTGCCGGCGAATTTCAGGGTTTTTATCTGAACCGGCCAATGCCTGCGGACCAAGTTGCGGAGCTACTGCAGGCACAGGCGGCGGTTGCGGACAGTGATACCCTAGTGGGGGACTGATAGGCACGTCTGGACGAGCGGCATTCGTCCACGAGGGATGCTTTGGACCAGGGGCCGGGGCCTATTTCACATTCAGTATTTTCACACTGCTATCCACCAGGTTCCGCTCGATGTAGCCGATGGCATTGGGGTTCTTGCTGAGGAATTTCTTCACTGCACTGCCGTTCGATACTTCTTCCGGCGGCCGTCCTCTTCCGGTGAAAATGATCTTCGACCAATGCGCCCTGATCTGCGCAGTGGACTTGCCGACGAAGTCGGTATAGAACTGGTCGCGCGCCGCCGAGCCTTCCACCTGATCGATCGCTACGGCCTGGCTGCCGCCCGGGAAGTGGTTCAAATTGCCCATAAAAATATTGATGATCTGGTACCTGGTTAAGGTGGTCACAGGGTTTTTGGCCGACACCACCACGACCACGTCGGCTACGGCCGCGCCGGCGTTCAGACTCAGGGCCAGCCCGACAACAAAAATTAGTCTGACAAGCCCTGCCGATAACAGAATCCGTCTCATCAGAATACGAAATCAATCGAGGCGCTGAACAGATTGAACGTGCCGCCTGGCCGAAAGCCCGGCTGGGTATTAGTCAATGTGCCGGTCGAGCCGGCCCCGATATCGGTGTGATCGAATTGCAGTTTGAGGGCGGTATTCTTCATAAAATCCCAGCGGGCGCCGACGGAAATGGTATCCTGCACGGATTTCATGCTCAAGAATTTATTCAGTGCAGCATTGAGCCCCTTCGCCGGCCCTGCCAGAGACGGCGGCAAGGCCGATACTGTCAAGCCGGGGTCTGAGAGGTTGTCCGCCGTCGCCTGGCCATACGTCAGGTAGGGTGTGAACTGCCCAAACCGGTAGCCACCGCTCACATACCAGCCGCTTACCGTGCCCAATACGGAATGGGTAACGGCATGGCCCCATTCGCCCAGCACGAACCACTTGCCCGGGTCGTAACGTGCGCCAATTGCAATGACGGACACGTGTTTATTGTCGACATCGTATTTATCTGCGAGTGCGATACCTTGTGCGCCAAACTGTCTGAACCCGTTGAAGAGGGAATTGAAGGAGTCTATGGTCATTTGGGTTGATTGGTATGCCATGTTCAGAGTAGCGGCATGGTATTCAGCCGTATAGGAAACGCCCCACGACCACTTCGCTTCGACAGTACCGCCGCCATGCGGCAGCCTGGTATCGCTTTTGCCGAAGTTGCCCTCGACGGTGTGGGTGAAATCACCAAGGTGAATGTGGTAGGAGGCATCCACGCCGTCGCTGGAGGTGACCGGCGCCGCACGATAGACCTCCAACGGCGGGCGCACCCATGGATACGTATAGGCTACTTTACGTGTGTCGGAAAATAGAAAGTCGGATAGCACGATGCGGCCCACGCGCATACTGAAATTGGGCGTGAATTGATATTTGATATTGGCCCACTCCACGTGGGGCCAGTAGGTGTTGTCGTATCTTTGCTCCACTATGACCTGTATCACCGCCGTGAGCTTCGGGGTGAATCTGGCGGTGACTTGCCCGGCAATCAGGCTGTCAACGGCCACGCTCCAGGCGTGGCTGTGGCCGGCGCCGTTAGGCTTGAAGATACTGGAAGTAAAGTCCGCCTGGTCCTCGCTGGAGTGGACCACACCCAAAGTGCCGAAACCATTGAAGGAAAACATCGAAGCGCCGGTATCATCGGCGCGAACGCCGGCGGCGTACAGCAGCAGGACAAACAGCGTAAGGGAAATGAATTTGTACGACGTGCGTTCAAACGCATTCCGTATAACCATCCTTAAGTCCCTATGGTCAGGCCGGATTATTCAAAAATTCATTGGCGCAACAGAGAAAAGCTGTGCCCCGGATTCTCTGAACGGACGTACAGGATGCGGTATCAGACGGGCACATTCTGTGCGGTACCGCACTTACATGGCATAGAGGGTGATAAGAAACGCTACCCAGGCCGGCTGACAATTGAGGTGGTGTTTGCAGGCGGCCGGGCAAACCTCTCGTGATGCATAAAAGCCGGGGAATATGCCGACCCGCGGCTTCAGGTCAGTTTGCCCGCTCGTAACCTGAAAGGCCGGTGAGCAGCCGCGCGACGCTGTACGCGACCCACATTTTTGCACGTGCGTACAGCGACTGATGTTTCCACTGATCGGGCGATATCGGATTGGCTCCGTCATTCATCGCTTCCTGCAGACTCTCGCGCAGATCTCCGGCGAAGGCCCGATCGTCCACAAACAGGTTCGCCTCAAGCGCCAGTAGCATGCTGAAGGGGTCGATGTTCGATGAGCCGACACACGCGAAGCGACGGTCGAACACCGCCACCTTTGCATGCAAGGGGCTGCGATTGTACTCATGGATCTCGATGCCGGCATCGAGCAAGGCTCCATAAAGCGCGCCCGAGGCATATTGCAGCAGGGCGTATTCGCCCCCGGCTTGCAGCAACAGCACGACTTTCGTGCCGCGCGCAACAGCGGCGATCAGGGCTTGCCGGAACGAACGGCCGGGAAGGAAGTACGCGCACGCGATCAGGACTTCCTCGTGCGCATTGCGGATGTGTTCGAGGTACCCTTTTTCGATATCGCGCCGGTGCCGTACGCTGTCGCGTATCACGAGCGCCGCGTGCTGATCGTTCAAGGCAGCCCGAGGGGAGGCCGGCCTGATCGCACCGATGTCATTCGCCGGCGCGCGGAATCCGGGCGAGGCGCTCCTGAACGTCATCCAGGATACCCTCCGCCAGAGGCGCATGGCCGCGGTACGCACTTCCCGGGCTAGCGGGCCCTCGATTCGCACCGCGAAATCGAAGCGCGGACTTCGCTGGGAGGGTGTATCGTAGTCGTCAATCACATTGATGCCGCCGACGAACGCGATGCACCCATCCACGCACGCGAGCTTGCGGTGCATGCGCCGAAGCCGCCCGCGGCGCAAGGTCCATGGACTGATACGTGGGCCGAAAACCAGCACTTCCACCCCGGCGCGCTCCAGCATTTTGCGAAAGCGCGGTGCGAAAGTGTGCGCACCGAAGCCATCCAGAAGCAGCCGCACGCTGACCCCGCGCGTTGCCGCTCGGACGAGCGCATTGGCCACCGCGATGCCCATCTTGTCCTCCGCAAAGATGTAGGTTTGCAGAAATACCTCAGAGCAGGCGCCGTCGATTGCGGCAACCAGGGACGGGAAGTACTCCTTTCCATTGCGCAACAGCTCCAGGCGGTTGCCGCCGACAAACTGCATCGGGGCTAACTTACCTGGAGTGCCTTGACTTCGACGGGTACATTGCGAGAATCGTCAAGAAGGGTGGATCGGGCTATAGTGTCCGCCTCGCTGCCGCGAAAAAATGCCAAATGCTACTTTGTCCGTGGGTGCCAACGGCTAAATCAGGTACGGTCAGAAATCACCATGACTACCAGGGCAGTTCCAGTCTGTACGCTCTCGCACATTCTACCGTTCGAGCGCGATAAGCGCGAAGAGCGAATTGCATCGCCCGATATATCATCGATAGGGACGGAATCTGCTGCGAGCCCGCCGTTGGCGTCGGCGATGCGTGCCAAAGACGGGGCCGTACGCACCCGAGTGATGAACGCACTCGTAGAGCATGCGCCGGCACAAAGTATCATGCGGATTTTCGAATTCGGTCTCAAAAGCAATCGTGTGGCGCCGTACGGAGCCGACCGGGACCTGTGTTTATATTAATTGATCACTACGAATCCGCAGTCTGAGCTGTATGCTGGGAATACAATCTTTCGGGACAAGGGTGCCGGTTGCTCGTCATTTGAGGCGGGGCGCCGGCGACCATTGAATGGGAGTAATTGCACCGGGACTCGCAAGACGGAGCTGAATTCGAATTCAATTTTAAAACCTGGGTGGAAAATACTAGATGAAACTGTCAATCGTGAAAAAGCACCGTGTCAAAAGCGGGGTTCGAGCGCCGGGTCCCGGGCAACGGGTCCCGGGCCCCGAGTCCCTGGTCGAAAGCCCCGATGAACACTGGATGCAACAGGCCCTGGCGCTGGCACAACGCGCTGAAGCAGAGGGAGAGGTCCCCGTGGGCGCCGTGGTGGTGCTGAACAACGAACTCATTGGCGAGGGCTGGAATCACCCCATCTCCAGCCATGACCCGTCGGCGCACGCGGAAATTTCCGCGCTCAGGGCCGCGGCGCGGCACATGGGCAATTACCGCCTTCCGGGCGCGGTGATGTATGTCACCCTGGAGCCGTGCGTCATGTGCGCCGGCGCCATGGTGCAGTCGCGCATCGACCGTGTGGTGTACGGCGCCACGGACGCCAAGACCGGCGCCGCCGGCAGCGTGTTCGACGTGCTTCAATCCCGGGAACTCAACCATCGGGTGGAAGTGGAAAGCGGCTTGCTTGCTGAAGCCTGCGGCACCCTATTGCAGTCTTTCTTCCAGTCCCGGCGTTAACCATGTTCGATGAGTCGGCACGGCGCTCCGCGGAAAACCTGGCGGAGGCGCTTTTGCGTGCGCGCCTGCACGTCGTGACCGCGGAATCGTGCACCGGCGGCGGGCTGAGCTTCCTGCTGACCAGCGTGCCCGGCAGTTCCGGCTGGTTTGAGCGCGGGTTTATCACCTATTCCAATGCGGCCAAGCGCGAACTGCTGGGCGTGCCCGCGGCGGTGCTGGACGCAGACGGTGCCGTGAGCGAGCCTACCGCCGCCGCCATGGCCGAGGGAGCGCTGGCGCACAGTCACGGCGATGTTGCCGTGGCCGTGACCGGCATCGCCGGCCCCGACGGCGGCAGCCCCGACAAGCCCGTGGGCACGGTCTGCTTCGGCTGGACCGGGGCCGGCGGCGGCACGGTCACCGCCACCGCGCACTTCCCCGGGGACCGGGAGGCGGTGCGGCGGCAATCCATCCTCACAGCGCTGCAGGGACTGCTGGATCGCCTGGGCGTCGGCGGCTGATCGTGGCGCGCCTGTTTTTCGCCGCCTGGCCGGACGCTGCCACGCGCGACGCCGTGGCCGCGGTGGCGGCGCAGTTTCCGCGTAACCGGGGGCGACCCGTGGTGCCGGAAAACCTGCACATTACATTGGTGTTCCTGGGGGAGGTCGATGACGCGCACCGGGCCATGCTGGAATCCCGGGCGGCG
>CAZNWR010000157.1:0-7202 GCA_964576645.1 uncultured Enterobacteriaceae bacterium | reverse complement strand
CGCGCAGCGTGAAGTGGCTGCCGTCGAAGTAGGGCAGCGAATAACCGTCGTAGGGGTAAGCGGCAAAACCGGCATAGGGATGGAACGGGTTGGCACACCATTCCCATACCTCCCCCACGTCCGAAAGCAGTCCCTGTCTGCCGGCGGCTTCCCACTCGTACTCGTGGGGCAGGCGGCCGCCGGCCCCGCGCGCGCAGGCCACGGCTTCGAAATAGTTAAGGCCGTATACCGGCGCATGGGCCGCCAGCAGATGCGGTCCGTTATCGTCAACGGCATACCAGCCCGCCGGCCCCCGGCGCCAGGTTTCAGGATGGCGCACGCCGGTGCGCTGTAACCAGTGCCAGCCGGATTCGGTCCAGAGCGATGGTTCCGAATAGCCGCCGGCGTTCATGAAACTCAGGAATTCCGCATTGGTAACGGGCCGCCGCGCGATATGAAATTCCTGAAGATTGACGCTGAATCCCGGTTTTTCATTGTCATAGGGGGCATGCTGCGGTTCCGCGCCGATGCGGTGCGCGCCCGCGGCGACGGTTACCGCATCCCGCGCCGGAGCGGCGGGCTCCAGCTTCGAACCGGGCACTTCGCCGGCACCGGCCGACAATTGCGCCTGGGTCCAGTGATAGCGCGTGGTCTCGTAGTGTTGGGCATAGTGCTGCAGCAGAAACTGCAGCAGGAAATTCTCGCGCAGCAGGTGGTGACCGGACACCGACGCGGGCAGCTTATCCAGCAGCTCCAGGTTTTCCGCCTGGATCCGCGCCGCCCAGTCGCATAATTCGGGAAACGCCGGGAGAGCGCCGGCCCGTTCATCTTTGGGGGAAAGCTCCGGAATGTAGAGACCCTTCAGCTCGCCGCAGGCATCCTGGTGGCCCAGCAATGTTTCCCGGATCCAGAACAATTCCGTGAATACGCAGTGGCCCAGGTGCCAGCCCAGGGGGCTCAGGTCCGGATGATGCTGGGTGCGATAGTCGTCCGGGCAGACCGCGTCAAGCAGCAGTTTCTGGTGCGCGGCCAGGTCTTCCAGCAGGGTTTCACGTTTCACAATTGTCCCCGTTCCCCGGTACCCAGCACGAGGAAGCTGTGCGGTGGAACGGGTTGCCAGTGCTCGGTGTCCCGGAAGCGTTCGGAGGCGATCAGGACGGCGTCCGGAAAGTCCGGCACATCACGGGCCTCGTACAGCGTGGGACATTCACCGCCGTTGACGGCGTGGCGGCAGGCTAGCAGCTGTTCCCCGTCGCTCACCACGATATTCACCAGCGCCACGCCGCCATCCAGCAGGGCCGGCAGCGCCTGCAGGCACGCCAGCAGCGCATTCTTCAGATCGCCGTCGTATTCGGCCAGGTGCTGGCGCAGCAGCGCGAACAGGTATTCCGAGTCGGTATCGCCGCGAATGCCGGCCTGGATCTCGGGCCGAAGGTAGGCGTGGAAGGCGGGACGGCGCTCGGTGTTGAAATCACGGATGTAGCCGTTGTGGAGAAACAGTATTCGTTCGTATTTGAACGGTTGGGTGTTGGCATGGCTTATACTCTGCCCCGGCGTCGCACTGCGCACGTTGGCGAGCCAGGTGCCGGCGCACAGCGATCGTCCCAGCCCGTCCAGGTTCGCGTCGCTCCACATTGGGCTTGTATTTGTGTAGGTGGCGGGCATGCCATCGGCGGCGTACCAGCCGAATCCAAAACCGTCGGCATTCAGCGCCGCTTCGCGCATTTCCTTGGGCGCCCAGGACTGTTTCAACAGGCTGTGTTCCGGTTCAGTCAACAGCCGGTTTAACTGCACGGGCGGTCCGTTGTAGGCGGCCAGTCGGCACATGACAATCGTTTTCGTATTGACCAGAAGCAGCTTGACGGAGATCCTAGCACGAATGAGAAGCTCCAAATCCCGCTCCATTTCCGTAACCCTGGACGACGACCAGTGCTGGCTGAAGCAGGTGCGCCGCGTTGAGTCACCTAACTGCGACGCACGGCCGAACGGCTCGAAACTTGAACTGGTGGTGATCCACGGCATCAGTCTGCCGCCAGGCAAATTCGGCGGCCCCTATATCGATCAGCTCTTTACCAACCGTCTGGACCCGGAAGCCCACGCCTATTTCAAAAAGGTCGCGCACTTGCGGGTATCGTCCCATTTCCTGGTGGATCGGCGCGGCGCGATCACCCAGTACGTGCCGCTGCCCATGCGGGCCTGGCACGCCGGGCAGTCCGAATTTCGAGGCCGCGAAGCCTGCAACGACTTTTCCGTCGGCATTGAACTGGAAGGTACCGACAAAAAGCCCTATACCCAGGCACAGTACGCCACGACCGCGGCCATCATCGCCGAGCTGCGCCGGCACTGGCCCGGCATCGGCTCGGACGAAGTGGTAGGGCACGCGGATATCGCGCCGGGGCGTAAGACCGACCCGGGCCCGATGTTCGACTGGGCGCACTTTCGGACGTTGCTTGCCTGAACGGGAAGGCGAACGTCCAGTAATCGATGCGTTCGTCCTTCCGGGTCTGCCTCCGCCGGCTGACGCCGGCTCCGTTGCCCGGAATGACACTTATTTCGTCATTCCGGTGAAAGCCGGAATCCAGTAGATCAATCATCCGCGTACCGGATTCCTCATTTCCCTCGTCCACCCTGTTAAAATGAATAGCGTAAGGGAAACACAGCCAAACCCATGACTCTCATCAGCATACTTGTCGGCCTGGGGCTCGAGTATTTCTTCGGGGCCCTGGATCGCGTGCGCAATTTCCGCTGGTTCGACGCCTACATCGCCTGGCTGGAACAGGGCAGCGGCAGCCGTAAACTGTGGGACGGTCCGGTGGGGGTGCTGGTGACCCTGGCGCTGCCATTAATCGCGCTGGGGATCGTGCAGGGGGTACTGTCCGATCTCAACGTTGTGCTCGGGTTCATATTTGCCACGGGGGTTTTCATTTATTCCCTGGGGCCGGATCTGAATACCCTGCTGGACCGCTATACCGAGGCCCTGATCAGGGGAGACGAAAATCAGCAGGCCGATCTGGAGGAATCGTTGCGGGTGGAAGGCGTCACGGGAGAGGAGGCGGGCGAGCGCATGTTGCGATCCGTTCTCATCCGCTCCCACGAGCACCTGTTCGGCGTGATTTTCTGGTTCCTGGTGCTGGGTTCGGTGGGTGCGTTGCTGTACTGCCTGACCATTCGTTTGGCGCGGCGCTTCGCCGGCATCCGCGGCGGCTTCGGCGATGCGATTCTTAATTTGCACCGTATTCTCATGTGGCCGTCCATTCGCCTGGAGTCGGTGTGCCTGGCGCTCGCCGGCAGCCTTGTGCACGCGCTTGAAAGCTGGCATCACGTCAAGGGATCCGTGCTGGAAGACAGCGAAGACATTATCGGCGCCGTGGGTCTTGGCGCCATACAGTACCAGCCGCCGCCGGCGGACGATGAAGAGCATCACGCTTTTGCCGACTGGGTGCAGGAATTACAGGCACTGCTGAACCGCGCCCTGGTGGTGTGGCTGACGGGCCTCGGCATTCTGACTTTGGGTGGCTGGCTGGTGTAGCTGAACGGTATCCGGCGGTGAGCGCCCGCATTTCCAGGAGCGGGCTCGAGCCGCGCCTCCACTTTCCTCGGATTACGCGCCGTGCACAGCGGACGCATACACCCTCAGGGATGAAATTCCGGACTGACTCTGATGAACACAATTAACCGTCCCATGCACGCCCGCGAGTGGGGTATGTTGCTCGCGCTGGCGGGTGTGTGGGGCACTTCCTTCATTTTTGTCAGCGTCGCGGTGAGAACCCTGCCGCCGTTCACGGTGGTGGTATCGCGCGTCGGCCTGGCGGCTATCGCCCTGAACCTGCTCCTGGCCGGCGCGGGAATTTCCATGCCGCGCAACCTGCGCGCCTGGGGTGCCATGGCGCTGATGGGCGTGCTCAACAACGCCCTGCCATACTGTCTGATCGTCTGGGGGCAGACGCATATTCCCAGCGGCCTGGCGGCCATCCTCATTTCCACCGTGCCCCTGTTTACGCTGGTGGTGGCGCACTTTCTGACTCACGATGAAAAGATGACGCGGCTGCGCGTGGCCGGCGTCATGGTGGGCTTTACCGGGATCGTATTCATGATCGGATTCGACGCGCTGCACCACGTGCAATCCCAGGTGCTTGCCCAGGTGGCCGTGCTGGGCGGCGCCTGCAGCTATGCTTTCGCCGGGGTGCTGGCGCGCCGTTTCCGGCATTTGGGGATATCGCCGTTGGTTATGTCCACCGGCCAGGTCACCTGTTCCTCCGTCATGCTGCTGCCGCTGGTTGTTCTGGTGGACCGGCCCTGGACACTGCCGGTGCCGGGACTTGGCACCATCGGCGCGCTCTTAGGGCTGGCGTTGATGTGTACCGCGTTCGCCTACGTGCTGTATTACCGGATCCTCACCAGCGCCGGGGCGGTGAACGTGGCGCTGGTGACGTTCCTGGCCCCCGTCAACACCATAATCCTCGGGATCCTCTTTCTCCACGAAACCCTGCACCCGGAGGACCTGGCCGGCATGCTGCTCATCGGGGCGGGGCTGGCCCTCATCGACGGCCGGCTGTGGCGGCGGCTGCGCGGTAGCTGAGCGGCCCTCAGAACCCCGGGGCAAGGCAGTCGGCCGCGGGCACGAGTTGGCGTTCGCCGTTGCGGCACACCAGGATCCGGCAGTCGCCGTACCAGTCGCCCAGCACGTAGCGCTTCGCCGGTTTGCCGTCCAGTTGCAGCTCGTGTACCGCGGGGCGGTGCGTGTGCCCGTGGATCAAGGTCTGTACCTGCCAGTGGCGCATGGCGCGCTCCACGGCATTCGGGGTAACGTCGATGATCTCCGGCGCCTTGGCGGCGGCGGACCGCCGCATGGCCGGTCGCAGGCCGTGGGCCAGACCGGTACGCAAAGTCGCCGGGAGGTGCAGGAAAGTCCAGCGCACCGGGGCGAAATCCAGCGTGGCGCGGAATAGCTGGTAGGAGGTATCGCGCGTGCACAGCAGGTCTCCGTGCATGATCAACACCGGTTCGTCGTCCAGGTCCACCAGCGTGAGATCGGGAAGCACCGTGGCGCCGGTGAGATAGCCGAAATCCGGTCCCATCATCAGGTCGCGGTTGCCGCGCTGCAGGAACAGGCGGCCGCCGGAGGTGGTGAAGGCCTTTAGCTCCTTGATGACCTCGCCGCAGGGCGGCGTGCGATCATCGTTGCCGGTCCAGAATTCATCGAACAGATCGCCAAGGATATAGACCGCGTCCGCGTTGCGCGCCGGTCCGCGCAGCAACTCCCGGAACAACGCCAGCTTCTCGGGCCGCGCCGGGCTCAGGTGCAGATCGGAAAGAAACAGCGTGTCCACTTAAATGATCGTCATTCCGGGCAACAGAGCCGGCGTCAGCCGGCGGCGGCAGACCCGGAATCCAGTGCATTTACTCATCCGCGCAGCGGATGCCTTATTCCTCCGCCAGCACCGCCCGTTCAATAACAATGACTTCCTCCGGCACATCCTGGAAACCCTGGCGCCGGGTCGTGGGTGATCCTTCGATCTTCTCCACCACATCCATACCCTCGATCACCTTGCCGAATACGCAGTAGCCCCAGCCGTCATCCGTGGGGCCGCGGTAGTCCAAAAAGGCGTTGTCCGTGGTATTGATGAAAAACTGAGCCGACGCGGAATGGGGATCCGACGTGCGCGCCATGGCAATGGCGCCCTCCAGGTTCTTGAGGCCGTTGTCCGCCTCGTTCTTGATGGGCGCCCGGGTCGGCTTTTGCTTCATGTCCGCATCCATTCCGCCGCCCTGGATCATGAAATCGCTGATGACACGGTGAAAAATCGTGCCGTTGTAGTGCCCGTCGCGCACATAAGTCACAAAATTCTCCACCGTCGCCGGCGCCTTGTCCGGATCCAGTTCCAGCAGAATGTCCCCGTGGGTGGTGCTCAGTCGAACTTTCACTTGTGCTTCTCCCATATGAACGGCTTGACCTATGATAGCAGTTCTTGCCCGCGGGTCTTCCGGTGGTAGTATGCGCCCTTTCCCGCTCCGGCCCCGGATACCCGAGACATGTTACGCATATACAACTCCCTCACCCGCGACAAGGTGGATTTCAAGCCCATCGAGGCGGGGCGGGTGCGCATGTATGTATGCGGCATGACCGTGTACGACTACGTGCACCTGGGACACGCGCGCATGATGCTGGTATTCGACATGGTGGTGCGTTACCTGCGCGCACGCGGGCTTGACGTGACCTACGTGCGCAACATCACTGACATCGACGACAAGATCATCAAGCGTGCCGCCGAGAACAACGAGCCCATTGACAAGCTCACTGGGCGCTTCATCCAGTACATGTACGAGGACGCCGACGCCCTGGGGATGCTGCGCCCGGACCAGGAGCCGCGCGCCACCGGCCACATGCCCGCCATCCTGGACATGATCCAGCGCCTGGTGGACAAGGGTTTCGCCTACCAGGGTGACAACGGCGATGTCTACTATGACGTCAGCAGGTTCCAGGACTACGGACGGCTCTCCAACAAGCGGCCGGAAGATCTGCGCGCCGGCGCCCGGGTGGAAGTCAACGAAGCGAAAGACGATCCGCTGGACTTCGTGCTGTGGAAGTCGGCCAAGCCCGGCGAGCCGCAGTGGGATTCGCCCTGGGGCCCCGGGCGGCCCGGCTGGCACATCGAGTGTTCGGCCATGTCAACCGCCTGCCTGGGCGATCACTTCGACATCCACGGCGGCGGCCAGGATCTGCAGTTTCCCCACCACGAAAACGAGATCGCCCAGTCCGAAGGCGCCACCGGCAAACATTTCGTCAACGTGTGGATACACAACGGCTTCATCCGCGTGAACGAGGAGAAGATGTCCAAGTCCCTGGGCAACTTCTTTACCGTGCGCGAGGTCCTGAAACTCTATGCGCCGGAAGTGGTGCGCCTGTTCGTGCTGACCAGCCACTACCGCAGCCCGCTGAACTACAGCAACGAAAACCTGGAAGACGCGAAAGCCTCGCTGGCCCGGCTCTATACCGCCCTGCGCGGCGCCGACGCGGCCGGCGCGGAGCCGGACCCGGCAGCCGTGGAGGAATTCAACGCGGCCATGGATGACGACTTCAACAGCCACCAGGCCATCGTCCTGCTGCACCGGCTGGCGGGGGATCTGAACCGCCTCGATGACAAGCAGTCGCCCGAGGCAAAACGCCTGGCCGCGACCCTGCGCCACCTGGGCGGCATCCTGGGACTATTGCAGGATAATCC
>CAZNWR010000156.1:0-7258 GCA_964576645.1 uncultured Enterobacteriaceae bacterium | reverse complement strand
CATCCATCCGCCGATTGCGCCGATAAATGAATGTGCCGTCGTAATTGAGTTTGCGGACCGCCCGCGACATGGCATTGATCAGGTCCTGAGCCCGCGGCAGACCTGCCGCCGCGGAAGGGAATGGAAGCAGGGCAACGGAGAGTGTTATAAAAACGAGGTGTCTGAACCCTCCATATCCGCTTCTATTGGTTGTCATCATGGGCAACGATTCTGACGTACGGGAACATTCCCTGTACCGCTGCGTTGGACCTGTACTCATTATAATTAACGAGATAGCGGTTGAGTGTCGGGCTCAGACGAGAAACAGGCTGTCCCGGGCGGGCTACCGCCTGGCCGGAAGTAAACGTGAATTGACGGGGGTGGGGCATCGCCGGCGCCTGAGCTGTGGCCGCCGCCACCTGGGGGGTCGAATTTACGGCCTGAGGCGCGCGGACGTGCTGAATGCTGAAAATAGCCAACGCCGCTACCGATGCGGCCACCGCCAGTCCGGCAAGGGGTTTGACAACCGCACGCACCACCGGGGAATACGGCGCCAGAACCGTCGGTTCCTGCTTCAGCGCGGTGGACACCCTGTTAGCCAGGGAGGGGTCCATATAACGCGGAACGCGGTGGTTTATACAGTCGGAAATCAGATGGTAACGCACCCAGGTAGCTCGCATGGACTCGTCGTTTATGAGCCCCGACATGGTAACGTTGATCTGGTCGTCATCGGCCTCTCCATCCATAAAGACGGAAATGGCTGTCAGTTTTTGGTCATTCATTTTTTGCATCGCTATTCGCTAAGTAAAGGCTTCAGTTGTTTATCAATCGCTTCCCGCGCCCGGAATATTCTCGACCTAACCGTGCCAATGGGGCAATCCATAACTACCGCAATTTCCTCGTAACTCAGTCCGTCGGCTTCCCTAAGGGTGATGGCCGTGCGGAGATCTTCCGGCAGCTCCTCGATGGCCGCAAGCACCGTGGCCTGGATCTCATCGGTCAGGAGCATATGCTCCGGCGTAGCGTACTCCTTTAGAGCGTTATCTCCCTCAATTTGTTCAATTTCCGAGATATCCTGCTCCGCCTCGTTGGGCCTCCGGGACTGCACGGCCAGGAAATTCTTGGCCGTATTGACGGCGATCCGGTAGAGCCAGGTGTAAAAGGCACTATCGCCCCGGAAATTCGGCAACGCCCGGTACGCCTTGAGAAAGGCTTCTTGTGTGACATCCAGGGCGTCGCTTGGGTTCCGCACAAATCGGGACACCAGGTTGACGATCCGGGACTGATATTTGAGTACAAGCCCGTCAAAGGCGGACTTGTCGCCGGCTTTTACCCGTTCCACCAGCTTTTGATCGGCTTCATTACTTCCCATTGGGTATTTAATCCGTCCTTGCGGGTTCCGCTCTTGCCGCTACCCCGCCCGGTCCTGGGGTGCACTGCCAGCGATTGCAAGTTTCTGTCCTTATCAATAGCTTACGTTGAAAATTGGTAATATTATCTCAGTTATCATGAGCAACCAATACCGGCACGATGTCCTCATTATCGGCAGCGGTGCATCCGGGCTGAGCCTCGCCCTGCAACTGGCGGACTCCGCCCGTGTCGCCGTCCTGTCCAAGGCCGCGCTGACGGAGGGCGCAACGCTGTACGCCCAGGGCGGAGTATCGGCCGTGCTGGACGCCTGCGACTCGGTGGAGTCCCACGTACAGGATACCCTGGAAGTGGGAGCCGGATTGTGCCGGCCCGAAGTAGTCCAGTTCGTGGTGGAAAACAGCCGGCCCAGCATACAGTGGTTGATCGATATCGGGGTGAATTTTACCAAGAATGTGCCCGGAAACGATTACCATCTTCACCGGGAAGGCGGCCACAGCCACCGGCGCATTATCCACGCTGCGGATTCCACGGGAAAGGCCATAGAAACCACACTGGAAACTCGCGCCCGCCGGCACCCCAACATCGAAATTTTTGAATACCACTCGGCTGTGGATTTGATCGACGAGGCAAAGCTCGGCGGTCGCGGCAAGCGCTGCCTGGGTGCATATGTGTACGATCAACGGGCCGGAACGGTGCGCGTCTTCAGCGCCCCGTTTACCGTGCTGGCTACCGGAGGAACCGGGAAAGTCTACCTGTATACCAGCAATCCCGACATTTGCACTGGAGACGGCATCGCCATGGCCTGGCGGGCCGGATGCCGGGTCGCCAACATGGAGTTCATCCAGTTTCATCCGACTTGCCTGTTCCATCCCAAGGCGAAGTCCTTTCTCCTTTCCGAGGCACTGCGTGGCGAAGGGGCACGCCTGCTGTTGCCCGACGGAAGTCCGTTCATGAGGCGCTTCGACGAACGCGGGGAACTGGCTCCCCGGGACATCGTTGCGCGGGCCATCGACCACGAAATGAAACGGCTGGGAGCAGAATGCGTTTTTCTTGATATCAGTCATAAGCCGGCGGATTTCATCATCGATCACTTCCCCACCATTTACGCCCGTTGCCTTCAGTACGGATTTGACCTCACCCGGGAGCCGGTCCCGGTCGTGCCGGCGGCGCACTATTGCTGCGGGGGAATATTGATTGACCGGCACGGGCGTACTGATATCCCGGGCCTGTATGCCATCGGCGAAACCGCCTGTTCCGGCCTGCACGGCGCCAACCGCATGGCGAGCAACTCGCTGCTGGAGTGCGTCGTATTCGCCCATGCCGCGTGCCTGGACATCCGCTCGAATCTCAAGCAGGCACGGCCGGTGGCGGCGCTGCCGGCGTGGGACGAAAGCCGGGTGTCCGACTCGGATGAGGAAATCGTGGTGGCCCACAACTGGGACGAAATAAGGCGTTTCATGTGGGATTACGTGGGCATAGTGCGTACGACCAAGCGCCTGCAGCGCGCGCAGAATCGAATTCGCCTGCTGCATGCGGAAATCCTGGAATACTACGGCAACTTCAGGCTGACCAACGACTTAATAGAGCTGCGTAACCTGTCGCTGGCGGCGGCCCTCATTATCGAGAGCGCAATGCGCAGGCGGGAAAGCCGGGGACTGCACTTCACCATCAATTATCCGCAACCGGACGACTCAAAACCGCCGGTAGAGACTATCCTGTGCAAGGACGATTTGAACTGGCGCGCCTGGGATTTCACGGGAGAATCCAGCGCCGCCTGAAGCCGCGCTTCAATTGGATCTGGCTATATCCCCGTAGCAGGTAACGCAGTTGCGGCCGCGTTCCTTGCTGGCGTACATGGCCGCGTCCGCCTTTTGCAGCAGGTCCGTGCCTCCCCTCCCCTGCTCCGGAAAGCTTGCCACGCCTATGCTGACCGTTGTCTGAATCGATTCGTTATTGAGCACGAAGGAGGCCTTGGCCACGGAGTTCAGGATCCGCTGAGCCGCTTCCATACCCTGCTTGGCGTCGGTTTCGGGCATCAGCACCACGAATTCGTCGCCACCCCAGCGGGCAATGGAATCCGACTCGCGCAAGGACTCTTTGACAGTCTCCACCACCATCTGAACCAGTCTGTCGCCGGCCTCATGGCCAAAGTCGTCGTTGGCCACCTTCAGCTCATCAGCATCGATCATCATCAACGTGAGCGGCCTGGAGTAGCGCTCGGCCTTCACTGCCTCCCTGCCCAGCAGTTCATTGAAAGCGCGCCTGTTGAAAATGCCGGTCAGCTCGTCTGTCTGCGACAACCGCTTGAATGCCCGCTTTGCGTAATGCAGATCGGCGGAAAGCATGGTGGTCAGGTAGGCGACCAACAGAAACGGCGCGAATCTGGCCATGAGTTCGCTGAACTGCCCCATGCTGAACATGTCCAGGGCATAGGTCTCGCGGCCGAGCCAAAGATAGCAGGCGGTAATCAACCCCAGCTCCAGGATCGTCATCAGCTTCCCCAGGGTCAGTCCGCAGGTAACGATGACCAGCAGGTACAGGTTGATCAGCGGGCTGGTGAGGCCGCCGGTGTATTTCAGGGTCCAGGTGATGAATGCAATCATCACCCAGGTTTCGATTGCGATTTTCCAGCGCGACTCGCGCCGGTAGAAATTCAGGTAGTGAAAGGCAAAGATAAAGACCGCGAAACACGCCATCCCCGCGACGAGATGGATCCGATCCGCGACAAACAACGCCGGTGCCACGTAGTAGAGCAGCACCAGCACCAGTACCAGCCACTCGAGTTCAGCAACGCTCCTTGAGAACCCCTTAAGCTCGATTTCATCGAAGCCCAGTATCCTGGTGCTGTCACCCTCCTCTTTCATATTTCTTCCCACCCTCCCCGCCGCCTGGAGCTTGCAGGCAGCTAGCGTTCGATCATCTTTAAAAATTGCGCTTCGTCAAGCACTTGTACGCCCAGCTCGCGGGCCTGGGTCAATTTGCTTCCCGGTTCCGTCCCGGCAACCACAAAGTCCGTGCGCCTGGATACACTGCCGGTAACGCGCGCTCCCAAGTCTTCCAGGCGCGCCTTGGCTTGGTCCCTGGTCAGAGACGACAAGGTACCGGTCAGTACGAAAATCCTGCCCTGCAGGCGATGGTCCTTGCTGCGACGGACCTGCTGGTAGCGGACTCCGGCGTCCATCAATTGATCGATAACCTGGTTATTCTTTGAATCGGCGAAGAACGCGTTTATATGATGGGCAACCACCGGACCGACGTCCGCTACTTCTTCCAATTGTTCCTGCGAAGCATGCCGGATCGCTTCAAGGTCGCCGAAATGGATCGCCAGGGCTTTGGCGGTGGCTTCCCCGACTTCGCGTATCCCCAGGGAATACAGAAACCGGTCCAGGGACGTGGACTTGCTCTTCTGCAGCGCGTCCACCAGGTTTTTTGCGGACTTGGCTCCCATCCGCTCGAGACTCTCCAGGTCCTGCACATTGAGCCGGTAAAGATCGGATACGCTGCGGATCAGCCCTTTTTCATATAACTGGGTCACCAGTTTTTCCCCCAGTCCGTCTATATCCATTGCCCGTCGCGAAGCGAAATGAAGAATGCTCTGAATGACCTGTGCCGGGCAATGCAGTCCTCCGGTACATCGAACCACCGCCTCACCTTCGACACGCTCGGTGCGGGAGCCGCATACCGGGCATGCCGTCGGCATATGAAATTTGACGGTTCTCCCGGGCCGTTTCTCGATAACCGCCCGCACCACTTCCGGTATTACGTCACCGGCTCTGCGCACCACCACCGCGTCACCCGCGCGAATGTCCTTACGGTTGACCTCGTCGATATTA
The DNA here is from genome assembly GCA_964576645.1 of uncultured Enterobacteriaceae bacterium. GTDB lineage: Bacteria > Pseudomonadota > Gammaproteobacteria > Eutrophobiales > Eutrophobiaceae > CAZNWR01. The sequence continues at coordinate 2,075 of CAZNWR010000156.1, read as the reverse complement.
TGCAGGGTGGCATTGGTAACGGTAACGCCGCCCACGAACACCGGCTCCAGGCGCGCAACCGGCGTCAGGGCGCCGGTACGTCCCACCTGGACCTCGATGGCCACGACACGGGTTACCTCTTCCTCCGGAGGAAACTTGTAGGCGATCGCCCAACGCGGTGCCCGGGATACAAATCCGAGGCGTTCCTGCTCTGAAAATGCATCCACCTTGAACACGACGCCGTCGATGCCGTAAGGCAAGTCGGCGCGCCGAATGCCGATGTCGCGATGAAAATCCAGGCAGGCCTGCAGCCCGGTGACACTCCGCGCTTCAGCGGCAACCGGGACGCCCCAGCCCCGCAGCTTTCGCAGCAGGGCAGCCTGGCCGCTTATGCCGTTGTGTTCCAGGCCAAGCCCGACCCCGTAGGCAAGAAACGTCAATGGTCTGCGTGCGGTCACCGCCGGGTCAAGTTGCCGCAGGCTGCCTGCCGCCGCGTTTCTGGGGTTTGCAAATTGCTTCTGGCCGGCAACTTTCTGTTGATCATTAAGTGCCTGAAAGTCGCTCTTGGTGATGATGACTTCACCACGAATTTCAAGGAGCCGCGGCCAGTCTTCACCACGCAGTTTAAGTGGAATGCTCTTTACGGTACGCGCATTCAGGGTGATGTCCTCTCCGACAGTGCCGTCGCCGCGGGTTGCCGCCTGCACCAGCCGTCCCTGCCGGTATTGCAGGCTTACGGCCAACCCGTCCAGCTTGAGTTCCGCGGCATAGGTCACACTTTCGGTTCCCAATTTTTCCCTGACGCGCCGGTCGAAAGCCGCCATTTCATCCTCATCAAAGGCGTTTTCAAGAGAGAGCATGGGCACTTTGTGGCGAACTTCGGCGAATTCGGCAGCGGGCCTGGCGCCCACGCGTTGCGTGGGCGAGTCAGGGCTGACCAGGTCCGGGAACGAGGATTCCAGATCGACCAGTTCGCGGAAAAGCCGGTCGTATTCAGCGTCGGTAATGGACGGATTATCCAGTACATAGTAGCAATAATTGTGTTCTTCTATTTTGGCACGCAGTGTCGCCGCTCGCCGTTCCGCGGCACTGTGACTTGCCGATTTTCCGGAGTTCATTTCGCCAGCGATCAACGGTAGGCAGCAACTTTGTTCCGCAGCGCCGCCAGGCGGGCATCGGTCATATCAAGGCGGCCGGGGCCGCGAACCTGGCCGTGCAGTTCGTCAGCGAGGCGGCCGGCGGCGTCCAACATCAGATCAAAAATCCGCACATTGTCCCTGGATGGCAACAGCCGCCTGAACAGCGTCACACCGGTGGTTTGGAAGCCGCGCCGCAGGTCCGGCGCCAGCGTCCCGGGTTCGAACATATTGGAGAGGCTGAACAGAATCTCGGAACCGGGGTCGGATTGGACGCTATAACAGTGAAATATGTTCATCGCCCCATGTTGCATGCCCGCATATCCCGCGGCCCGCACAATACTCTTACCGTGGAAGGAATTTCCCGGCGTCGCGGTCACGTGCAGCGTTATAACCGGTTCCGCACCTGAATCCGGCCTGTCCGGCGGCTGTTCGCCGTCCGGCGCCGGGACTTCGCGGGCGGGGCCCAGCGGCTCAATTTCGGGGGGCACGCCGGTCTCCAGACCGGCACCCGCCAGTTCGGAGAGTTCGGCCAGCGTCTGCAAATAGTCCACCCGCCCCTGGTCTGCAGGTCCGGGCCCGATGTCAGACGCGCCTGCGCCGCGCTTGGGGCGGCCCCGGTATTTGCGCGCCCGCCGAACTTTCAACATTTCCCAGGCGTATAGCGACGCTACCGCCAAAACGGCCGTGATCAGGAGAATCAGACGCAGTTCGCTCATGGACAGATGCAAGGATCCCGGTCGGATAATGCCGCCCGCGGACGGTCCTGACACTCGCAGGCGTACCGCTGTCCGGGCGCTCCGGTTTTTGTATTCTCTGCCTGGCCGTCAGGCAGTCGCGGCCATTTCCAAGGCTTCGTCCATGTCCACGGACACCAGGCGCGACACACCCGCTTCCTGCATTGTAACGCCCAGCAACTGCTGAGCGACCGGATTCACATCTACGACAACCGCAAGGACC
>CAZNWR010000155.1:1923-7275 GCA_964576645.1 uncultured Enterobacteriaceae bacterium | reverse complement strand
AAGAAACACGAGCCGGGACCCCAGAAATGAAAGGAATTCACTCAGTTTCGCATCATCGGGCGCCGTAAAGCGGCCGGTGCAAAGATAATAACGGTTGTCGTCGACATTACCCTGCTCCCGACTACGCGTGTCGTCCCATTGCAGGGCATACGACTCAAACAGGTTTTCAAAAAACTCGGCTCGCTGGATATGGATGTCGGTGTAGGTGATGGTTACCTCAAGGCCTGATACATGAGTAACCAGCACGTGGGACTCGGTAGTGCCGATGTCGTTTTCTATGGTCAACCTGTCAGCGCAGCGAGTGGCGGTAGTGTCCAGCCCGGGATGATCAAATTTCAACGGCGCAGTGCGATTCAGCCCCTCCATGAATGCCCCGATATGCACACGGTCACGATCGTTCACTCCGTAGACCCGCGCACCGCCGATGGATTCCTGCGCCAGCGTCGCCTGCAGGCGGTTAATGGCCTTATGCAGATCCATAACCACCAGATGCAGACTGTCCCCGTTTTCACGACGTCCACTCGTAATCCTGTCGATGTATTCGCCGGGAATAGTTTCGTCGGTAAAGGCGGGCGCATGTGCGACAAGATCCTGGATGCGCCGGCGGAAGTCCGCCGCTGCCTGTGCGTCCTCCGGCCGCAGATCGAGGGCTGCAATCATCTGTTCCAACAGCGCCACAATGCGCCCGTGCAGATCTGCGAGCCGGGGGACACGGTACAAACCGTCGGACAGACTCGCGGAACCCGCGACCGTCTCGTCCAGCGCGGCGTCCTCAATACCGGCAGCGATACGTTCAGCGTGTAATCCGACTGCACCGGATTCAGGGTGGTCGGCAAAATGCTTCGACTCCTGCAGCAGTGTAAAGAGGTACTTGACTTGCCCGTTGGCGTTCAGCGCTCGCTCTACATAGGCGGGCAAGAGCAGGTCCCGCTCACCCAGTTCCCCGATAATGCCGGTCTTCTGCATTTTCATCCCTCGCTGGATTGGCCGCTGACAGCACACGCGTTACGAGTAATGTATTTTTGAAGAATACGGCCGGTCCGAAACCGGTTCATGACGCAGATCAAGGCATGCTTCAGCGCCGAAGACTGCTGCCAGCGACACTGTTCTAGAACTAAACGAGGATACGGAGCCGCTTTTGCCCTATATTGTCCCTGCGAGACGGAAACCGGAGCCGGACTTGCCGTGCAACCAGACCTGCTCCTGACTACATAACGGGGCAACGAACATGAAGAAATTTCTGCTGGTATTCCTGATCCTGGCGCTGGTGATCGGCGTGAATTTGTCTCACGGAATGCTTTCCGAAGTCGGAATGAACGGCAACGTGCTGATAGGAACGCTGATAGCGTTGGTAATTGCCGGTCTCGTTTCAACCCAAGGTTTCGGGCTCATTGTGCTTGTGGTTGTGGCCACCATCGCGGCGAACGTGCCTCCGCAGATTGCGCGGTCCATCGGCTATGACCGCGATATCATGCTGGCCGTCCTTGTTGCGCTGATCATCCTGCCGATCATCGCCAAGCAGTTCTGAATTAAGTGTTCCGGTTTCCACTCCCACCGCTGTGCGAACCGGACAGGGGACGGGGTCATGGTGTTGGAGCGACTAGCGCCATGGATGAGCGCGGGACCGAGCCAGGGATGGCTCACGGAGCGAAAACACCATGACCCCATCCACTACTGGATCCTCGACAGCGGCTGCGCCACGTCTTCCAGCATGCGCCGCTCCGCGGGTATGCAGAGTTTCCATGCCACGCCGGCTGCAACCACCATCAACGCCGCCCCGAACAGATAGCCTCCGGCAATCGCCGCGGGTTTGCCGGTGCCGATAAGGCTACCGAATATCCACGGAGCGGCGATGCCCCCAAGTCCCGTACCCAGTGCGTAGAAAACAGCGATGGTCAATGCCCGTACCTCCAGCGGGAAACATTCGCTGACGGTGAGGTAGGCGGAACTGGCGGCGGCCGAGGCAAAAAAGAAAACCACGGTAAAGGCAGCGGTCTGAGTCATCGCCGTGAACAACCCGTTTACAAACATAAACGCCGTCGCGCACAGCAATACACCGGAAGCGGCGTAGGTAAACGTGATCATCCGGCGCCGCCCCCAATGATCAAACAGCCATCCCAGCAGCAGCGGCCCCAGGAAGTTGCTAAGCGCGAACGGCAGCAGGTAGAGGCCCACATCCTTTGACGGCACGGCAAAGAACCGGCCCAATACCAACGCGTAGGTAAAATAGATCGCGTTGTAGAAAAAAGCCTGCGCGGTCATTAACACCAGCCCCAGCACGGTGCGGCGAGGATAGCGCTGGAACAGGCTGGTCGCCAGGTCCGCCAGGTTCACCGGGTTGCCGCGGATACGCAGTTTCAGGGGCGGCGTCGCGGGCGCCGCAGCCACGCCGATGCGCCGTTCCAACCCCGCCACGATGTGCTCGGCCTCCCTGATACGGCCGTGAACCAGCAGCCAGCGCGGACTTTCCGGCAACCGGCGCCGGAAAAACAGGATCGCCAGGCCCAAAAAAGCGCCCATGAAAAACGCCAGGCGCCAGCCGACATCCGGCGCGAAGTGCGCCGGGTCCAGGAACAAGCTGCTGCCAAGAGAGGCAATGACCGCGCCGATCCAGAAGCTGCCGTTGATGGCCAGGTCAGTCCGCCCGCGAAAGCGTGACGGGATCAATTCCTGGATAGCCGAGTTGATGGCTGCATATTCACCGCCGATGCCGGCGCCGGTGAGAAAGCGGCACACTGCGAAACTGAAAAAATTGAAAGCGCCCGCCGTGGCGGCGGTAGCCACCAGGTACAACCCCAGCGTCGCGAAGAACAACCGCCTGCGCCCCAGCAGATCCGTAAGCCAACCGAAAATGCAGGCGCCCAGAACGGCGCCCGCCACGTAGACGCTGGCCGCCGCGCCTACCTGTGCATCACTGAAATGCAGCATGGGGCTTTCCTTTAACGCCCCCGATACCGCCCCGGCCAGGGTCACCTCCAGGCCATCGAGGATCCAGGTGATCCCCAGCGCCGCCACTACCAGCCAGTGAAAGCCGCGCCAGGGCAGGCGGTCGAGGCGGCCGGGGATATCCGTTTCCACTACCGCCGTTTCGCTCAACTCTCCATCATTTCTGTTATCACGCATCGGTTTGCCACTGCGGGTTTGCACACGGTGCCATAATTCAGTGTTCCGGTTACCAGTATGCCACCCAGAGTCAATTGCCGAGGGCGCCGCCCCTGCTCCCGGCTGAACGCCATGCGGAAATGGACGCGGTATGACGTAGATCAACCAACCCGCGTAAATCGCCGCAATGCCTCTCCCCTAGCAACCCGGATGGACCTATTCTGTGCAGTGCAACAAACACGGAGAACGCCGAAAACGTACCGATCACCGGGAGAACAGACATGGCTGACACAACTAATCAGGTAGCTGAATTTCAAAAGGAATGGGCGGCTCAGCAGCACAAGCTCATGAGCGACTGGCTGGAAGCGGTAGAGGGCATGAGCCCCACCACGCCGCCGAAGACCTGGCGCAAGACCGTCGACCTGATGGAAAAACAGGTCAACGGTGCATTGGACGCCCAGAAGCGCTCGCTGCTGGCCCTGGCCGAGAACGCCGAAAGCCTGGAAGCGGCGCCCGAGCCGGTGACGCAATGGTGTCACCAGCTTGAACAAGGCGTGGAATTGTGGACGGACGTACAGGCACGTTTGTGGAACGTATGGTTTGACATGCTGCGTACGACAGTGCCGTCGGCACAGACACCGGGCGAAGCGCTGATGAAAAACTGGGAAGACATGGTGCATCGTGCCATGTCGGTACAGGAAGAATGGCTGTCGCGCCTGACCGGTCCCGAAGGCTCGCGCCCAAAAAAGCATGCAAAAACTTCCCATGGAACCCACGCCTCCTCAGGCGGACACAAGCACTGAATGTCCACATAGAGCGCTTTTAATGGGTAACACGGCGCAACTGCAGCAACGCCCCGCTGTGCAAGCAACCGTGCATGCCCTGCAGAAACGGCAGCGGAAGATGCGGCCCGCCGCACCCCGGTCAACCGCAACGGGCGGGGCTGCTGAAGTCGAAGCACCGGACGTTACGGAGGACAGCCGGCAGAACCTGGATCGCCTGGCCCATGCCTGGATGGGCCGCCTGACGGCCGGCGTATCGCCCGCATCCATCTTCGGCGCTTTTGCGGACTGGTCCTGGCACCTGGCCACGGCGCCGGGCAAACAGGGGCAATTGGCGGAAAAGGCCTGGCGCAAAGCCATGCGGCTTTGCGCCTTCCTGCCGGTGTCCCCGCGCGGCAGCCACTGCCCGCCCTGCATAGAGCCCCTGCCCCACGACCATCGCTTCCGCAGTGCAGGTTGGCGCGAGTGGCCGTTCAACCTGTACTGCCAGTCGTTTTTGATGACGCAGCAGTGGTGGCATAACGCGACCACGAACATGAACGGTGTCAGCGAACATCATCGCCGGGTGGTTAACTTCGTCACGCGACAGATCCTGGACATGTATTCACCCAGCAACGCGCCGTATCTCAATCCGGAAGTCATCCGGGCGACGGTGGATAACAATGGGATGAATTTCGTCCGGGGTTTCGCCAACTGGAGCGAAGACGTGCAGCGATACGTCCTGGGACAGGCGCCTGCCGGCACGGAAAACTACGTGCCGGGGAAGACGGTCGCGGCCACGCCCGGCAAGGTCGTGTACCGCAACCGGCTGATGGAACTCATCCAATACGCGCCAACGACCGATAAAGTCCAGGCCGAGCCTGTCCTTATCGTGCCGGCATGGATCATGAAATATTACATCCTGGACCTGTCGCCGGACAATTCACTGGTGCGCTGGCTGGTCGATCGTGGATACACCGTATTCATGATCTCCTGGAAGAACCCAGGCAGGGATGAACGCAATCTGGGCATGGACGATTACCGCAAGTCCGGCGTCATGGACGCGTTGAACGCGGTTAATGCCATTGTTCCGGGTCATAAGGTACATGCCGTGGGTTACTGTCTTGGCGGCACGCTCCTGTCCATCGCCGCCGCGGCCATGAGCCACGACGGTGACGACCGCTTGTCCAGCCTGACCCTGCTGGCGACACTGACGGACTTCTCCGAGCCGGGCGAGCTGGAACTGTTCATCGATGAAAGCCAGGTGGACTTTCTCGAAGACCTGATGTGGGAGCAAGGCTACCTTGATTCGCGGAACATGAAGAGCGCTTTCCAGTTTCTCCATTCCAACGATTTGATCTGGTCGCGCATGGTGCACGACTATCTCATGGGTGAGCGTACGCCCATGTTCGACTTGATGGCCTGGAGCGCCGACGGCACCCGGCTGCCGTACAAAATGCATTCCGAATACCTGCGCCGCCTGTATCTC
>CAZNWR010000155.1:0-1913 GCA_964576645.1 uncultured Enterobacteriaceae bacterium | reverse complement strand
TCTCGCCAATGAACTGGCCGAAGACAACTACCGGGTTGACGGATCGGTGGTTTCCCTGCGCGACATCAGGACACCGGCCTTTGTGGTGGGCACGCGCACCGACCACATTGCCCCGTGGCAGTCGGTATACAAGATCCACGCGCTACTCGACGGCGACGTGACCTTCACGCTTACCAGCGGCGGTCACAACGCCGGCGTGATGAGCGAACCCGGACACGAGGGCCGTGTCTACCAGATCGCCGACACCGCGGCCGATGCGCCTTACGTGGATCCGGAAACCTGGCGTGCGGAGGTCGCGGAGCGGCAGGGATCCTGGTGGCCGGAATGGGACGCGTGGCTGACGGAGCGCTCCAGCGGCGCCGTCAAGCCGCCGGCCATGGGTGCGCCTGCAAAGGGGTACAAGCCGCTGGCGGATGCGCCCGGGCGCTACGTTCTGAAACACTGACAGCAGCGATTGACGCTACTTAAACCCGGAAAAGAAACTCCTGCATGCCGTTGCTGAGCAACATCGCCCGTTCCATGCGATAGCCGCGTAAGCAGCGGCCCAGCGTTTCCGGCGTGTAACCGGGCGCGGTGCATTCCTCATCGGTAGCCGGCACGTTCACCAGACGCAGGTCTTCATCGGCCTGTGAATCAGCGGAAAACACGGGGGAAAAAGCGCCCGGCCGCGCGGGCATGCTGCTGTTCGAGTAGACAATAAGAAAATGTACCAGCGTTCCGGTATGCGACCTGGCAGCCACCCGCTGCATCAGGGCAGTGAGCGCCGGGCGGCGTAGATAATTCAGCAGGTCCCAGCACAGAACCACGTCCGCCGACTCCTTGCGCGCCTCGGGTAAGACCGCTTCCGCCAACCGCGCCAGTTCGGCGCTGTCCTGTTCCGAATTCAAGGCTTCAATGTCCGGCGCCAGGTCCGCGATATCCAGCCGACAGGGAAACCGGCTGCAGAATGCAATGGTGCCGGCGCGCGGCGCGCCCAGGTCCAGGATCACGGCGCGTTTATCGCCGCGTAACTGGGATACCAGGGTAGTGAACAGCGGCGCCCTCAGCGTGTCCGCCGAATTTTTCTGCGGCCTCCCTGCCGCAGAGAGTTCAAGTTCGGGCACGCCTCAGAAACGGGCTTCCGGATCGGCCTGCGACGTGTTCACCCGCTCTTCCCGCTTCTGCCCGTTGCCGCGGCGGTGCTTTCCGGCTTTCCCGCGCCGGCGGCCGATGCCGCGGGAGCGGCTTTCACCGGCGAAGGCGTTGGCACGGCCGCGCTTCGCCCACTGCCGCTGCGATCGCCGAACGCCTTTTGCAGGGCCTCCGAATTCGGATCCATTTCGATCGACCCCTTGAACTGGGCGCCGTCCTCCAGGCTGACACGCGGGGAACTGACATTACCCTGCACTTGGGCGGATTTGCGTATGCTGATGCGCTCCGCGCCGTAAAGATCGCCGTGCATGTAGCCGTCCACGTTGACCACGTTGGCGAAAACATCGGCGGTCACCTTGCCCTTGCCGCCGATGGTCAGACTGTGGTGCTTCAGATGAACCGTGCCCCGCACCTCGCCCTCGATAACCAGGTCCTCCTCTCCGTGCAGGTCGCCCTCGATATGAATGGACGGGCCGATCACCGCCGCTTCGCGGCTGGAAGTGGCCGGCCGCGCGGTAGCCGGTTCTGAAGTGCGGGACCCCGATGGCGTTGCAGGCTCATCGCGCACGGGGAATTCATCACCTCTTTCGGAAACATCACGCTTGTTGAATTCAAACATACGGCAATCCTCTTGGGGTTAAGCATGTGGTACTACGGAGGCCCTCCACTCCCCTTGGATCAAATCGAGTATATCACCGAGCCCGGAGGAACAATTCGGGCATAGAAGCCACCTGTGAACTGACGCACACTTACCGTGAGCAGGACTTGATTCCGCAATAAAG
>CAZNWR010000154.1:4587-7288 GCA_964576645.1 uncultured Enterobacteriaceae bacterium | reverse complement strand
AAACTCGTTACGAGCCACAAAATCGATCGCCGTAGAAGCCATCAGCGAAGGCTCCGGATTGACGGCGACATGGGCGCCCACAAACCCGACCTTCACGTCCGGGTTCACCTGCTTCATTGCCTCGGCAACCTTGACGTCGTTGTTAAACGAAGGTGTGCTGGTGTGCAGGATCACGAGCTCGTACTGCTACGCCATCGGCAGAATTTCTTCCACCGACAGCCCGCGCGCGGGCGCGTCTATGAGTTTGCTGCCCGGTACCAGGGCAGCCGGCTGTGCCAGCCACGTCGGATACCAGAAGGATCGTATTTCGCGCCGCGCCTGATAGCGCGACCCGGCTCCGCCGTCGAACCCTTCAAAGGAAGGCGGATTAAGAAATAATGTTTTCATCATGGTGCCTGTGACTCCCGAAACGCCAGATTTCCATTCCCGTCCAGCGACAATTTGTGTTGTTTCCAATTTACCGTACGACCGAAGAACGCGGCGAACCAGATACCGAAGCTGAGCAAATCGCGCTGCAGGAGGCGCCATAAGCTCGCATCGACCTTCGGCGCATGCAAGTTAATTCGCACCGAGCGGTGCATTGACACACGCAAAATAACGGCGCCCGCAAACAATGCCCAACTCAACGGCTGCAAAGGTCCCGCCAGAATGCTCGCCAGGGTCACCGGAACGGCGTAACTGATAAACGAGAAAGTATACCCCAGCGGTTGTACCGCGCGCACGGTCTTGGCCCATCGCAGTTCGTGCGTAACCAGGCCGCGCAGATCTGATTCCTGTACCAGGTTTTCCACGAGATACGGAACCAACGCTACCTTGTATCCCAGTTCCGAGACCAGTTTGCCCAGAACATGATCGTCCGCAAGCGTCGACGAAAGTGCCTCAAACCCGCCGATTCGCTCAAGCAGCTCCCGGCGCACCCCCATGGTCGCACCGAAGCAATAGCGAATTGGCTTGAGAGCGTTCGCAACCAGCGCCGACGGAAGAAACCACTCATTAATGAACAGGGCCCCCAGATCAGACGCCACCCCGCCGGCGGAGGCGCCAGTGTAGAGGCAGGTTGCCGCGCCAACTCCAGGATCGGCGAATTCTCCGGCGACCCTAGACAGGTAGTCCGGTCCCACGCGCATATCACTGTCGGCAACGACAAGAATGTCATGCCGTGCCATGGCGTAGGCATTGGCAAGGTTGCTTACCTTGCGGTTGGCCCCGTGCAGCACCGGGTTAACGCACAGTTGCAGCTTGCCGGGCGGATACTCGCCAATCAATCGCCGGATAACCTTAAGCGCGGGATCATCCGCGTCCGCAGTTGCGAATATGACCTCAAATTCCGGGTAGTCCTGCGCGCAGAAGGATCGCAGGTTTTCATAAAGCCCCTGCTCTAACCCGCAAACGGGTTTGAGTACCGTCACCGGCGGCTGCCGTGAATTGGAATTCCGGCGCACGCGACCGAAGCGCGCGACACAACGTAATGCAAACAACAGGTAGATAAGTGAACCCGTCGCACAAGCCGCGATTGCGGCGTAGATCACCTGGTGCAACATGACAAGCATCCTTACTGAGACAGGAAACGCCCGGAACAGTTTGGCCGCAGCGCCCACAATACGCTATTTCCGTCTTCCTGCAAAGCCGTATCGCCTTGAAAAATTTCACATTTCTTAATCGCCAGCGTCCGGTCGGGCTCATCACCCCAAGGCCGGATCCGGGACGGCGATAGGTAACGGCCGCACACGGATGGCCGGGATGGTATTCAAGCAGGCCGGCGATCCGACGCCGGGCCGAGGGCTTGCAAATGGCGGCTGAGCTGTACAGGAAACCGGGACGGAACCGGGGAAGGATCTGAATAGTGGGGGCATCGACCGAAAAATGGGATTGCCTGTTTGTGCGCGGGAAAGTCCTTTTCAGCCGGGCGCCGTCCCGTTTTGCCCCATTTTATCGTTATCGGTCACAGCGGCCAGCCTGGCACAGGTGGTATCCCAGGGACGGTTGCCGACCTGCCAGCAAGCGGCATCCGCGTGTTTGTTCATCTCTACCCAGTACATCCGGGATCGGGTCAACAGCCGCTTTGCGGTTTTCCAATCCGGTCACCGCACACCGAGGTTGCCTGAACATCGGGTTTGTACCGGCGGATCCGGCAGCGGAACCACGTAGCGGACGTGGAGGTTGTCTGCCATTGGTTGCCAGTGCTTCGTTGCTGTGACGGCGTGGATATATTGCATTTTTATAGAAAATCTGAGATATAATTATTAATAGCTCAGCTATCAATATGCACTGTTTAGCTATTATAAGAAAAGCGTGACCTATCACCCCGCTCAGCCCTTGCCCAGATCATGATCACTCCAGGCCAGATGAAGGCTGCGCGCGCATTGCTGGGCTGGGATCAACGTCAAATGGCCGAGGCGGCGGGTGTTTCGGTGCCCACCATCCAACGCATGGAGGCCAGCGATGGAACGGTGCGCGGCAACGTGGAAACCCTGGTCAAAGTGGTGGACGCCCTGAATCGCGCCGGCATCGAATTGATCTCCGAGGGCGCGGTAAGCGGCAGCGGCGGACGCGGCGTTCGTCTTACCGTGTAAGCGGCAGTTCGTGATGTTTCCCGCCACACCGGCGCTTCTTCTTTACGTGTCCATCGGTGCGAGCCTGGCTTCCGCCATCGTCGCGCTGACCGGGGAACCAGGCAATGATGCCGTGGGTTTTGCGGTCG
>CAZNWR010000154.1:4347-4577 GCA_964576645.1 uncultured Enterobacteriaceae bacterium | reverse complement strand
ACGCCGTACTCGACGCTCGCGGCCACGCGGAGCTCGCGCTGTTCGCCGATTGGCGGCCAGTACTGCTGCGCGTACTGGTATTTCCACTTCTCGTGATTTCCGCAGCGGCAGCCATCGGCGTTTGCCTGCTGATTCTTGCCGGCACTCAGGTTGTCGCAATTCAACTGCCTCTGGGCCTGCCGTGGCTGCACTGGCATTTACGGCTCGATCATCTGGCCGCGTTCTTCCTG
>CAZNWR010000154.1:0-4337 GCA_964576645.1 uncultured Enterobacteriaceae bacterium | reverse complement strand
TCGGCGTCTATGGACCCGATTATGTGCGCGAATACGTTCACGGCAACTATTCTCTGGGCGTACTGGGTCTCATGACGGGCATGTTCATCGCCGCCATGCAACTCGTTGTGGTCGCCGACGATGCCTTCACGTTCATGGTGGCCTGGGAACTCATGTCCGTATCAAGCTACTTCCTGGTGGTTTATGAACACCAGGAGAGCGCCAACCGGCGGGCGGCGCTGTTGTACCTGCTTATGGCGCAAATCGGCGCGCTGCTCATTCTGCTCGGATTCGGGGTGCTGGCGGCCTTCGCGGGCGACTTCACATTTGCCGCCATGCGCCATGCACAGTTGGCGCCGCTCTGGGCGAGCATTGCCTTCACACTGGGATTGCTGGGTTTTGGTATGAAGGCCGGCATCGTGCCCCTGCACGCGTGGCTGCCGGAAGCGCATCCCGTAGCACCCTCGCACATATCCGCGCTCATGTCCGGCGTCATGTTGAAGGTAGCCGTGTACGGTTTCATTCGCATGAGTTTCGACCTGGTAGGCAAACCGCACTGGACCTGGGGCGTCGCGGTGCTGGCAGTCGGCAGCATCACGTCACTCTACGGTGTGCTGTACGCGTTCATGCAGCATGACCTGAAACGCCTGCTCGCCTATCACTCCGTGGAGAACATCGGAATCATTTTTATCGGCCTGGGCCTGTCTATGATTTTCTTCAGCGTGGGCCTGCCCGCCTTCGGCGTACTGGGACTCATTGCCGCCTTGTATCACACGCTCAACCATGCGTTGTTCAAGAGCCTGCTGTTTCTTGGCGCCGGCGCGGTAATTCAACAAGGACACGAGCGCAACCTGGAGCATATGGGCGGCCTCATCCGGCGCATGCCATGGACCGCGCTGTTTTTTCTCATCGGCTGCCTCAGCATTTCAGCGCTACCTCCGTTCAACGGTTTCGTATCGGAATGGCTTACCTTCCAGACCGCGCTGCAGGCAACCAGCCTGAGCAGCGGTGTGCTGCGCGCGGTGATACCCATCGCCGCCGCTGCGCTTGCGCTGAGCGGTGCCCTGGCCGCGGCATGCTTCGTCAAAGTCTATGGCATGGCTTTCCTGGGACAGGCGCGCACACGCCATGTGCGCCATTCCCGCGAGGCATCAAGGGGCGTGCTAACGGCACAGGGGATATTGGCATTCCTGTGTCTCTTGTTCGGCGTGCTGCCCACCAACACAGTGCAGGCTCTCGGTGGCATCACCCAGGAGTTGACCGGGCATGGGATCGTGGCCGCCGCCCACCGCGGCTGGCTGTGGCTGACGCCAGTGGCGCCCAGGGTGGCCAGTTATAGCGCGCCGCTGGTAATGCTGAGTCTCATCATCGCGCTGGGGGTCTGGGCAAGCGTATTCCTGGCGCTGCGCGATCGGCGACGCAAGCAACCGGTACCCAGGGTCGACCCGTGGGACTGCGGTTTCGGTCCGCTCAACCCGCGCATGCAGTACTCCGCCTCGGCCATGTCCATGCCCATTCGCCAGATATTCCGGCCCATGTGGCTGGTGCACGAGGAACTCGAACTGGAAGCGCAGGCTCGCGGCGGCATACGCCCGCCGTCCAGGTATGGCCTGCACGTAGAGGATATCGGATGGCACTACCTCTATCTGCCCATTGAGCGACTGATTCACGCGGTGGCACGCCGCATCAGCCGCATCCAGACCGGCCACCTGCGCCACTACCTTGCGTATTCGTTCTTTACCCTGCTGCTGCTGCTGTGGCTGATTACCTGAATCCCCTTGCCTGGTTGCTGGCATTTGCTCAGACGGCGTTATTCGTCGCGGCGGCGCCGCTGTTCACCGGCTGGGTAAAGTGGGTCAAGTGCCTGCTGCAAAACCGCGCGCCGGCGCCGCTGCTGCAACCATACCGTGACCTGCGCCGCCTGTTGGCGAAACAGGTGCGGCTCGCCCACAATGCCTCGCCGATATTCCGCATTGCGCCCTATATCGTGTGCGGAACCGCTATCCTCGCCGCGTCGATCATTCCCTTTATAGTGGTACAGATACCCATGGCGGCCATGGCGGATGCCATCGTGCTGGTGGGCACGCTGGCGCTCGGCCGATTTTTCCTGGCGCTGGCCGGACTTGACGTAGGCACCGCCTTCGGCGGCATGGGCGCTTCACGCGAGATGACCATCGCCGCGCTGGCGGAACCCGCGATGCTGCTGGTGGTGTTCACCCTGGCCATGCTGGCCTCCAGCACCAACCTTTCCACGGTAGTGGAGTATTTCCTGAACCAGGCTCCCGCCTTGCGGCCGTCTCTTCTGTTTGGACTGCTGGCCCTGGTGCTGGTAGGAATCGCCGAAACCGGCCGCATCCCGGTGGACAATCCGGCCACGCACCTGGAACTGACCATGGTGCACGAGGCGATGATCCTGGAATACAGCGGGCGCCATCTCGCCATGATGGAAATGGCGGCGCAACTCAAATTCGCCATATACGCGGTACTCACCGTTAACCTGTTCTTCCCCTGGGGCATCAGCGAGAGCTTGGCACCCACTGCATTGCTGCTGGGCGCGCTGGCCATCGCCGCCAAGCTCGCTGTGCTCGGCACCCTGCTGGCGGCGAGCGAAACCGCCATGGCCAAAATGCGCCTGTTCCGCGTCCCGACCTTCCTGGCGGTAGCGTTCACCCTGGCCATGATCGGCATGCTCAGCTTCATCATGCTGGAGGGACCATGATCCACGCCTATGCCGAGCTGCCATTCATCGAGCAGGTCATCCGTACCTTCGCGGCGCTTATCCTGGTGACGTCCTTTGCCCTGCTGGCGCAGTCGCGCGTGGTGGCCACCATACAGGTATTCGCGTGGCAGGGATTCCTGCTTGCGGTGTTGACGGGACTGGTGGCGGCGGACACCGGACTGAAACACTTGTATATCTCGGCCATACTGACGCTGGCGCTGAAAGCGCTCTTCATTCCGTGGCTCTTGATCCGCCAGGCGCACAAGTTGGGTATCCTGCGCGAGTTTGATGCCGTGATCCGGCCGGGCCTGACACTGCTCGCTGCAAGTTTTCTGGTCATCTTCTGCTACAACGTTGTCGCGCCGGTACAGCAATTCAGCGCTTCCGTCACCCGCGACACCATCGCGGTCAGCCTGGCATTGGTCATGATCGCTTTGCTGATGATCATCACCAGGCGTAAGGCCATCACCCAGGTTGTGGCATTCATGTCCCTGGAGAACGGCCTGTTCTTTGCCGCCATCAGCGCCACTCACGGCATGCCCATGGTGGTGGAACTTGGCGTTGCATTCGACGTGCTGGTGGCCGCCGTGATCTTCGGCGTGTTCTTCTTCCACATCCGCGACAGCATAGATAGCCTGGACGTGGACCAGCTGAGCAGGCTGCGAGAGACCGACCAATGAGCGAACTCACATGCGTCTTGCTGGCACCCGCCCTGGCTGCGCTCCTGCTTGCAGTGGTCCCCACGCCCGCTGCAGGCGCATTGCTGAATATCGCCGGTAGCGGCATCGGCTTCGCTGCGTCCGTCTGGCTTGCCGCCACCGTGCTTGCGCACGGGTCCCTGCACATCGGCGAGTTCTATGTGGATGCCTTCAATGTCTATCTGATTGCACTGACGTCCCTGGTGGGACTGACCACGTCAATTTTCTCCCGACCCTACATGGCGCACGAACTGCGGCGGAGCCGGGTGACACCGCTGCGCATGCGTCTTTACCACGCAAGTTTTCAAGGTTTCCTGTTCACCATGCTGCTGGCGCTGTCCACCAACAATCTCGGGATACTGTGGGTGGCGCTGGAAGGCGCGACGCTGGCCACCGTGCTGCTGGTCAGCCTGTACCGAACGCCCGAGTCCATCGAAGCGGCGTGGAAATATTTCATTCTTTGCGGAGTGGGCATTGCCCAGGCGCTGTTCGGCACGGTCTTGCTGTATTTCGCCGCGGCGCGCGTTATTGGCGGTTCCGAGCACGCGCTCGAGTGGACCGAACTGTTTACCCACGCCTCCAGCCTGCAACCGGTGATAGTCTCCGTGGCCTTCGTCTTTCTGCTCATCGGCTACGGAACCAAGGTCGGACTTGTGCCCCTGCACAACTGGCTGCCGGACGCGCATTCGGAAGGCCCCACGCCCATGTCCGCCGTACTTTCCGGGTTGCTGCTGAATGTCGCCTTGTACGCCGTGGTTCGCGTCAAGATGATCGTGGACGGAGCCCTGGGTTCCGGGCACTTACATAACCCGCAATTGGCGGGACACATGATGATGGCGTTCGGGATGCTCTCTTTTCTCGTGGCGGGGTTGTTCCTGCACAGGCAGCAGGACATCAAGCGGCTGTTCAGCTACTCGTCCATAGAGCACATGGGCCTGATG
>CAZNWR010000153.1:0-7334 GCA_964576645.1 uncultured Enterobacteriaceae bacterium | reverse complement strand
ACCACCTTGACATGGTGGGGGTCGTTGGTTCGAGTCCAATCGCGCCTACCAACATTTATGTTGTCATTCCGGCCGCGCGCCGGAATCCAGTAGAGCAGACTGTCCGCGCAGCGGACTCCCATCGCATGTGGCCCCTTGTAGCGGCCACCACTGGAAAGCACGTGACCCATTGTCGGGGTCACCACTGAGATAGAGAGGAGCGGTTCATGCCGAGCATTTCACTCCCGGACGGGAGCCATCGCACTTATCCCGAACCTGTTACCGCCCTGGATGTGGCGGCCGACATCGGTGCAGGCCTGCGCAAGGCGACGCTGGCCGCGGAGGTGGACGGCAAGCTGGTGGACGCGGACCACCTTATCGATCGGGACGTACGGCTGCGCATCATTACCGAGCGCGATTCGGAAGGAGTGGAGATTATTCGCCATTCCTGCGCGCATCTCCTGGCCCAGGCGGTCAAGCAGTTGTTTCCCGGCGCGCAAGTCACCATCGGGCCGGTCATCGAGGATGGGTTCTATTACGACTTTCGATACGAGCAGGGCTTCACGCCGGAAGACCTGGAAGCTATCGAGGAACGCATGAAAGAACTGGCGCAGCAGGACATTCAGGTCTCCCATCGGGTGGTGCAGAGGGACCAGGCCGTCAGCTTTTTCAGGGATCAGGGCGAGGAATACAAGGCGCGCATCATCGAATCCATTCCCGAGGACGAGTCCCTCACGTTGTACAACCAGGGAGATTTCACTGATCTTTGCCGCGGACCGCACGTGCCCAGCACCGGCAGGATCAAGGCGTTCAAGTTGACCAAGCTGGCAGGCGCCTATTGGCGCGGGGATTCCCGGAACGAAATGCTGCAGCGGATCTACGGTACCGCCTGGCCGGACAAAAAATCGCTGAAAGCCTACCTGCACCGCATGGAGGAAGCGGAAAAGCGGGATCACAGGAAGCTGGGCCGCCGTCTCGATCTGTTTCATTTCCAGCCCGAGGCGCCGGGCATGGTGTTCTGGCATGACAAGGGATGGCGTATCTACAAGGAGATAGAGAACTACGTGCGTTCACTGTTGCGCCTGCACGGCTATGAGGAGGTGCGCACGCCGCAGATCATCGACAAGGTTTTGTGGGAGAAATCCGGCCACATCTCCAAGTTCGGCGAGGAAATGTTCATGACCAACTCGGAGAACCGGGACTTTGCCGTGAAGCCCATGAATTGTCCCGCCCATATCCAGATCTTCAACCAGGGTCTGAAGAGTTACCGTGACCTGCCGCTGCGCATGTCGGAATTCGGCTCCTGCCACCGCAACGAGCACTCCGGCGCGCTGCACGGGCTGCTGCGGGTACGCGGCTTTACCCAGGACGACGCCCACATCTTCTGCAGCGAGGACCAGATCCAGGGTGAAGTGGCGGCGCTTATCGACCTGGTGTTCCAGGTTTACCGGGACTTCGGTTTTGACGATGTGCAGGTACGCCTGTCCACGCGCCCGCCCCGGCGCGTGGGGTCCGACGAGTTGTGGGACGAGGCGGAAAAAGCCCTGCGCGAGGCCCTGGACGGAACCGGACTGGACTGGCAGTTGAACCCCGGCGACGGCGCCTTTTACGGCCCCAAGATCGACTTTTCCCTGCGCGATTCCATCGGCCGGGTGTGGCAGTTGGGGACCATACAACTGGACTTTTCCATGCCCGGGCGCCTGGATGCCAGCTACGTGGCCCAGGACGGGTCAAAGCGCGTTCCGGTCATGATTCACCGGGCTATTCTGGGCTCCATGGAGCGCTTTATCGGCGTGCTTATCGAGCACTTCGCGGGAGCGCTGCCGGCCTGGCTGGCCCCGGTGCAGGCCAGCGTGCTGAGTCTCACCGAAAAGCAGGCGGCGCCCGCCGAGGCACTTGCAAAAGACTTGAAAAAACAAGGTCTCAGGGTGGACGCCGACTTGAGAAATGAGACGATCAGCCTTAAAATCCGCGAGCACGCAATGCAACGCATCCCGTACCTGCTCATCGTCGGGGCACGGGAAGTGGAAAACAACACCGTGGCCGTGCGCACGCGCGATGGCGAGGATCTGGGGTCCATGCCTCTGGAGAGGTTCCTGGACCGCCTCAACAAGGAAATCGCGTGCCGCGGCCGTGGCTTTTTGGAGGATTAGAATATCGCCGCGGAAAAGCAGCACCGCGTGAATGATGAAATTGCCGCCCGGGACGTGCGCCTTATTGGCGCTGACGGAGAACAGGTCGGCATCTTGTCACTGCAGGAAGCACAGGAGAAGGCCGAAAACGCCGATCTGGACCTGGTGGAAATTGTTCCCAATTCGGATCCCCCGGTCTGCCGGTTGATGGACTACGGCAAGTTCCTGTTTGAGCAGAGCAAGAAGAAGCACGCGGCGAAGAAGAAACAGAAGCAGATCCAGGTCAAGGAAATCAAGTTCAGGCCGGGAACGGAAGAAGGCGATTACCAGGTCAAGCTGCGCAATATCCTTCGCTTTCTGGCCAACGGCGACAAAGTCAAGGTGACTTTGCGTTTCCGCGGGCGCGAGATGGCACACCAGGAGCTGGGCAGCAAGATGCTTGATCGTATCGAAACCGACTTAAGCGCCTACGGCGCGGTGGAGCAGTTTCCGAAGATGGAAGGCAGACAGATGATCATGGTCGTTGCTCCCAAAAGATAAGTTAAAAGTTAAAAGTTAAAAGTTAAAAGTTAAAAGTGGAAACATTGAAGTATGCCTAAGTTAAAAACGAATCGCGGTGCCGCCAAGAGGTTTGCCAAGACTGCTTCGGGAAAGTTCAAACACAAGCAGTCGCATCGCAGTCATATTTTGACGAAGAAGCCCACCAAGAGGAAACGCCAGTTGCGTCCCACACAGATGGTGGATGCCAACGATCAGCAGGCCATCGCCAGGCTGATCCCTTACAGTTGATCGGGAGTATTAGTTCATGGCTCGAGTCAAGCGCGGTGTAATCGCCCACAGCCGCCACAAGAAGGTGCTGAAGCAGGCCAAGGGATACCGTGGCCGCCGCAAGAACGTGTTCCGCATCGCGACCCAGGCCGTTACGCGCGCCGGGCAGTACGCCTATCGGGATCGACGTCAGAGAAAACGCGAATTCCGGTCTCTTTGGATCGTGCGTATCAACGCGGCAGCGCGGGAACACGGCCTGTCGTACAGTCGCCTGATGAACGGCCTGAGGAAAGCAGAGGTGGAAATAGATCGCAAGGTGCTGGCCGATCTGGCCGTGGCCGACCGGCAGGCATTTGCGCGGCTGGCTGAACTGGCGCGATCCCGCCTGGCAAGCTGAACAACAGCGTCGCCCCGAGATTCCTGCGGTCTGTCGAGGAAAGGGCGAACCCCTTTCCTTTTTTTGTTCCCGCAGACAGGGAGGAGGGCGTCAGCGGGACGAAAAATTCTATTGAGCGGGTCCCGGGCGTCGCGCTGCAGGGACGATATCTCTGAAAACCGGCGCCGGGATTCAGTGACGTTGGGATCGTCAATCCGGGACAGCGGAGCCGGCATCATTCACGGGAGCCGGTGGAATGCACCATCCGCGCGGCGGATATGTTGATGGATACGTGCCCTGCCTAAATGGAATCGATACACAAACTGGTTGCGGAAGCCGGACGAGAAATCGCCGCGGCGGCCGATTTGCGTGCCTTGGACGAGGTACGCATAAAGTACCTGGGCAGGAAGGGCCTGCTCACCGAACGGCTCAAGGAACTGGGCAAGCTTGCGCCGGAACAACGCCCGGCCGCCGGGGCAGCCATCAACAGCGCAAAGCAACAATTGCAATCCGCAATTGGTGCCCGTCATGGCGAACTGGATCAGCAACGGCTCGCCGCGCAACTCGAGGCGGAACAGATCGACGTCACCCTGCCGGGCCGCGGCCAGAGTCCGGGTGCTCTGCATCCGGTGACGCGGACGCTGGCGGAGATTGAATACCTGTTCCGATCCGTGGGGTTTGAAGTGGCCGAAGGTCCGGAGATCGAAGATGGGTACCACAATTTCGAGGCCCTGAATATTCCCGAAGACCATCCGGCGCGGGACATGCACGACACGTTTTACGTGGACCATCAGGGCATGCTGTTGCGGACCCATACGTCAAACGTGCAGATCCGGGTGATGAGCCAGCGCCGGCCGCCGTTGCGCGTCATCGCGCCGGGCCGGGTGTACCGTTGCGATTCCGACATGACGCATACTCCCATGTTCCACCAGATCGAGGGCCTGATGGTGGACCAAGACGTGACCTTCGGTGATCTGAAGGGGCTGCTGGAAGAGTTCGTGAACAACTACTTTGAACGCGAGGTCGTACTGCGGTTTCGGCCTTCCTACTTTCCGTTCACCGAACCTTCCGCGGAGGTGGACATACTGGGCGAGAACGGCTGGATGGAGATCCTTGGCTGCGGCATGGTGCACCCCAATGTTCTCGAGAATGTGGGCATTGACAGCGAGCAGTACCAGGGCTTCGCCTTCGGTATGGGCGCGGAGCGGCTGGCCATGCTCAAGTACGGGGTGGGCGATATCCGCCTGTTCTTTGAAAACGACCTGCGCTTCCTGGGGCAGTTCGCTTGAGGATGGGGCCGGGGGGCTCCGCGGCAATAACAAATGAAAATAAGCGAACAATGGCTGCGTGAATGGGTCGACCCGCCGGTCGTTTCCAATGACCTGGCCGAGCAGTTGACCCTGGCGGGACTGGAGGTGGAAGCGGCCGAGCCGGTGGCGTTGCAGTTCGACGGCGTCGTCACCGGCCGGGTCGAAACGGTGGCACCCCACCCGCGGGCCGACAGGCTGCGGCTGTGCCGGGTCAATGCCGGGAAACACGGAATCCTGGAAGTCGTGTGCGGTGCTCCGCGGATAACGGTCGGTGGCAATTACTGGTTGGCGCTGCCCGGTGCCCGCCTTGCCGACGGGCGCGAGCTGCAGGCGGCGCAGGTGCGCGGCGTTCAGTCCGCCGGGATGCTCTGTTCCGGGGCGGAACTCGGACTGTCGGAAGATGCCGACTCACTTTTTGAATTGGGGGAGGGCGTTGAGCCCGGTCTGGACCCGGCCGCGCTGTCAGGCGGCGCCAACGACACCGTCCTGGACATCGCGATCACGCCGAACCGCGGCGACTGCCTGAGCATTGCCGGGGTCGCGCGCGAAGTCGCCGTACTCAACGGGCTGAGCATGATCCCGCCGGCCATTGAAGCCGCACCTGTCGGATGCGATGACAGCCGCGGTGTCAGGCTGCAGGCGGCGCGGGCATGTCCGCGCTATGCCGGACGCATCATCGACGGCGTTGACGCAACGCGTCCGACGCCGTTCTGGATCGCCGAACGTTTGCGCCGCTGCGGGCTGCGGCCGGTCAGTGTCGTGGTGGACATCACCAACTATGTGATGCTGGAACTGGGCCAGCCCATGCACGCGTTCGACGATGCCCGGTTGCACGGCAATATCCGGGTGCGCATGGCAGCCGGTGGTGAAAAGATACGGTTGCTGGACGGCGCCGACTACACCCTGTCGGAGGATACCCTGGTTATTGCCGATGACGGCGGTCCGGTGGCCATGGCCGGTATCATGGGCGGCGCCGATTCGGCGGTATCTGAGTCGACGCACCGGATCTTCCTTGAAAGCGCCTTTTTCACGCCGCACGCGGTGCGCGGCCGCGCGCGCCGCCACGGTCTGATGACCGATGCCTCCTACCGGTTCGAGCGCGGTGTGGATTTCAGCCTGCAGGGGCGGGCACTGGAGCGGGCCACCGGGCTGATCCTGGACTGCTGCGGCGGTAGCGCCGGGCCGGTTGTGGACGCCGTGGCCAAAAGGTCCCTGCCGAAACAGGCCACCATCCGCCTGCGGGAATCGCGCATCCGGCGCGTGCTCGGCACCGGCGTCGACGCGGAGCGGGTGACGGAAATATTAATGCGGCTGGGGTTGGAAGCGGAGCGCCAGCGTGGCGGCTGGCGCGTGCGCCCGGCGCCGCATAGATTCGATTTGATACTGGAGGCGGATCTCATCGAAGAAGTGGCAAGGGTGCATGGCTATGATCGCATTCCGGTGTCGCACTTGCGTGGCGGCCTGGCCATGCAGCGTGCATCCGGAGACGAGCGCTTCCCCGTGTGGCGCCGCATCCTGGCAGACCGGGGCTACTATGAAGCCATCACCTACAGCTTCGTCAGTGCCGAGGCGCAACGCCGATTACTTGGAGCAGTAGCCGCCGTGGATCTGGTCAACCCCATTTCGGCGGATATGGACTGCATGCGTGTCAGCCTGTGGCCGGGATTGTTGCAGGCGCTGCAATTCAATCTCCACCGGCAGCAGCAACGCGTGCGGTTGTTCGAGATCGGGCGCGCGTTCCAAACGGGCGAGCAGCTGGAGCAAAACTTCCACTTGGGCGGTGTTTCATATGGCAATGTCTTTATAGAACAATGGGATAAAGATGATAGATTAGGTGATTTCTTTGATTTGAAAACCGATGTGGAGGCGGTCCTGCGCATATTGACGCCAGGGCTGGAAATCCAATGGGAACCGGTCCGGCATCCGGCGCTGCAACCCGGCCGCACAGCGGAAATCCGCATCGGCGGCCAGCGGGTGGGGGTTGCCGGTGCGCTTAATCCGGGGGTGGCCGCGGCCCTGGAGTTGCCGGCGGATGTGTATCTATTTGAATTGGAAATTCAATTACTTCCGGAAATATCAGAAAGGAAATTCGAGGAAATCAGCCAATTCCCCAGTCTGCGCCGCGACTTGGCCCTGGTGGTAGACACGACGGTCCCGGCCAGCCGGGTCCTGGAGTGCGTGAGACGGGCTGCGGGCAAACTGCTGGTCAACCTACAGTTGTTTGACGTGTATGATGGCGAAGGTATTGATTCAGGGAAAAAAAGTCTTGCTTTGGGCTTGACCTTTCAGAAAACTTCCAGCACTCTTATAGAGGAGGAGGTGGATTCGGCCCTGGGCGGAATCCTGGAACGGCTCCGAGAGGACCTCGGCGCCATACTGAGAGAATAATCATGGCAGCACTCACTAAAGCGGATATAGCCGAGCGGCTGTATGAAGAATTGGGCCTTAACAAGCGTGAAGCAAAGGAAATCGTCGAGATGTTTTTCGAGGAAATCCGGGCCGCGCTGGAGGCCGGCAGCCAGGTGAAGCTTTCCGGCTTCGGCAACTTTGATCTGCGAGACAAGAATCAGCGCCCCGGACGCAATCCCAAAACGGGCGAAGAAATTCCCATAAGCGCCCGTCGCGTCGTGACTTTCCGGCCCGGGCAAAAACTGAAGGCGCGGGTGGAAGCATATGCTGGAAGCGTCCAATAACGCAGAACTTCCTGCAATACCCGGTAAGCGCTATTTCACCATTGGCGAAGTCAGCGATTTATGTGCGGTCAAGCCC
>CAZNWR010000152.1:0-7340 GCA_964576645.1 uncultured Enterobacteriaceae bacterium | reverse complement strand
AACCGCGCGATAGGATTTGACCGCCATGAACAGCAGCAGCGTCACCAGCGAAAGGGAGACGATGGCGGCAAGCCCCGCGCCCTCGGCAATGGTTGCAAACTCCTGGTCAGAGAGCGCTACGTCTCCGGTCATGCGCACGCGGTAGCCATTTGCCTCGGTCAGGCCCAGATCCCGTGTTTGATGCCTGATCCAAGTCGAGGCCTGCCCTCCGGGTTCCAGTGCGCCGTAGTTCAGCACCGGTTGAACCAGGACGAATCGACGCAAATCATCGGGGTCGGCCTTGCGCCCCGAAATCATGTTTTGCCAGCGCAGCGGGCGGTGCCTGCCCGCCAGCACTGACCGGGTGGTTTTGTTGATGGCTGACAGTGCGTCGGCTACCGGCCCTGCGGGAATGTTTCCGTTTTTCACGGCGTCAAGGCCGTCACCGACCATGTTGAACAAGCCATTGAGGCTTGGGTGGGACGTCAGGGTGCCCAGGAACGGCTGTACCTGGGCCAGGCGCGTGCCCAGTTGCTGCAGGTCCTTCAGGCTCAGGTAGAGCAGGCCGTTGCGGTCAAAGAACGGGCCGGACCCCGGTACCCGCACCGACTTGATAAGGCTTTTGTTCTTTTTGAGGCGCGCGGCCAGTTTCTCGGCGGCATCGCCCGCGTCCACGGGCGTCGGTGCGTCGATGACCACGACCAGGAGGTCCTTGTCCTGCGGAAACGCCCGGTCGTAGGAGACTTCGCGCTGACGCCAGGCCAGCGTCCTGGGAAAGAGATGCGAGGTGTTGGTGTCCATGGACAGGTGATGAGCGGCAAAATCCCCCAGTACGATGGTTAGGACGAGAGCGCCGATCACGATGGGCCACGCTTGACGGCAACAGGCGTCCACCAGCCTGATCAGGCCGTTGCGCAGGTGCCGGGATGCCGGATGGTCAGAGTTGCCTGAAATCATGTCTGGAGTTGTCCGGTTCGGGATGGGAAAATCCGCCTTCCCAAGGTGACGGGCGCAGAGGGAATCATTTTTCTTGTTGAAGTCATGTTCCGGCCGGGCGCCTATTATAACGATGTGAAGCGCAGTCGCCATTTGGACATGCGCCCGGCGGCGAGGTTCTGACGCTGAAGTGACTGCCGCGGGACGCAGCCCTGCGCGGGTCCCGCAAGCATGGAAAATTCCGCCCCGGATTTCGAACTTTGGTGGTGAATTGACGGACTGCTGAGTCCTTCTTTACCCTGTATGGAACCTGGCGTCATGGAGGCGTTGGCAGCGTATGTCGAATTCCCGAAGTAATCTGAATTTTTCTCTTCCGGGCCGATTCTATTTCGATCCGGCCCATTATCTCCGGGAACTGGAGACATTCTGGTATCGCCGCTGGATTTACGCATGCCGCGCAGATTCCCTGGCCGGCGCCGGTTCGTTCCGTGTGGTGAAGATAGGGACTCAGAGCATCATATTGGTACGCGACGGGATCGGGGAGCTGCATGCATTTCACAATACCTGTCGTCACCGCGGATCGACTCTCTGCACCGATGTTAAGGGGTGTTTCACGCGGGGGCACATAGTCTGCCCCTATCATCGCTGGACCTATTCACTGGAAGGCGATCTGATCGGTGTGCCGATCGTAAATGAGGAAGTCCCGCGGGACCGGTTTCCTCTGTATCGGGTCCGGCTGCAGGTCTGGGGCGGATTCGTGTTCGTCAATCTCTCCGAATCGGAAGACGATACGCTGGAGCAGGCCATGGACCCTTCGCCGCGGCAACTTGCCGATTGGCCCTTGGCGGATTTGACCACGGGTCACGTGGTCGAGCTGAAGGTCCACTGCAACTGGAAGGTCTTCTGGGAAAACTTCCTGGAGTGTTATCACTGCCCGGGGATCCATCCGGAATTGTGCGATCTGGTGCCCCTGTACCGTCGTGGCTTGACCAGCGATCCTGAAGATCCTGATGCGCACGCCCGGCTTCGCGACGGCGCCGAGAGCTGGAGCGTCAACGGCCGATCTCTGGAACACCGCTTTAGCAGCCTTTCTCCGTCCGAACAGGGGGCCGGGCAGACCTTTCTCACGGTTTTGCCGAGTATGTTCGTGGTGGCTCACCGGGACTATGTGCGCTGCGTTTCAATCCTGCCCGTGAACGAGGAGGAGATCCAATTGCGGGCGGAATGGCTGTTTCCCCGGGAGTCGCTGGAGGCGCCCGACGTCGATTTGAAGAATGTTACGGATTTTGCCTCAGTGGTACTGGAACAGGACGCGCGGGCATGTGAGCTGAATCAGCGAGGGTTGAAGTCGATTCGGTACGACCAGGGTGTGCTGACTTCCGTGGAAGCAGACGTGCTTGCCTTCCAGGATTGGGTGCGGGTGGGACTGAGCGAACCGGAAACCGGGGCTGAAAGCGTCGCGCGACGCCGGAGTTAGATCCGTTGGCGCCGGCAGGTGGCGCGGGCCCGGCGTGACAAGGAGGGGGCCCGGTAGAGGACCCGCCCCCTGCCCTTGATTCGCGGCAGCCCGGATCCAAATTGACGGCGCGCTCTGCGGGCGGCAAACTGCCTGCTGGTCCGGCACGGGACTGAGGGCCATGCGCCAATCCCGGCGCCGTTGCCGGCATGCTGGCTGCAACGGGAATTCGTCGCGATTCACTGAAAAAAAAGGGGGGAACCGTGCGCGCACATTGCAACCCTGTCCCGGTGTGGTGTTCCTTGCTGCGCCTTTCGGCCGTGTTCCTGGTATTGCTTTGTATTGCCCCATCCGGGCGCGCCGGTCCCGCGGACCAGGCTACCCTGATGCGCTTCCCGACACTGCACGGAAACATCATCGTATTCGAAGCCCACGGAAATCTGTGGCAGGTGGACCGCGCCGGAGGTACGGCGCAGCGGTTGACCAGCGAGCCGGGCTACGATCTCATGCCGCGCTTCTCCCCCGACGGAAAGTGGATTGCCTTTACCGGCGAATACCGCGGCAACCAGGATGTCTACGTTATCCCTGCCGGGGGCGGTGACGCGCGCCGGCTGACCTTTCACTCCGACGTAGTCAAGGAGGCGCCGACCCGGTGGGGGCCGGATAACATGGTGGTTACCTGGACGCCGGATTCAAAGTCCGTCGTTATCCTGTCCCGGCGCGATGCGTGGAATGCGTGGTTCGGACGGTTGTTCACCGTGCCCCTGGATGGCGGCGCGCCGCAGCCGTTGCCGCTGGACCGGGGCGGGCTGATGACCTACAGCCCTGACGGTAATTCCATCGCTTACAATCGCATCTTCCGCAATTTCCGCACCTGGAAGCGCTATAACGGCGGCCTTGCCCAGGACGTTTACACTTACGATTTCCACACCAGGAAGCTGACCCGGATCACCGATTGGACAGGTACCGATACCGCGCCCATGTGGTACGGGCACATGATCTACTTCCTGTCTGACCGCGACAATAACCGGCGTGAAAACATATGGGCTTACGATCTGGAGACCCACAAGTTCCATCAGGTAACCCACTTCAAAGACTACGATATTGACTTCCCCAGCCTGGGGCAGGGTGTTCCGGGGCAGGACGGAATCGTATTCCAGGACGGGGGCAGTCTGTATGTACTGGATCTGCCGTCGGAAAAACTGCACAGGCTGACGGTGCGCGTGCCCGATGACGGTACCCGAACCGGGCCGCGTTTTGTGGATGCGAAGAAGTACCTGAGGGCGGTGGATGTCGCCGACCAGACCGACTACGAACTGGCGCCCAACGGCAAGCGCGCGCTGTTCAGCGCGCGCGGGGACATATTCAGCGTGCCGGCGAAGCACGGCGATACGCGCGACTTGACCGAGACGTCAAATGCCGACGAGGATCATCCGGCCTGGTCCCCGGACGGTACGCAGGTCGCCTACACCACCGACATTGACGGCGGGCAGCAGATTGCCGTGCGACCGGCCGAGGGTGGTCCTGAAAAAATCCTCACGCACTTCAAAACCGGCTATTTCTATCAGCCGGTCTGGTCCCCCGGCGGGAAAAAGCTCGCGTTTTCCGACAACGCGCATCGGCTGTGGTACCTGAACGTTTCAAACGGCACACCCAGGCAGGTGGCCCAGGACAAGTACCAGGAGATACACGACTACACCTGGTCGCCGGACGGCCGCTGGCTGGCCTACAGCATCACCGGCGACAACCAGGTGAGCGCCATATGGCTCTATAGCCTGGCGTCCGGCAAGGCGGTCAAGGTAAGTACCTCGCGTAACAACGACTTCGAACCGGCCTTCGACCCGGACGGTAAATATCTCTATTTCGTATCCATGCGCCACGAGAATCCGACGTTCAGCCAGAGCGAGTTCAATATCGCCACCTTGAAGAGCATGGGGGTATACGCCGCTACGCTGCAGGCCGGAGAGGCGTCTCCGATAGCCCCCCGATCCGACGAGGGCAAGGTGGAGTCCGGCGCCAAGGAGAGTAAGGGTAAGGACGGCAAATCCGCGGGCAAGGAAGAGGCAAAATCCAAGGGCAACGAATGGAAGCCGGGCGCATCCAAGCCCATCAAGATTGATTTGAAGGGACTTATGGAACGCGCCGTGCCGCTGCCCCTGACTCCATCCAGTATTTACGGGCTGGATGCGCGCAAGGGCAAGGTTTTCTATTTCACGAAGCCACCGCAGACCATTGAGGGACCCTTGCCGGGCGATACCGCGAAGCTGCACGTCTATGATCTGAAATCGCGCAAGGATAAGGTCGTCGTCGGGGATCTGGACAGTTACAGCCTGTCTGCGGACGGCAAGAAGGTGTTGTACAAGAACGGTAAGAAATTCTATATCGTCGATGCGGTGCCCGCCAAAGGCGGAGAAAAGTCCGACAAGAAGCCGCTGGACCTGTCACACATGCGCACCCGCATCGAGCCCAGGCAGGAATGGCGGGAGATGTTCGAATCGGCTTGGCGCCTGGAGCGGGACTTTTTCGTCAACCGCAAGATGAATGGCGTGGACTGGGACACGGTGCGCGCCAATTACGGCAAGCTGATTCCGCTGGTCGGTTCACGCGAGGATCTCAACTATGTGATCGGTGAGATGCAGGGTGAGCTGGGCAATTCACACACCTACGTCGGCGGCGGCGACCGGGACGACCCGACCATGACGGTTGCGACCGGTCTGCTGGGTGTGGACTTCGGACTGGATGCCCGGTCCGGCCGCTATTATTTCGCGAAAATCTATTCAGGCGATAATACGCGCGATGACTACCGGTCGCCGCTTACCCAGCCCGGGCTCGATGTGAAGCAGGGCGACTACCTGCTCGCCGTTGATGGCCATCAGTTGAAGGCCCCGGTCAACCCCTACAGCCTGTTCGTGGGCAAGGCGGACGGCACGGTGAAATTGACGATCGCCGATACGCCGGACGGCAAGCCCCGGGACGTGGTGGTCAAGCCGGTGAAAAACGAACTGTCGTTGCGGGAGAAATACTGGATAGACCACAACCGCGAGACCGTCGACAAGCTGTCGCATGGCAAGATTGCCTATATCTATCTGTCCGACATGGAAGCGCTGGGCATGCAGCAATTCATCCGCCAGTTCTATAATCAAATGGATAAGCACGCTTTGATCATCGATGATCGCTGGAACGGCGGCGGCTTCATTGACCAGATCGTGTTGGAGCGGTTGCGGCGCGTGCTGGTAGGTATGGACGTGAATCGCGAGCGTGCAATCGGGACGATTCCGCAGCAACTCATTCACGGTCCCAAGGTCTGTCTCATCAATCACTACTCCGCCTCGGACGGCGATCTGTTTCCGTTCTTCTTTCGCAAGTACGGACTCGGTCCGCTCATCGGCACCAGAACCTGGGGCGGCGTGCGGGGAATCCGCGGCTACTGGCGGCTGCTGGACGGAGGCTACATTACCGTGCCTGAGGACAGTCTTTACGGCCTGGATTCCCAGTGGGTGATGGAAAATCACGGTGTTGATCCCGACATTAAGGTTGACGACTCGCCGGCCGACTGGAAGGCAGGCAAAGATGTTCAACTCGATGCGGCCGTGAAATACCTTCTCGGAAAGCTGAAGAACAATTCGGAAAAACTGCCGCCGCCGCCGCCCCTGTTACCCGCCTATCCCCCACCCGGGCACGACTAATAAATTAGGAACGACTCGGAACAGAAAATGGCTCTCGCCAGGCACGCCAAGGCTGCAAAGGAAACGGAAGTTTCGCCGTATCGTGAACTGCTTGGCGTTCGCTGCGCTCTTGGCGTCTTTGCGAGATTTTGTCTATGAATACTCCAGTAGAGGCAGCGGCATCGAATCTTTCTGATTCACGGCGACGCCGAAAGCTCGCTTTCACCGCGCTGTTCCTCATAGAGATGTGGGAGCGGTTCGGCTACTACGGCATGACCGCCGTGGTCGTGCTGTTCATGGTGCAGAAGCTCGGCTATGTGGATGAACGCGCGAATCTGACGTTCGGGGCGTTTGCCATGATGGTCTACGCCGCGCCGGCGGTGGGTGGGTGGATAGGCGACCGGGTTCTTGGAAGCCGGCGCATGACGGTGTTCGGTGCACTGGTCCTGGCTTGTG
This sequence comes from uncultured Enterobacteriaceae bacterium, assembly GCA_964576645.1. Classification (GTDB taxonomy): domain Bacteria; phylum Pseudomonadota; class Gammaproteobacteria; order Eutrophobiales; family Eutrophobiaceae; genus CAZNWR01. The sequence goes on along the minus strand of CAZNWR010000152.1, from coordinate 848 downwards.
GCTACATCTGCCTGTCGATTCCCGATTCGCGCCTGCTGTTTCCGGCCCTGGGGATAATCGCGGTGGGCAACGGGCTGTTCAAGGCCAATCCGGCCAATCTCGTATCCAAGGTATACGAGGGGGATGAGTCCCAGATAGACAGCGCATTCACTCTCTATTACATGGCAGTCAACCTCGGTGCTGCCATTTCCCAGATAGCCACGCCGTTGATCGCCATCGCTTTTGGCTGGCACACCGCATTCGCTGTCTGCGCCGCGGGCCTGCTGGTGGGCGTCGCCAATTATTTCATTATGGGTAAGCATCTCGCCCACGTGGGATCGGAGCCGGATTTTCAGCCTTTCAACTGGGCGCGGTTTCTGGCGGTGATTGTCGCCAGCGCGATTTCCGTCTATCTGATCATGATTACCGTTCAGAACCTAACTATTGCCAGATGGGTAGTGTGGTTCGCCACGCTGGCGATGGTGGTGATCTTCGCGGTGATGATCAAATTGGGCACGCCCGCCGAACGCAAGGGACTCATCGCCGTGATCCTGCTGACCCTGCAGGGGATCCTGTTTTTCATTTTCTACCAGCAGATGTCAACCTCCCTCACATTGTTTGCGCTGCGCAACGTGGACCTGACGCTGGTGAACTTCCATGTCTTCGGCATTCACGTTCACTATAACGTTCCACCCGGCCAGGTACAGGCGCTTAATCCCATCTGGATTTTCCTGTTGAGCCCGGGCTTGGCTTGGTTGTACGGCTACCTCAGCCGGACGCGCGGCGATCTGTCCGTTGCGGCAAAGTTCGCCTGGGGGTTCGCGATCCTGAGTCTCGGATTTTTTACCTACGGCCTCTGTTCCTTTACC
>CAZNWR010000151.1:0-7389 GCA_964576645.1 uncultured Enterobacteriaceae bacterium | reverse complement strand
GTTCTTTCGATCCTGGGGATCGACCTGGAGATTGTCCTTGGTAATGTTGGCGGGGTTGGAAGCCCGGCCGGGGACGAAGCGAAGCTCGGCCGCGAGCGCCTGCAGGCGTGCAATTTCGGAATCGGTCAGAACGTTCCTGATGGTGAGGAACACGTGCGGTCTTACCTGGATATTGGTTCAGCGGTATTCTAACGCGGATTATTCATCAAAGTCGGAAACCGGTGCTGGGCAGGTCCCGCCGGCACGTGCCTGCTTCGCTGCCGGCGGTTACAATAACCGGTGTAGTCGCTTTCCCCCTGGCGTATGGAGTGCCGCGAAGTGCGCGAACGCGATGGATCCGGGTGCCACTTCACGGCCAGGATTAACTGGGGGCGGGCCGGCTGCCCATATCTGTTGGGGGAGCGCATGGGGGTCGTTGAGTCATACCTGACATTTCCGGGGATGCCGTATGGCGGCGTCCCCGGCTGCGCTGCGCGCGGATTCCATCCAGAACCATGATTTGCCGGGGGACGCTTTGTTTGTTGGGCATCTCCATAATGCTCGCCGTTCCCCGCGCACGGGCGGGGGAGCCGACAAAGCCGACGGTGACGCTCAGCGCGGCCGTGGCCGCCGCCGTTCAGCAGAACTTCGGGATCCGCATCGAAAAGACCAACCTGGAGGCGGGTCAGGGGCGGCTCACCAGCGCCAGCGGCGAGTTCGACTGGAACGTGGTGTCCGGTGTTACCGCTACCCGCGTTCAGCAGCCCGATATTGCCCCTTACGCCTTTGGTGATCATTACAGCGAGTGGAACTATTCGGCCGGGCTTCAAAAGAGGCTCCGCAACGGCGTAGTTATTTCGCCCAATGTGGGCACGGATATTGTCAATGATGACTACTACACTTTGGGCACCTGGGTGAGCCGCGGCACCGTCAGTTTCGACATCCTGTTGCCATTGGAGCGCGGCGCCGGGGAAGTCTCCGCCGACGCAAGCGAGAATTCTGCGCGCAAGGACCTGGACAGCAGCTACGCCAAATACCGCCACCAGGTTGCCAGCAGTGTGCTGGATGTGGTGAAGGCGTATTGGACCTGCGTGGGTGCCACCGAGTCGCTCGATATTCTCCGGACCTGGGAGCAGCAGGCGGAGAAAATGGAGGCAACAGTGGTGCGACTCTCCCATGCGAAGCTGTTTTCCCCGGCCTACGTGGAACAGGCGCAGTCGTACAGCCGCGAGAAAAAGACGCGCCGGGTCAACGCGGAACTTGACGAGTACAAGGCGCGCCAGGCGCTTGGCGTGGCGATGGGCATCAAGGGTCTCGATCTGACCGAGCCTCCCGTACCCGCGCAACGGTTTCCGAAACTGCAGCCGCCGGATCTCCCCAAACCGGGGCAATATGACCAGGTAATCAAATATGCACTGGCCCACAGACAGGATGTAAAGGCGGCACAGTCTACGCAGGAGGGCCTGGCGATTCTGGCCCAGGCCGCCCGTCACGATTTAAAGCCGCGCGTCGACCTGTCACTGAACCTCAGCTACAACGGCGTGGACCGCGGCCAGCGCCCACAGGCTTTCCTGTCCAACCTTCACAACGGCTTGACCGTCATGGGCGGCGTGTCCATGGATTTCCCGCTGGAAAACCGCACTCAAAGCGGGCAATTACGGCAGGCGCTGGCGCAGGAAACCCAGGCCAGCATCCTGCGCCAGCAGCTCGCCCAGTCGGTCGCCTCCGATGTCATGGTGGCGCTGCAGGAGGTAGCGCGCACTTACGAAGCCTATAACGTGTCTCTGGAAGCGGAAAAATATTACGCGCAGTCGGTGGACAAGGAGCGCAAGCGTTTTCTCCTGGGCGATGCCAGCTTCGTGGACGTCATCACCATCGAGGACAAGTATCGCGAAGCAGAGTTGGAAACCATCTCGGCGCGGCAGGCGCATCTCATTGCGCTGGCCAGGCTGCGTTATGCCACCGGCTCTCTGCTCGGAGGTTCGGCCTCCAAGGGACGCGTATCAATGGCCGACTTAACCAAAGTTCCACGATTCAGGTAGATCATTATGCTTATGCGGAGACTGTTACAGGTTGTCGTCGCGTTTAGTCTGGTCCTGGCTTTCGGCAAGACGGTCGCCGCCGCGAACATCGCCGGATTCGGGCGGATCGAACCTGCCGGCGGCATCGTCAAGGTGAGCGCGAACTCATCGGACACGATCGCCGAGATAAAAGTGCACGAAGGGCAGCATGTGCAAGCGGGTGAAGTGCTGGCGGTGCTGGGCAGCCGGGCCCTGCACCAGCTTCAGCTCGATGAGGCCAACCTGAACCTCAAGAAAATCCAGGTGGACGGCGCGAACGACATCCAGATGGAAGAGGAGCATCACAAGGGATTGACCGAGGAACGCGATGCGGCCAAGCAACGGCTCAAGAACCTGTACACCAACAAGGCGCAAAGCTATGTTTCGCCGGGTTACATTCAAGACAGGCAGGACGACATCTCCAAGCTGAATCACAAACTGGAACTATCCAATTTGAAACTGAAGAAGCTCAAGCGGGCCCAGGCGCTTGCCGTTGCCCGGGCGGAGAAGCAGGTCGCCATAGCGACGGAAGCCCTGGACGATTCGACCGTCCGGTCGCCGGAAGCGGGCCGTGTATTGCAGGTGCTGGGACGGCCGGGCGAGCATCCCGGCGCGGTGCTGTTCATGATCGGTGATACGTCGACCATGTACGTTCTCGCGGAAGTCTACGAGTCCGATGCGCTGCGGTTGAAGGTCGGGGAGAAGGCGACCATCAGCAGTAACGCGCTTCCGGTGAAGCTGACCGGGACGGTCCAGTCCGTCGGGACCATGATCTACAAAAGCAACCTGGACAGTGTCGATACTGCAAAGCAGTCAAATTCACGGGTCCTGCAGGCGTGGATTAAACTGAATCCCAACAAGTACGCCGCGAGGCTCATCAATCTGCAGGTGGACGTCGTTATCCAGGAATAGCGGAGGATAGTCCGCAATGGGCACGTGGCTCTCGTGGCACAACACGTTCCAAAACAGGCGGCGACTGCTGGCGGCCGTCGCCGGTATTTCCTTCGCAATCCTGTTGGTGTTCATGGAAGTCGGGTTTCTGGATGCCGCCAGGTTGAACGCGGCGCTGTTGTACAAGGGGCTGAACTTCGACCTCGCCATAGTTTCGCGCGGATACGTCTCGGCCGAACGCACGCTGCCGGTCAATCGTTTCCGTATACTCCAGGCGCGCAACGTTCCGGGAATAGCGTCCGCGGTGCCCCTCTGGATCGACGGCGCCCACTGGATGAACCGGCAGGATGGAAGTCTGCGAAGTTGCCGCGTTATCGGCGTCGGGCCAGGCGCCCGCATATTCCGCGACCCGCGCATCGCCCGGGAACTGCCTCTCATCAAGGCGCCCGGCACGGTGTTGGTGGACAGGCTGTCGAGCCGGAAATACGGACCCTGGGACACCGGAGGCACGGTAGTTATCGGCGACGTTTCTCTCCGTGTCGCAGGTACTTTTGCCATGGGCACGGGCCTCATCAGCGACGGCGGCGTGATAGTCAATCGAGAAACCTTTAATCGCATTACCGGGAGAAATGATGACAGTGGATTCGACGTGGGTCTGCTGCGCGCCAAAAAAGGATATGACCCGGCGGCGCTGGTCAGTGCCGTCAGGTCAAGCCTTCCGGACGATGTGCTGGTCATGACCAGAAATCAGCTTATCCGCCGCGAGCAGTTTTATTGGGTCAATTTGAAACCGGTGGGGATCATGTTCCGCGTAGGTGCGCTGGTGGCGTTTCTGATCGGAGCCGTGATTCTCTACCAGGTGCTTTCACTGGAGATAAGCAACCGTATTAACGAGTTTGCCACCATGAAGGCGCTGGGCTATCCGCAGCAGCGCATTTACCGGGTGGGCGTTGAGCAGGCCCTGATTTTCTCGATACTGGGCTACATCCCTGCATTCATCCTGGCCAGCGCCCTGTACCGGCTCATTTTTGAGCTGTCACGTCTTCCCTTGTTCATGCAACCGGGCCGGGCGCTGCTGGTGCTGGCGATGACGCTGGCGATGTGCGCCATTGCGGCGTTTCTCGCCCTGCGCAAACTGCGACGCGCCGATCCGGCGGCGCTGTTCTCGTGAACGCCGCCAGAATAAGCGGCAACAGATTCTCGCAAAGACGCTAAGAACGCCGAGGACGCCAAGAAAATGAAAGTGAACATAATAGTCGGGCCTGGGGATAGAAACATGTAAAGGGGCCCGGGATCGCCAAGGGAGTGGCAGCGGATGACTGAAAATGAAATCGGGAAGGTAGTGGTGGATACAGCGTTACATATTCATCGGGAGCTTGGTCCTGGACTGCTGGAATCCGTCTACGAGGCGATACTTGCACACGAACTCCGGAGCAAGAACTTGGCGGTTGAAAGACAAGTTTCGATTCCGGTGGAGTACCGCGGTCTGAGGTTCGACAAAGGTTTTCGTATCGATCTCCTGGTGGAGAACAAAGTGATCATCGAGATCAAGTGCGTCGAAACCATCAATAATGCACACAGAAAGCAGTTGCTGACTTATCTGCGGCTTGCGCACAGGAGGCTTGGCTATTTGCTCAATTTCGGAGAACCAATGATGAAGTCCGGGATCACCCGTATCGTCAATCGGCTTGAGGAGCGGAGCGGTTAGTTTCCTGGCGTTCCGGGCGAGAGTAAATTGGGGAAAATCGGTTCTCGCGAAGGAAAGAGAGTTACAGAGATATTAGTGCCTTGGCGGCCTTAGCGTTCTTGGCGTCTTGGCGAGAAGAACTATGCGATCTATTACGGAGTTGTCCTGGTGAATATTGCGGTCCTGGCTGTGACCGGCTGGCGCATGCTGCGGCACGGCGGGCGCCGTCTTCTGCTGTCCTGTCTCAGCATCGCCTTTTCAGTCGTCATCATGTTCATGCAGATGGGGTTCTTCAACGGGCTGAACGACAGCCAGGCAAACCTGGCGAAGATTTTGTCGGCCGATCTGGTGATGACCAGTATCCACAAGAAGAATCTGAATTCGACGGACAGGTTCAGTCTTAAGCGCCTGCGCCAGGCGCTGGGGGTGGCCGGCGTCAAGTCGGAAACCTGGCTTTACACCGATCCCACCTACTGGTGGAACCCGCAGAACGGCAGCCGGCAAAGAGTGCAGGTGATCGCTGTCGATCCGGATAATCCGGGCCTTGCGCTGCCGGCGCTGGACCGTTACCGGCAGGAATTGAAGCGCCCCAATGCTGTGCTGTTTGACCGCCTGTCCAGGAGCGAACTGGGCACAGTCCGGATCGGGACGTCCACTACGGTGGGAAACGACAGGGTCGAGACGGTGGGATTGTTCAACCTGGGCGCGAACTTCAGTTACGAGGGCAACGTGATCACCAGTTTTGCCACCTACTACAGGATCTTCAGCTTTCGCGATCCCGCGCATCTGTCCGATGATATCTCACTGGGACTGCTGACCCTGAAGTCCGGGGCCGACCTGGAACAGGTGCGCCGCAGAATCCTGTCACGGCTGCCTCATGACATTTCCCTGCACACGCCCGCCGAGTTGGTGGCGAGGGAAAAAGCTTATACCACCAGGGCAACGCCGGTGGGCACCATCTTCGGGATCGGCCTGGTGGTGGCGCTGGTGATAGGCGTCATCGTCTGCTACCAGCTTTTGTTCAACGAGATCCACGATCACATACCGCAGTTTGCGACCCTGAAAGCCATCGGCTACCGCGCACACCACCTGTACGGCATCGTCCTCACGGAAGCGCTGCTGTTGTCGCTGCTCGGATTTATACCCGGCCTGCTGGCGTCGGCATGGTTGTACGGCGCAATTCAGCGGATCTCGCAGATCGTGATGTACCTGACGCCGGGCCGCGTTCTTTTCATCCTTGCCCTGACCGTTATCATGGCGCTGGTGTCCGCCGCCCTGGCCATGCGCCAGGTCGTAGCCGCCGATCCCGCGGACCTTTACTGAGATGGACGCCACAGCATGACCGTCGATCGCAACAGCGCAGTCGTCGTATCCGGACTGAATTACCGGTTCGGCGCCGGGGATAGCGCCAAGCAGGTGCTGCACGATATCAACCTGACCGTCCGGCCGGGGGAGATTGTCATCATGACCGGGCCATCGGGCTCGGGAAAAACAACGCTGCTTACCCTGATGGGCGCACTGCGTTCAATGCAGGAGGGCAGCATCAGCTTTTTCGGCACCGAACTTTGCGGTCTGGATCTGGGCCGGCAGGTGGCGGTGCGTCAGAACATCGGCTTTATTTTCCAGGCGCATAATCTGTTCGCCAGCCTGACTGCCAGGCAGAACGTCTATATGGCCATGGAACTGCGGGACCTGGATGCGGCGGAAAAGAAGCGTCGCGCGGAAGAAATACTGGCGGTTCTGGGCCTGGCCGATCGTATGGACTACAAGCCGGCCGGGCTCTCGGGCGGTCAACGGCAGCGCGTCGCCATCGCCCGCGCGCTGGTTAATGATCCGGCCCTGGTACTCGCGGATGAGCCGACCGCCGCGCTGGACAGGGAATCCGGCCGCACCGTTGTCGGCCTGCTGAAGGAAAGGGCGAGCAAGCTGCGCTGCGCCATCGTTATCGTTACCCATGACAACCGCATCATCGACGCCGCCGACAGGATCGTCAGTCTGACCGACGGCGCTATCACGTCGGATATCGATGTCAGGCGGACACTCTATATCTGTCAATTCATCAGGGAATGCGAGGTATTCAGGGGCATGTCCCCCAATGACCTCACCGACGTGGCTCAGAACATGGAAGAGGAGCATTACAAGTCGGGCGAAGTGATCATCCGCCAGGGCGAAGTCGGCGATCGCTTCTATCTCATCAAGTCAGGCACGGTCCAGGTGACTGCGGAGCATGGAAATCAGGCGCAGGATCTGGCGCGCCTCGGGAGTGGCGAGTTCTTCGGCGAGACCGCGTTGCTGCGGGGTGAACCGCGCAACGCCACAGTCCACGCCCTGGGGGATGTAGAAGCCTTTACTTTGTCGAAAGAGGAGTTTCTGGGAGCGGTGAGAAATCACAGGTCGTTCGAAGAGCAGATGGCGAAGACCTTGTTCAGCAGGTAGGAACCTGAAGGGCGGTCAGGGCGCGTGTTCCGCCTCCTGCTTCTCACACGATGATCCGGTAGCCCAAGCGCACGGATTCATGTGCTGCAATCCGGAATTAGAGACCCATATTCCTCCTTGCAGCACATGAATCCCTTTGCCCGTCCCAAGCGGGGATTCCGGGTCCGCGCGCAGCGATATGGGTCTCTAATCGCGGAGCACGGACCCGGAATCCATTTCCTGGTTCTGGATCGTGAGAAGCGGGAGGCGGAGCGCCCGCGCCGGCCGCGGTTTCGGTCAGCCGTCTTTCTTTTCCAGGCGCTCGAACTTGCCCAGGCCGCAGGACGCGCCGTGCAG
>CAZNWR010000150.1:0-7405 GCA_964576645.1 uncultured Enterobacteriaceae bacterium | reverse complement strand
GCGCCACCCGCTTCTGCATGGGCGCGGCCTGGCGCAGTCCGCGCGGGCGCGATTTCGACCGGGTGCTGGAGATGGTCGGGGCGGTGAAAGCCGAAGGCATGGAAACCTGCGTCACGCTGGGCATGCTCACGGCCGAGCAGGCGCAACAACTGCGGGAGTCGGGCCTTGATTACTACAATCACAACCTGGACACCTCGCCCGAATATTACCCGCAGATCATCAGCACCCGGACTTACCAGGATCGCCTTGATACCCTGGCACATGTACGCCGTGCCGGTATCAGTGTTTGTTGCGGCGGCATCGTCGGCATGGGCGAATCGCGCGCGGACCGCGCCGGCCTGCTGCAGGTGCTCGCCACCCTGCCGCAGCACCCGGAAAGCGTACCCATCAACCTGCTCATCCGCGTGCAGGGCACGCCCCTGGCAGAAGCCGCGGATCTGGACCCGTTTGAGTTCGTGCGCACCATCGCGGTGGCGCGTATTCTCATGCCCGCGTCGAAAGTGCGCCTGTCCGCGGGCCGCAACGACATGCCCGAGGCGTTACAGGCCCTGTGCTTTCACGCCGGCGCCAACTCGATCTTCTACGGCGAAAAACTTCTTACCACCGACAATCCGCGGCAACGCCGCGACCGGGCGCTTTTGCAGCGCTTAGGCATGCGTGCCGGCGACTGACCCTCCGCCATGACGTCGGATCTCCTCCGCCGCTTCTGCGCGGACCCGGCGGCGCTGAAGGCCCAAGGCATGCTGCGCCAACGCCGGGCGCTGGACGGACCCCAGGGCGCGGTGGTGAGCGTGGACGGACGCGATTATCTGAATTTCTGCAGCAACGACTACCTGGGGCTCGCCGCGGATCCCCGCCTGCAGGACGCCCTGGCCGAAGGCGCGCGCCGTTACGGCGTGGGTGCCGGCGCCTCGCCCCTGGTCTGCGGGCGCAGCCGCGCCCACGTGGCGCTGGAAGAAGCCCTGGCGGATTTCCTCGGGCGCGACCGCGCGGTGCTGTTCAGCAGCGGCTACCTGGCCAACCTGTCCCTGGTCTCCACCCTGGCGGCAGGACGCGATGACGTTTTGCTGCTGGATCGCCTTTGCCATGCGTCGCTCATCGATGCCGGCAAGCTGGCGCCCTCGCGGCTGCGCCGGTACCCCCATTGCGATGTGCCCGCCCTGGGCCGGCAGCTGGCCGGACCCGGCCATCGGAAGTTAGCGCTTACTGACGCTGTATTTAGCATGGATGGGGACATAGCGCCCCTGGCCGCCCTGAGCGAAACCTGCCGGCGGCGGCGCGCGCTACTGGCCGTGGACGACGCTCATGGCTTCGGCGTGCTGGGCGCCGAGAGGCGGCTGGGTGCGCCGGTGCGTTCATTTCCGGCTCCGACCTGTTGGTGGAAAGTGTGGTTCAGCGCGCGCGCCCCTATATCTACAGCACCGCGCCGCCGCCGGCCGTGGCTTTCGCCGCGTTGCGGGCACTCGGGATCCTGCGCCGGGAGGAATGGCGCCGCCAGCGCCTGCAATCGCTGGTGGACCAGTTCCGGGCCGGCGCCGCAGGTGCAGGGATCCCGCTGCTCCCCTCGGACACCCCCATACAGGCCCTGGTGCTGGGCGAGCCGGACCGCGCCGTTGCCGTCAGCGAGCAACTGGCCGGGCGCGCCATTCTTATCACGCCGATCCGCCCGCCGACGGTTCCCCGGGGCACGTCACGGCTGCGCATTACGTTGTCGGCGGCGCATGCGCCCGCGCAGGTGGACCGCTTGCTCGAGGCGCTTTGCGAATGTCTCAAGCCCGAGGCTGTGCCGGCGTGAGCGAAAACGCCTCCGCCTACGAAAAGGACAAGCCGCGGGTGGCGGCCGCCTTCGACCGCGCTGCCAGGGACTACGAGCAGGTGGCGGTTCTGCAGAAGCGGGTGGCGGACGATCTCCTGGAGCGCCTGGATTTCATGAGGGTCACCCCCTCGGTCATTCTCGACCTGGGAGCGGGCACGGGCCGCGCGGCCCGCCTGCTGACTCGCCGCTACAAGGGCGCGCGCGTGGTACAGGTGGACCTGGCCTTCAACATGCTGCACAGCCATCGGCCTCGCATGTATCGATTCACGCGCCAGCAGCGGGTGTGCGGGGACGCGGAAATACTGCCGTTCGCAGAGGCCTCCGTCGACCTGGTCTTCTCAAGTCTCATGCTGCAATGGTGCAACGACCCGGCGGCGGTGTTCCGCGAAGCCCGCCGGGTGCTGCGCCCCGGCGGCCTGTTGATCTTTTCCACATTGGGACCCGGCACCCTGAGCGAGTTGCGTCGAAGCTGGGCCGCGGTGGACGACGCGGTTCACGTTAACGCCTTTATCGATATGCATGACCTGGGCGATGCGCTCCTCGACGCCGGCCTCGCCGATCCGGTCATGGAAGTGGAACCTTTTACCCTTACCTACCAGGATGGCCTGGCGCTCATGCGCGACCTGAAGAACCTGGGAGCGCGCAACGCCAACCTGGGGCGGCCGCGTTCGCTCACCGGAAAGGGCCGGTTGAAAACCATGCTCGATCATTACGAGCAATGGCGCCGCGACGGATCCCTGCCGGCCAGCTACGAGGTGGTGTACGGCCATGCCTGGCGCGTTCGCGGCAGCCAGCGGCTGGACCCGCACACCGTCGCCGTTCCCGTGTCGGACGTGGGCAGGCGCTCGTGAGCGGCGCGCGCGTGCACGCCTGGTTCGTTACCGGCACGGACACGGGCGTGGGCAAGACCTGGATCACGGCGGGCCTGATGCGCAAGCTCGCCGGACGCGGATTGCGGACCTCCGGCATGAAGCCGGTGGCCAGCGGCGCAAGCGGTCCCGCCGGCGCGCCGTGGAACGAAGATGCGCAGATGATTCTCGACCAGTGCACCACGGCGCCGTCCTACGCGGACGTGAATCCGTTTCTGTTCATGGAGCCGGTGGCGCCGCACGTGGCCGCGCAGCGGGAAGGCCGGTGCGTGTCCGTCGATCCCCTGCGCGCGGCGTACCAGCGCCTGTGCCGGAACGCGGATGCGGTGGTGGTGGAAGGCGTGGGCGGCTGGCGCGTGCCGTTGGCGCCCGATCTGGGCACCGCGGATCTGGTTGCCGCGTTGCAGCTTCCGGTGGTCGTGGTAGTGGGATTGCGTCTCGGTTGCATCAATCATGCGGTGCTTACCTTGGAAGCCGTGCGGGCCGACGGGCTTTTCGTGTGCGGGTGGATCGGCAACCGGCTCGATCCAAATTACCGCTATCCCGAGGCCACGCTCGAATATCTGGAGCAAGCCCTGCCGGCGCCGTGTCTGGGTGTCGTGCCGCCGCTGAAGCACTTCGACGCGGATGCCGTCAGTGCTGCGATTGATGGCGATCGGTTACTGGAAAGTGCAGCGGGCAAGTGAGCCTGAGCGGGTGCGGCGGGCGGGTCCCGCCATGGGACATGGGCTTGGTGGGGGCAGGCGGCGCGCGACGGCCCCAACCCCATGCCGCCCTCCCGCATATGCGGTGCCGGTGTGAAAACGCGCGCTAACCGTGTTTGCAGGCTTTGCGCGGGTGTCGTGGCTTGCATCAAGACACTGATCTGGGGCATATTATCGCCCTCATTTGCAACGGCGATGCTCAGCAGATTCCAAGAAGATGGTTCGTCAAATCGCCGCTGCTGACAGTACACAACGTACCTTTATCATCCAGCCGAACCGCTCCATGTCCTGGCGCGGCCTGGTCACGATCTTCGCCCTCATGGCAATGTTCGTAATCGGGATCGGTGTATTTTGCTTTTGTTTGGGGCTGCCTTTTGTCCTGCCGTTTTCCGGATTGGACGTTATAGCGCTGGGCGCTGCGCTGTATGTCACTGCCTGGCGCGGCGGATTGCAGGAAGTGGTCACCGTCGGGGAGGATGCCGTGGCGGTGGAAGCGGGCCGTACCGAGCCGGAGTGGCGCGAGGTGTTCCAGCGATACTGGGCGCGGATTTTGCTGGAGCGGCCGGGTGGATGGTATCCCAGCCGCTTGTTGATACGATCGCACGGACGCCAGGTGGAAATCGGGCGATTCCTGAACGAACAGGAACGCCAGGGACTTGCCGAACAATTGTGGGCGGCAACGAAACAAAGATGGGGATCAGACCGGCCCGGGCGCCGGCCCTGATTTTTGGAGTACCAGCTAAGCCTGAGGACTAACGCATGCCGGTGACAAGAAAAACAGCGCAATGGCTGGGGACGATCTTGCCGTTGCTGTTCCTGTGGTCAGAGAACGCCAACGCCGCCTCTGATTGGGGCCTGAACATGACCAAGGGCGTGACGCCATTGAGCCATGATATCTACAGCCTGCACATGATGGGCCTGTGGGTGTGCGTCGTTATCGGCATCGGCGTGTTCGGGGTGATGTTCTGGTCCATCCTGATGCACCGCAAGTCAAAGGGCCACGTCGCTTCGCAGTTCAGTCACAGCACCGTCGCGGAAGTCATCTGGACCATCATTCCCATTTTCATTCTGATAGGCATGGCCATCCCCGCCACCAAGGTTCTCATCAAGCTCGAGAACACAAGTAACTCCGCCATGACGGTCAAGGTGACCGGCTACCAGTGGAAGTGGCAGTACGAATATGTAGGAAAGGGCATCAAGTTTTTCAGCGTCCTGGCCCAGGACAGCGAGAAAGCCAGCCAGCTTGATTCCGGCATCAACCCCGACACGGTGCCGCACTACCTGCGCAACGTGGACAAGCCGCTGGTATTGCCCATTCACACCAAGATCAAAATCCTGACCACCGGTGGCGACGTCATTCATTCCTGGTGGGTGCCCGCGATGGGATGGAAGCGGGACGCCATTCCCGGTTTCGTCAACGCGTCATGGGTGAACATCGAAAAGGCCGGCATCTACCGCGGCCAATGTGCGGAGCTATGTGGCAAGGGACATGCGTTCATGCCCATTGTTGTAAAGGCCGTGCCCAAGGAGCAGTTTGCGGCCTGGGTGAAGGAGCAGCAGGCGGCGGCGAAGCAGGAAGCCGCGGGCGCCAACAAGACCTGGAGCAAGGCCGACCTCATGGCCAAGGGCAAGCATGTTTTCATGACCATCTGCTCGGCCTGCCACCAGGCAAATGGCCTGGGTATCCCCAACTCCTTCCCGCCCATCGCCGGCGGACATCCCTTTTCCGCCTCGCAGGCCATGTTGAAGGATCTGACCGAGCGCGGTTTCTACAAGGACGGCAAGATCGTTGAAGGGCCGCTCGACAAGCACATCGATATCGTGCTCAACGGCATCACCGGCACCGCCATGCAGGCGTTCGGCAAGCAGCTTGACGATGTGCAGATCGCGGCGGTGATCACCTTCGAGCGCAATTCCTTCGGCAATAAGACCGGCGACGTAGTCCAGCCGGCCGATATCGCCAAGGCGAAAGGCAAGTAAGCATCGATATTTCGGACAAGCACTCCTAATTTGAGGGTCGCACCATGAGCGAAGCGGTAATGCACAGCGAGGAACACCACGGGCATCACCCGACGGGTTGGAAGCGGTGGCTGTTCACCACCAACCACAAGGATATCGGCACGCTTTATCTCACCTTTTCCTTGATCATGTTCTTCGTTGGCGGCGCCATGGCCATGATCATTCGTGCGGAACTGTTCGAGCCCGGCATGCAGTTCGTTAACCCGCAGTTCTTCAATTCCATGACCACCCTGCACGCCCTGGTGATGATCTTCGGCGCGGTGATGCCGGGACTTGTGGGATTCGCCAACTGGCTTGTTCCCATGATGATCGGCGCGCCGGACATGGCGCTGCCGCGCATGAACAACTGGAGCTTCTGGATCCTGCCGTTCGCCTTCACGCTGCTGCTCAGCACGCTGTTTATGCCGGGGGGCGGCCCGGCCGGCGGCTGGACCATGTATCCGCCGCTCATGCTGCAGACCGGCGACGCCTTGCCGTTCGTGATCTTCGCCATTCACATGATGGGCATTTCCTCCATCCTCGGCGCCATCAACATTATCGCCACCATCTTCAACATGCGCGCACCGGGCATGACCTTCATGCGCCTGCCGCTGTTCGTCTGGACCTGGCTGATCACCGCCTTCCTGCTCATCGCCGTCATGCCGGTGCTGGCCGGCGCCGTCACCATGCTGCTCACTGACAAGTTCTTCGGCACCAGCTTCTTCGAGGCCACCGGCGGCGGCAACCCGGTGCTGTTTCAGCACGTGTTCTGGTTCTTCGGGCACCCCGAGGTGTACATCATGATCCTGCCGGCGTTCGGTATCGTGTCGCAGATCATTCCGACTTTTTCCCGCAAGCCGCTGTTCGGTTACGAGTCGATGGTGTACGCCACCGCCTCCATCGCGTTCCTGTCATTTTTCGTGTGGGCCCATCACATGTTCACCGTCGGCATGCCGCTCGCGGGTGAAGTGTTCTTCATGTACAGCACCATGCTGATCGCGGTGCCCACCGGGGTGAAGGTGTTCAACTGGGTGGCGACCATGTGGCGCGGCTCGCTCACATTCGAGACACCCATGCTGTGGTCCATCGCTTTCGTGGTGCTGTTTACCATCGGCGGATTCTCGGGGCTCATGCTCGCGCTCGCGCCTTCCGACTTTCAGTACCAGGACACCTACTTCGTGGTGGCGCACTTTCACTACGTGCTGGTCACCGGTTCGGTTTTCGCCATGATGGGCGGCGTCTATTTCTGGCTGCCCAAGTGGACCGGACACATGTACGACGAGACGCTGGGTAAGTGGCATTTCTGGCTGTCGACCATCTCGGTGAACGTACTGTATTTCCCCATGCACTTCCTGGGGTTGGCGGGCATGCCGCGCCGTATTCCCGATTACGCGGTGCAGTTTACCGGCTGGAACCAGGTTGCCAGCATCGGCGGCTTTGCCTTCGGCCTGTCGCAACTGCTGTTCGTTTACATCGTCATCAAGTGCATACGCGGCGGCGCCAAGGCCACGGACGAAGTCTGGGAAGGCGCGCGCGGCCTGGAATGGACGCTGCCATCGCCGGCGCCCTACCACAGCTTTACCACGCCGCCCGAAGTCACGGACGCCATGGCGCACACCTGATCGACGGGGTATTGCGTGGATGAAGAGGACAAGAATCGGGAAGAGTCGCGCGGGCTGGCAGCCAGGAACCGCCGGCTCGCCATTATCCTGGGATTGATCTCGGCGGCGTTCTACGCGGCATTCGTGCTTTATTACTGGAAATGAGAATAGACGGCGACAGAAGGCGGCAACCCGAACCGGCGGCCGCCGGAAACAATAACAGCAAACACAAAAGAGTCTTCGAGACACCAACCTTGGGGAGTTGACCATGTCGGAATCCCACAGCGGCTACTACCTGCCTGAGCCCAGCCACTGGCCCATACGCGGCTCCATCGGGCTGTTCCTGACTTTCGGGGGCGCCGGCATCTGGCTCAACGGCTATGATATCGGCGGCGTGGTGATGGGCCTCGGCATCGC
>CAZNWR010000149.1:1147-7459 GCA_964576645.1 uncultured Enterobacteriaceae bacterium | reverse complement strand
GCCGCCGCCCCGCCGCGCTGCCGCGGCGTGACCGTCAGTTCCACCTCCACGTTGAACCTTTGTTCCGCGCCGCGGCGTGCCGACCCTTCGGCCGGCACGCCCGATCCTATGTCTTCAGCCGAAACTCCACGACGCCGCCGCCGCTGCCGTAGAGCGGGCCGTAACCGTGAATGACGGCGCTGTCGAATTCCCCCCCGACTGCGCCGAGGATAAAGGCGAAGTGTTTGAATCCCATGTCGGCTTTTGCTTCAGCCGCGTACTTGGGGCATTCCTCGTTCAAGGCAGCTGTGTCGCCGGCCTCCATGAGCTCCAGGACCCGGCGATTCCACTTGTCTTCCGCTTCTGAAGCTATTTTGTCTTCGGCAATCGTGATGGTCTTACGGTAGAAGGAACCGGACAGGCCGCCGACGCCCACGATCGCAACCTTGCGCTCGAGCTGATCGGCGGCTTCCACGGCAATGCGTCCCAGGTCCATGGTGCGCTGCCAGTCGTGGTAGACGTTGTTGGCTGTTATAACCAGCGGGCGTTTGTTTCCCGGGTTGAGAAAATTGGCGGCGACGATGGTCCCGGTATCCACGGGGAACTGGTCGTAATCCACGCCCTTGGCCTTGATGCCGTGAGCGGCGCTCTTCTCCACGGCGATTTTCGCCATTTCCACGTCTATTTTCATGTCGAACGGCAAGTCGCCGAATTCGTGCCAGTTCTCGTCGACGTGCACGCCCTTGACGTGTGGCCGTGTCTGCCAGAGTTGATCCAGGACCGCAAGCCACTGGGTGGAATAGACAACGATGGTATCGGGCGCGGATTTGTCCAACGCCTTGCCGGCGACATCCATGGCGTCGGCAAGTTTGCCCCAGGGCGGATTGTCTCTCTGCACGAAGGGCAGCGGTGAACCGGGTACGAGAAAAGCGGATACGACCGGCATGGGTAAGTCCCCCTTTTTCTAATTTTGCAGGCTTTTATTTGTCGTTCAGGCGGCTTTCGTCTGGGTATCTTCAACAAGGCCGGCCTTAACGAGATTCCACTCCATCACGGCATTTCCAGTGCCGATGACGGTGCCGTAGCCGTGCAGCTCCCCCGGGATCTCGGGGTAACCCATGGCCGCGAACATCCAGGTGAAGGCGCCCGATTTGACTTCCGCGAAAGCCTCTTCGATGAATTTGGGCAGCAGTCTGAAAACCTCCTTCGTTTGCCCTTGCCTGAGCAGATCGATAAGGCGCATGTCCCACAAATAACCGGCGTAATCCTGGGGGTGCTCTTTGGACATGTCCTCCGGCGGCACCGGTTCTTCGCTGAAGTGGTAGTGGCACAAGGTGTTTGAGGCCAACAGCACCGCGCGTCTTCCGGTTTGCTCGATGGCTTTGGCGGTCGCCTTTCCGAGGATATCCATTTCCTCCAGCCCTTCCTCGGTAGTGAGGTAATAAGGGGAATTGTTGGCGGACAGGCCGACCACCGGGATATCCCACTGCGGACGGATCATGTGCAGCGTAGTGATGGTGCCGTAGTCAACGCGGAAATGCGGATTGCGCATCATCTTGGTGGTGAGTCCCATCCGGGCCGCTTCGTCGCAGCAGGCTTGCGCCAGGTCGATGTCCACGTCAAGTTCGAATTTGTATCTGAACAGGTTTGGAAAGATCGGGTCCACGGACTTGCCGGAAAGATGCTTTACCCCGAGAAAGTGATGCCCCTGCTGGGTCATCCAGTGCGGTGAGTGCACCAGCAGCACATCCGGCTTGAGCGCTTCCAGGCTTTTGCGCGCGCGTTCATAGGCCCAGCGCAACTGTTCCCAACCGCCTTTGGAGCGGGGCTCGTTCTGCGGCGGATTTTCACCGTAAACCAGGTGTGGTGGATGGGGGGCCAGGAAGCCTGCGAGGATGCGCCCGTTACTCATGATGTTACCTCCCGTTTTGTTTGGCTCGGGGTTTGTACGCCACCACTTTCAACTCGATGAGAAGGTGGGGGTGAGGAAGCTGATGTACCGCCACGGTGGTGCGTGACGGGCCGTCGAAATCGAAAAATGCGGAATAAACTTCATTGTAGCCGCCGAAATCGTTCATATTCACGAGAAACGCGGACACGTCCACAATGTCCGACAGGTCGGCGTCGAAACTCTGGAGTATGTCGCGCACGTTCTCGATTGTGGCGCGTGTCTGGGTACGGATATCGAGCCTGGTGGTGCCCATTTCATCCACCTCGGCCCCGGCTATGCTGTTGTCCGCGCGGCGCGGGCTGGTGCCGGAAACAAAGATGAAGTCGCCTGCGCGCCGCGCGTGGGGAAAGCGTCCGCGCGGTTTGGCCTTGTGGGAAAGGACCTTGCTCTCCGTTTCGCTCATAACTTGATGCATATGTTGGTCTGCTCGGTGAAGAAGTCCACCGAGTGAATGCCGCCCTCGCGGCCGAAGCCCGACAGCTTCATGCCGCCGAACGGCGTGCGCAGGTCGCGCAGGAACCAGGTATTGACCCAGACAATGCCCGCGTTCAATTGGCGGGCGACCCGATGTCCCCGGGAAAGATCGCCTGTCCACAGGGCTGCCGCCAGGCCGTAGCGGCTGTCGTTTGCAAGCTGTATCGCTTCCTCTTCGTTATCGAACGGCATGACGTGGCACACGGGTCCGAAGATCTCCTCCTGCATGCACCTGGCGGAGTTGGTCAGGTCGGTCATGATTGTGGGTTCGATGAAAAAGCCGCTGTCATATTCATTGCCGAACGACGGTATACCGCCGCCCGCGACCATGGTCGCGCCCTCGTCCCGGGCCAGGTCGTAATATGACCTGACTTTGTCGCGTTGAGTCGCGGAGATAAGAGGGCCGGTCGTGGTACCGGGCTCATACGGACCGCCGAGTTTAAGATTGCCCGCTTCCTGTGCCAGCGCGTCCACGAAACGCTCAAAAATGCTTCGCTCCACGTAGACGCGTTCCGAGCAAAGGCATACTTGCCCGCAGTTGGTGAACGTGGAGCGGGCGGTGCCTTTCACGGCCTTCTCAAAATCGGCGTCAGCGAAGATTACGGCCGCATTCTTGCCGCCCAGCTCGAACGACAGCGCTTTCACCTGGTCGGCCGCGGCTTTCATGATGCGGGCACCGGTGGCTGATTCGCCGGTGAACGTTATGGCGTCGATGCCCGGATGCGTGGTGAGCCACTCGCCTGCCGCCCCGGGACCGAAGCCGTTGATAACGTTGAACGCGCCCAGGGGTACGCCCGCTTCATGCATGACTTCCGCCAACAGTATCGCGCTGGATGGTGTTTCCTCGGAGGGTTTGGCAATGACCGTGTTGCCGCAGGCCAGGGCCGGCGCCACTTTCCATGTCATGAGCAGCAACGGCAGGTTCCATGGGCAAATTACCCCCACGACGCCGACCGGCTTGCGAACCGCGTAATTCAGCGCACCGCGGCCGTCCCCGGTTTCCTGCTCGTAGCATTCCAATCCCATCGATCCAATAAAATCCGCGAAAGCGCGGAAGTTGGCGGCCCCCCGGGGAATATCCAGGGTGCGCGCCTGGGATTCCGGCTTGCCGGTATCGGCGATCTCCGCGGCGAGGAAGTCGTCAAATCGGCGCTCTATCCCGTCCGCGACCTTGTGCATGAGGGAGCGGCGTGCAGCCAGGGAAGTGCCGCCCCACTCGCCGTTCAGTGCATCGCGGGCCGCGTTGACCGCTCGATCCACCAGGGCGCGGTCGGCGGCATACACTTGCGAAACAGTTGATCCATCGACCGGGTTGACGTTGGCGAACTGCTCCGAGGTGGTGACGAACTCCCCCGCCACGTAATTGGAAATAAAGGACCGGGATGTGCTAGGGCTTACAGGTCGAGTGGCCATTCTCTCGGGAACGCGTGTCGTTAGTTTTACCAAAAATCTTTATTTATTGTGCGCGTACCGGCCAGTGCAGGCAAGCCAGGTTTCCGTTTCCTCTCTAGGGTCATAGCCCTAAAGAAGAACCAGTCAGCTTTCGTAAGCGGGCGGGACGAACAAGTTTTTGAGGAGGGACTTCTATAGTACGCTATGCCTATGTCGGACGCTGACAGTAACAAAATAGCCGAGCAGCTTCGCAGTATCTACGACACGGCAAAATACTGTTCCCCTATCAGGGAACAGTTGCCGGAGAATGATCTGAGCGCAGCGTACGCGATCCAGGAAATCAATACGGCCTATTGGATAAAGCAGGGCAGGCGCCTTGTGGGCCGCAAGATCGGGCTGACATCCCACGCGATCCAGCAGCAGCTCGGCGTGGACCAACCCGACTTCGGCATGCTGTTTGCCGACATGGCCTACTCGGACTCGGAAATTATTCCTTTCTCCCGACTTCAGCAGCCTAAGATCGAGGGCGAAATAGCGTTCGTGCTGGGTGACGATCTGGATACCGAACAATTAACCGCGGTGGACGTGCTGGATGCCCTGGACTACGCACTGGCAGCCTTTGAAGTCGTGGGCAGTCGCATCAAAGACTGGAAGATCGGCATCGTCGACACCATCGCGGACAATGCTTCGTCCGGCGTGTTCGTGCTGGGTTCGGATCCGCGCCCTCTCGGGTCATTCGATTTGCGCCTGTGCGGTGCTGTCGTCGAACAACGCGGTGAACCGGTTTCTACCGGCGCCGGTGCGGCCTGTCTGGGTAATCCGGTCAACGCGGTTCTGTGGCTGGCGCGGAAGATGGTTGAGCTTGGCCGTCCGCTGCAACGCGGAGACATTGTTCTCTCAGGCGCGCTTGGACCCATGGTCAACGTGCAGCCCGGCGACGTGTATACCCTGCGCATTTCCGGGCTTGGCTCAGTGCGCGCCGTATTCGGCGACGAGGCAGGCCCATGAGAGCCGAATCCAAACCCCACTTGAACGAACTGGCGGCCCAGGTGGACGGTGCCGCCGTGAACGCGCTACCCATCGAACAGCTTTCCAGACGCCATAGTTTCAGCCTCGAGGACGCCTACGAGATCCAGCGCCTGTCCATCGACCTGCGCCTGGATCGCGGCGAGACGATTACCGGGATCAAGATGGGTTTCACCAGTCGCGCCAAACGCAGGCAGATGGGTGTGGAGGAAATGATCTTCGGCCATCTTACGGATGCCATGTTGGTAGACGACGGAGGTGATATGCCGCTGTCGCGCTGCATTCATCCGCGGGCTGAACCGGAAGTGGCCTTCCTCATGAAAAAACCCTTAGGAGGAATGGTATCGCCGGCCCAGGCGATGGCGGCCGTGGAAGCCGTTGCGCCCGCCATAGAGATCATCGATTCCCGCTACCGGGACTTCAAATTCACCCTCGAGGACGTAGTGGCGGATAACTGCTCGTCCTCGGGTTACGTGCTCGGCTCCTGGTGCTCGCCCGCAACCGACATAAGCAACCTCGGCATCGTGTTCCAATTTGATGGCCGGCCTGTGGACATCGGCTCCAGCGCAGCCATCCTGGGCCACCCGGCGCGATCACTGGCCGCCGCCTCGCGGTTACTCGGCCGTTACGGCCTCATGCTGGAGCCGGGTTGGGTAGTGATGGCAGGATCGGCCACGGCCGCGTTTCCCTTGCGCGGCAACGTCCACGTGTTGAGTGAAGTAGAGGCGCTCGGGCAGGTCGGTTTTTTAGTCGATCAGTAGCTGGAAGCCTCGTGGCTTCCCTCGCGTTTCAACCTGAGCGCCACGTCCTCGATCATATCCTCCTGTCCACCGACGGTCTTCATGCGTCCCAGTTCCACCAGGATGCGGGCGGAGGCAACGCCGTGCTTCTCCTCGGCGCGCCTGGCGTGCAGCAAAAACGAGGAATACACGCCGGCGTAACCCATGATGAGGGAGTTTCGATCGAGGCGGACCGGGTGATCCATCATGGGCACGACCAGATCTTCGGCCACGTCCATGAGCTTGAACACGTCTACCCCGGTGACCGCGCCCATCCGGTCCAGTACGGCGGCGAAGGCTTCCAGCGGTGTGTTGCCGGCGCCGGCCCCCAGTCCCGCCGCCGAACCGTCGATACGTGACGCTCCCGCCTCCACCGCCGCCAGGGAATTGGCCACCCCCAGCCCCAGGTTGTGGTGGCCGTGAAAGCCCACTTCCGTTTCGGGTTTGAGTCCCTGGCGCAACGCGTTGACGCGCGCTGTGACGTCATCCGGCAGCAGGTAGCCGGCGGAGTCAGTGCAGTAAATACAGTTTGCGCCGTAGCTTTCCATGAGCCTGCCCTGCGCCAGCAGTTTGTCCGGCTCAGTCATGTGCGCCATCATCAGGAATCCCACCGTGTCCATGCCCAGTTTCCGCCCCAGCGTAATGTGTTGCTCGGACACATCCGCCTCCGTGCAGTGGGTGGCCACGCGGATGGTCTGCACGCCGCACTCA
>CAZNWR010000149.1:0-1137 GCA_964576645.1 uncultured Enterobacteriaceae bacterium | reverse complement strand
TCCCCGGCAGCAGCAGCGCGGAAACTCTGGCCTGCTTCAGTTTCGGAATGACCGCACGCAGGTATTCCTCGTCACTGTGCAGCCCGAATCCGTAATTGACCGATGAGCCGCCCAACCCGTCTCCATGGGTTACCTCAATGAGCGGCACACCGGCCGCATCCAGCCCCGCAGCCACCGCCGCCATCTGCTCCAGGGTGATGCGGTGGCGCTTGGGGTGCATGCCGTCCCGGAGGCACATGTCATGGAGAGTGACGGACTTGCCTTTCAGATCCATGGTGATTGTCCTCAGGCCGTGGCTTCGGCACGGCGGCCGGCTGCCATCTCTCCGGCGAACAGCTCGCCGGTGCGCAGCGCCGCCGCCGTCATGATGTCCAGGTTGCCCGCATAACGGGGCAGGTAGTCGCCCAGTCCCTCGACTTCCAGGTAAACGGAGACACGCCTGCCGTCGAACACCGGACCGTTCACGACCCGGCATCCCGGCACATAGGCCTGCATGTTCGTAAGCATTGCGGATATGGATGCCTCGATCTCGGCCTGTTGCGGCTCGTCCACCGTCAGGCAGTGCACGGTATCGCGCATGAGCAGCGGCGGCTCCGCCGGGTTGAGAATAATGATCGCCTTGCCGCGCTGTGCGCCGCCCACCACCTCCAGTCCCCGCGCCGTCGTGCGCGTGAACTCGTCGATGTTCCTGCGGGTGCCGGCGGACCTGGACGCCACCGTCGCCACGATCTCCGCGTACTCGACCGCCTGCACCGAGGACACGGCCGCCACGATGGGAATAGTGGCCTGGCCACCGCAACTCACCATGTTCACGTCCATCTCGCCGCGGCCCAGGTGCTCGTCCAGGTTCACGCACGGGACGCAGTAGGGACCGATGGCCGCCGGCGTCAGATCCACCACCACCACCCCGCGCCCGTTCAATTTGCGCGCGTTGTCCTCGTGGACGCCCGCCGATGTGGCATCGAAGGCGACGCGGATCTGATCCTCTTCAATATGCGGCAGCAGGCCGTCGACGCCTTCTGCAGTGGTCTTCAGGCCGACCTTTGCCGCCCTCGACAGGCCGTCGGAGGCCGGGTCGATACCCACCATCCACACCGGCCGCAGGCTTTCACTGCGCAGTGCCTTTTGCATCAGGTC
>CAZNWR010000148.1:0-7459 GCA_964576645.1 uncultured Enterobacteriaceae bacterium | reverse complement strand
CGTGGGCACCACGAACGGCGCGCGATACGCGCGGGTGGCAATGGCATTGGCCCGGTCCGCAAAGGCGCCGACGAAACGCTCGCTGGCGGGATCGAGCGTCACCCAGGCGCCCAGGGTCCCCGGCGCCACGTTGCGCGCGACCCCGTTGCTGGCCAAGTACCTGTCCGGGTCGACGGCGCTGATCTGTCCGCCGCGGACGCAAGCGCCTATCCGGTATTTATGGAACGGCTGCGCCGTTTCGCCACGATCCTGGAAAAGTCCTACCGCGATCGACCGCCGCGGCTGGTGTTACGCGAGCTCAAGGAGGCGCTGTCGCTGGCCGGCCTTGCGCTCAAGGTGCGCCGGCTGGGACGGGAAGACATGAGGGAGTTGTTGCGGATCGGGGCCATCAACATTTATGACGTTCTTCAGGAAGAGTTCGACAGCGAGCTGCTGAAAGGAGCGCTCGCTTTCGATGCCGTCCTGGGCAGCCATCTCGGTCCGCGCTCGCCGAACACAGTGTTGACCTTCATGCACCGCCTGACCGGCCAGGTGGAAGGCGGTCGGCTTGCACTTCCCGCCGGCGGCATGGGCGCGGTCAGCGCCGCGCTCAGAAAAAGCGCGGAACAGCGCGGTGCCGAGATCCGCACCGGCGCCGTCGTGAAGCGCATATTGATCGAGAACGGCCGTGCCAGGGGCGTGGAACTGGCCTCGGGAGAAACATTGAATGCAACCGTCGTGGTGTCCGGTGCGGATCCGGCGACCACGTTTCTTAATCTTGTAGGGGCGAAGAGTCTGGAAGCGGGATTCGTCCGCCGTGTGCATAACATCCGTATGCGCGGCAACGTGGCAAAGTTGCACCTGGCGCTCGATGGCATGCCGTCGTTTAAGGGCCTCGACGCGGAAGCGATTGGCGGCCGGCTTCTGATCGCGCCTTCAATGGTTTACCTGGAACATGCGTTTGATCGTTGCAAGTACAGGGAGGCGCCGGAAGCGCCGCCGCTGGAGATCACCCTGCCGTCGGTTCACGACGCGGGCCTGGCGCCGGCGGGCAAACATGTGCTTTCGGCTCTGGTGCCTTTCGTACCGTACCGGGTGGACGGCGACGCGGACCAGCAGCGGGAAGCCTGTCTTAAAATCGCGGTTGATCGAATTGCCGAATATGCGCCGGGCATCCGCGACCAGATAGTCCATGCGGAACTGTTGACGCCGGCGGATATCGAATCGCGGTTCCGGATCCGGGGCGGTCATTGGCATCACGGCGAATATACGCTGGACCAGTTCATGATGCTGCGCCCGGTGCCGGGCAGCGCGCAATATTCGACGCCGGTTGACGGACTTTACCTGTGCGGAGCGGGAAGCCATCCCGGCGGCGGTGTCATGGGTCTGGCGGGGCGCAATGCGGCCATGGAAATCATTCGCAGGGGAGCAAAGGCATGAGCGGCAGGCAAGCAGACAAGCGCATACTGGAAACGCCGTTTCACCCGCGCGTCGCCGCGGCCTGCGAAACCAACGAATGGTATTCGTGGAAGGCCTATACCTGCGTGCAGGTCTATACCTCGGTGGGGCAGGAATACTTCGCCATCAGAAACGCAGCCGGCCTGTTCGACCTGACGCCCATGACCAAATACCGCATCACCGGTCCCGACGGGCTTGCCTACCTGGATCGCCTGGTGACCCGCGATCTGAGCAAACTGAAACCGGGCCGCGTGAGCTACTGCGTGTGGTGCAATGACGCCGGCCACGTGCTGGACGACGGTACCGTGTTCTACCTGGGCGACAACCAATGGCGCTTGTGTTCCCAGGAGCGTCACTTGGACTGGCTGCTGTGGTCGGCGCTGGGTTTTGACGTGGACGTGGTGGAGGAAACCGACGACGTCACAGGTCTCGCGCTGCAGGGACCCACATCCTGCCGCGTGCTGAAGAACCTGGGCCTGGAGGACATCCAGGACCTGAAACCCTTCAACCTTCGGAATTTCACACTGGATGGCATTGAATTGATGGTTTCCCGCACCGGGTTTACCGGTGATCTCGGCTATGAACTCTGGTTCGCGCCGGAGCATGCCGTCGACATGTGGGACCGGCTCATGCAGGCCGGTACAACCTGCGGCATCAGGCCTATCGGCTCCCATGCACTGGATATTGCCCGCATTGAGGCGGGATTCATACAGGCGGGGGTGGATTTCGTTCCCGCCGGGGAGGCGGTGCGGCCGGGCCGCAGCCGCTCACCGTTCGAACTCGGACTCGGCTGGCTGGTGGACCTGCGCAAGCCGGTGTTCAACGGCCGGCGCGCACTGCTTCGCGAGAAGGAGAACGGATCTCGCTACCGGCTGGTGAAATTCGATGTGGAAGGTAACAAGCCGGCGACCGACTCATTCATATATACGAAGGGACGCAAAGTAGTGGGGCACGTGACTTCCGCCGTCTGGTCGCCGAGCGCCAAGGCCAACATCGCCATCGCCTCGCTGGACATGCCCTGGGGCCGGGCGTCGGACAGTTTGTACGCGGAGGTGTACTACAACGCGGAATTGCGCTGGAACCGGCTGATGGCGCGTTGCCGGTTGGTGGAAGGCGCATTTTACGATCCGCCGAGGCGCCGCGAGACTCCCGCCCGGGACTACTGAAGGTAAAAGGTAAAAGTTAAAAGGTAAAAGAATTGACCTACCTAAACTCATTCCGCCCTTTTTACTTTTATCTTTCACCTTTTACCTTTTAACTCTTAACTTTAACCTGCCTGGACTGATGAGGCATCGTCTCGATCCGCTGCTGTGCCCGCGGTCCATCGCCGTGGTCGGCGCCACGCGGCGCCCGGACACCGTGGGCAACGTCATCGTGCGCAACCTGCTCAAGGGCGGATTCCCCGGTTCACTGTACGCTATCAATCCAAGGTACGAGGAGGTCGAGGGCGTTCCCTGCTTCTCGTCCCTGGATGCCGTGCCGGATGCCGTCGACCAGGTGATTTTCGCCGTCAGCGACGAACGCATCGAGACGGCCCTGGATACGGCGCTCAACTGCGGCGCCGGCAGTTGCGTCATCTACTCGACCCTGGTGCTGGAGAACGATACCGATCCGCCGCTGCGGGAGCGGATAGCCGCCCGCATCCGCGACGCGGGCATACCGGTTTGCGGCGCCAACGGCATGGGTTATTACAATTTCCGGGACCGCGTCTGGGCATGTGGCTTCGAAACGCGCGCCCACCGGCTTCCCGGCAACATCACGCTTATCAGCCAGTCCGGCTCGGGCATGTCCGGGATACTGGATGTGGACAGTCGCATGGATTTCAACTTCGCCGTCTCCACCGGTCAGGAACTAACGGTTTCCCTGGAGGACTACCTGGACTGGGCGCTGGACCAGCCGGAAACGCGCGTGGTGGGCTTGTTCCTGGAAACTGCGCGCCATCCGGAAAAGTTTAAGGCTGCCCTGGCAAAGGCGAACCAGCGTCACATCCCGGTGGTGGCCATCAAGGTTGGAAGAACGGAGCTGGCGGCGCGTCTCGCCGTGTCCCACTGCGGCGCCCTGGCCGGAACCGATGCGGTGTACGACGCGGTGTTCGATCGCTACGGCGTGCAGCGGGTGCAAGACATGGATCAACTGAGCAATGCGCTGATTATGTTCGCCCAGCCGCATCCCGTCGGTGACGGCGGTCTGGTCAGCATTCATGATTCCGGCGGCGAGAGGCAATTGCTCGTGGACCTGGCCGATCGTCATCACGTCCGGCTGGCGGAGATCAACGAAGAAACCCGGCGCGAGCTGGAAAATCTGCTGGATCCCGGTCTGCCAGCGGTGAACCCCCTGGATGCCTGGAGCGTGGGCGGCCCCGATTACAATCGGGTCATGGAGGACAGTTTCGCGGCGTTGATGGCCGATCCGGACGCGGCCCTGGGGGCGGTGATCCACGACCGTGCGCCGGATGGAGGCATTCACCCGGCTTACATCGACTATATGCGCAAGGGGCACGCGCGATCCGGGAAACCGGCGTTTCTGGTGTCGGCGCGCCAGGGCACCGGATCCGATCCCCGGGTGGTGGAAGCGACCCGGGAAGGCTTCCCGGTACTGGACGGCGTGCCCGCCTTCCTGGAGGGGGCACGCTGCCTGCTCGATTATCGCGACTTTCAGCGGCGGGAAGCGGTATCCGCACCGTGCCTCAAGGCCGGCATCGGAAGCCGTTGGCGCGCCCGACTCACACCGGCGTCAACGTTGTCGGAATCCCTCGCTTTGGCGTTTCTGAGAGACTGCGGCATCGACGTTGCTGAAACGCACCAGGCGGACAGCGAACAGGCCCTGGAAAACATCCTGCCGCAGGTGAGTTACCCCGCGGTATTGAAAACAGCGGCGCCGGGTATTGCGCACAAATCCGACGTGGGCGGCGTCCTGCTGGATCTCCGCAATCGCAATGAACTGGTACAGGCGTACCGGGCGCTTTCCGCAAGATTGGGCCCGCAGGTAACGGTTGCGTCAATGGTGACCGAACCCGGGGTCGAAATGATCCTGGGCATGAACGTGGATCCGCAGTTCGGGCCGGTGGTCGTAATGGGCATGGGCGGAGTCTATGCAGAAATTCTCAAGGACACGGTGACGGCAATCCCGCCGTTCGACGCCGATACCGCCTGGCGCCTGCTCGATTCCCTCACCCTGCGACGGCTGCTGGACGGCGCCCGCGGCTTGCCCGCCGTGGACGTGCAGGCCTATTGTCGAACTGCGGCGCGATTTTCCGCCCTTGCCCTGGAATTTTCCGGCTTATTGGGGGAAGTTGACATCAATCCGATCAAGGTCCTGCGCCGCGGCTGCGTGGCGCTGGATGCGCTGGTGATCACCGCGGCCACGAAGGCAACCGTCGCTCCTGTCCGCTCCGCGGCCGGCGCATGAAATATACGCAACGGGAGAAATCATGACTGATACATTCAGAGCCCTGGTGGTATCCGGGGACAAGCACAACCAGCAGGTGGACGTGACCGACTGGTCGCCCGACCGGCTGATGGATGGCGACGTCACCGTGCGCGTCGAGTATTCCACGCTCAATTACAAAGACGGGCTTGCGCTGACGGGCAAGTCCCCCATTATCAGAAGCTATCCCCTTATTCCAGGCATCGACTTTGCGGGCACGGTGGAAGCTTCCGAACATGGAGAATTCAAGCCGGGAGACAAAGTGGTGCTGAACGGCTGGGGGGTAGGGGAAAAGCACCACGGCGGGTATGCGCAACTGGCGCGGGTGCCAGGAGACTGGCTGGTGCCCCTGCCGCATTCCCTGGATCCGCGCGGCGCCATGGCTATCGGCACTGCAGGTTACACTGCGATGTTGTGCGTGTTGCGCCTGGAGAACGCGGGTTTAAGCCCGGATGCGGGAGAAGTCGTGGTTACCGGCGCCTGTGGTGGCGTGGGCGGGATTGCCATCGCCCTGCTGGCCCGGGCCGGCTATACCGTGGTGGCCTCCACCGGGCGCATGGCGGAGGAGCAATATCTCAGGTCCCTGGGCGCATCGCGAATAATCGACCGTGCGGAATTGTCCGGAGAAGGGCGTCCGTTGGGCAAGGCGCGCTGGGCGGGCGCCGTCGACACCGTCGGCAGCCGGACCCTCGCCAACGTGTTGTCGGAGTTGAATTACGGTGCCTCCGCAGCCGCGTGCGGTCTCGCCCAGGGTATGGATCTGCCGGCCACCATGGCGCCTTTCATTCTGCGCAATGTCGGCCTGCTGGGGGTGGATTCGGTGATGGCGCCGAAGGCGCTGCGCCTGCAGGCCTGGGAAAGGCTGGCCAGGGATCTGGATCATGAGAAGCTGGATGCCATGACCACGGAGATCGCTCTGGCGGATCTGCCGTCCGTCGCCGGTGAAATTCTGGCGGGCCGCATCCGCGGGCGCACCGTCGTCAACGTCAATGGGTGAAACCAAAAGCGTTATGTTTTCAGTTTCGCACAAATGGCAAAGGGTGCTAAGACATCTCTCGCCAAGACGCCAAGCAAGTGAAAAGTTGAAAGTTAAACGGGCTAAGGCACGTTATTTCTTTTCACTTTTAACTTTTCACTATTCATTGGTGTCGGTTACGAAGGATTAGGTTCTCATGTCGGACGCTGAATTCGATACCGTTATCTATCGTGTTGATGGCGCGCTGGCCAGGATAATTCTGAACCGCCCGGACAAGCTCAACGCCGTCAACGGGATCATGGTGTCGGAACTGCATCGGGCGCTGGACCGAGCCGAGTCGGACGACGGCGTGCGGGTTGTGCTGCTGACCGGCGAGGGCAGGGCGTTTTCCGCCGGCTTTGACCTGGATGCCGGTGATCACGCCGATGCCGGCGACGTGGGTTTCTGGCGCGCGGAACTGAAGCGCGACTTCGATATCATCATGCGCTTCTGGGATTGCGCCAAGCCCACCATCGCCGCCGTTCACGGCTACTGCCTGGGCAGCGCCATGGAAATGGCGCTGGCCTGCGACCTCACCGTGGCCAGCGCCGAGTGCCGGTTCGGCGTGCCGGAAGTGAAGTTTGGAAGCGGCATCGTCGCCCTGATCCTGCCGTGGCTCACCGGCGTCAAGGCGGCAAAGGAGTTGTTGCTGACCGGGGACGACCGGGTGGCCGCGCAAAGGGTTCTGGAACTGGGCCTGATTAATCGCGTCGTCGCCGCCGAGCGGCTCACGGAGGAAGCGGTTGGATTAGCCACCTCCATAGCGGCCAACGACCAGTTAGCCGTGGCCTTGACCCGGCAGGCCATCAATCGTTCCATGGACATCATGGGAATGCGCCAGGCGCTGTTGCAGGCGCTGGAACTGGACGTGCTGGTGGAAACCACGGAGACGCCGGAGTCGCGCGAATTCAACGAAATTCTGCGCCGCGACGGTGTCAAGGCCGCCCTGGCCTGGCGTGCCGGCCGGGGCAGCACGTGAAAACGGGGTTGTTGAAAGACTTGGAGGCGAATCAAAAAGAGCTTCTCGCCAAGACGCTAAGACGCTAAGGACACCAAGAAAACCGATTTAGTTGACATGTTCCGATTTTCTTGGAGAACTTGGCGACTTTGCGGGCTTGGCGAGAACTATGTTTGACTCCGGTTGGATGCGCTTAGGGCGTATGATCGGCACCGACTTCGAAGGAATGTGATCCATGAAGATCCCCAATCAGGCTGAAAAGGCCGAACTCGATACCTTTCTGGGTGAGTATCCCGAGATTAAAACACTCGAGGTGCTGGTGCCCGATATCAACGGCATTCTGCGGGGCAAGCGCATTCCCATCGGGGAAGCGAGAGAACTGTACGGTGCGGGCATAAAGAACTGCGGCGGTACGCCGCTCATGAGTTGCAAGGGTGAGACCATCGATGAACTTGGGTTCGGAACCCTGGACGGCGACCCGGACATGATAATTTCCCCGGTGGCGGGGACTATTGCGCCGGTGCCTTGGCTGAAGTCGGCGACCGGGCAGGTTCTGGTGGGAACGAACAAGCCCGACGGTAAGCACAGCATTTATGATCCGCGCAATATTCTCCGCAAGGCCA
>CAZNWR010000147.1:0-7504 GCA_964576645.1 uncultured Enterobacteriaceae bacterium | reverse complement strand
GTGCTGGTTGAACATGGAGTCGATAATGTGAATGAAGGCCTCGTAGCAGGAAAAGAAACCGTGGCGGCCGGTCAGCAGATAGCCCTCCAGCCAGCCCTGGCACAGGTGCTCGGACAACACTTCCATCACGCGCCCCTGCGGCGACAGGTGTTCATCCACGCCCAGAAACGGCCCCATGAATTCCTTGTCGGTGACGTCGAACACGGCGCCGAGCCGGTTGGAGGCGGTTTCATCCGGGCCGAACAGGCGGAAGTTGCGGGTCTCCAGATTGAGTTTCATGACGTCGCGCAGAAAGCTTCCCAGTACGCGCGTGGCTTCGCCGATAGTGGCCCCGGGCGCGGCAACCTCCAGTGCGTAATCGCTGAAGTCGGGCATATGCAGGTGTTTGAGCAGCAACCCGCCGTTGGCATGGGGGTTGGAGCCCATGCGCGAGTCGCCCTCAGGCGAAAGTGCCAGAATTGCATCCACCGGGCGGCCGCGCTCGTCGAACAATTCCTCCGGCCGGTAGCTTTTCATCCACTGTTCCAGCAGCTGCATCTGTTCCGGATCCTGGCGCGCCTTGGGCAGGGGCACCTGGTGCGCGCGCCAGGTCCCTTCCACCGGTATGTCTCCGATGGCCTTCGGTCCGGTCCAGCCCTTAGGGCTACGCAGCACGATCATGGGCCAGCGCGGGCGCGTGGTGGTGCTGCTGTCCCGCGCTTCCGCCTGGATACGGGCGATGTCGTCCAGGGTTGCGTCCAGGACCTCAGCCATCCGCGCGTGCATCACCATCGGCTCATCACCTTCCACGAACCGGGGTACGTAGCCGTAGCCGCGGAACAGGTCCGACAATTCCTCATCGGTCATGCGTGCCAGCAGGGTGGGGTTGGCGATCTTCCACCCGTTCAGATGGAGGATGGGCAGCACCGCGCCGTCGCGCGCCGGGTTCAGGAACTTGTTGGAATGCCAGCTTGCCGCCATGGGACCGGTTTCCCCCTCGCCGTCGCCGATGACGCAGGCGGCGATCAAATCCGGGTTGTCAAAGGCGGCGCCGTAGGCGTGGGCCAGGGAATAGCCCAGCTCTCCGCCTTCATGAATGGAGCCCGGCGTCTCCGGCGCGCAATGGCTGGGGATGCCGCCGGGGAAGGAGAATTGCTTGAACAGCCGGCGCATGCCGTCGCCGTCGCGCTCAATTTCCGGGAAGCGCTCCGTATAACTGCCTTCCAGCCAGGTATTGGCTACCAGCGCGGGGCCGCCGTGGCCGGGGCCGGTGATGTAAATAACGTTCAGCGCGCGCTCGACGATGGCGCGGTTCAGGTGGACGTAGATGAAATTCAGGCCCGGCGAGGTGCCCCAGTGTCCCAGCAGCCGCGGCTTGATATGCACGGGCTGCAGCGGCTCCGTCAGCAGGGCGTTGTCCATGAGGAAGATCTGGCCCGCCGTGAGGTAGTTGGCGGCGCGCCACCAGGCATCCATTTGTTCCATCAGTTCGCCGGAAATTTTGGGGTGTGAAGCCTGATTACTGTCGGGTGATTTGTCATTCATGGCATGCCTCTCTCAGCTTGCAAGGTGCCGCGCGGTCTGACCATGTCATCCTGGACGCATAGCGTCCACGGTCCGGTCGATTCAATGTTGGCGCTTCGCACGTGCTTTAAGCTACTGGGTTCTGGCCTTCGGCCAGAATGACCAAAAAGCCGACCGCTGGCGGAAATCTGGAAATCCGGCCAATTCGAGGAGTTCGGATTACGATCCCTCCTATAGTAAAGAGATGCGGTTTCTGCCGGTTGGTTCAGTGCCGGTGGTGGACTGGTAGAGATCCCCGCAATGATCCATCTCCTCCCGGTCCGAGGCAGCAGTCCGGACAGGACGGATCGAGGCATGCGGGCCGAACAACACACTAGCGCTCCAGAACGTAGCTGCCCGGCGCGTCGAGGATTTTCGGAAACTCCTTGTTGTCCAGCGGCGGCGGGCGCCCCGGCTCGCCGCAGTGATCGCCGAGCCAGGCGACCCAGTCCTTCCACCAGCTTCCCTCCAGCGCCTGCGCACCTTCCAGCCAGGCGTCGGCCTGCTGTCCGCGGTGCGCCGGCCCGATGCGGAAGCGGCGCTTCGGCGGCTTCACCGGCGGATTGACGATACCCAGTATGTGCCCGGAACTGGACAGCACGAATCGCTTCGGCCCGGTCACCCAGGAATTGATCCGGAAGGTCTGGCGCCAGGGCGTGATGTGGTCGTCTTCGGAGGAAACCGCGTAAAGCGGCTGGTGAATGCGCGCCAGGTCGATGGGCTCGCCGCCGACGGTGAGCGCATCGGGCTTCACCAGGTTGTTGTGCAGGTACATCTCGCGCAGGTAGAACTCGTGCATGCGGCAGGGCATGCGCGTCGTATCCATGTTCCAGTACAACACGTCATAGGAGGCGGGTTCCTCTCCATACAGCCAGCCGTGCACCACGTAATGCCAGATCAGACTGTTGGAACGCAGCAGGCGGAAGGTGGTGGCCATGGCGGCGCCGTCCAGGTAGCCGCGTACCCGCATCATGTCGGACAGCCAGCGCACGCTGCCCTCATCGATGAATACCTCGATGTCCCCCGGCGACTGGAAATCCACCAGCGCGGCGAACAGGGTCCAGTGCGCCACGGGGACGTCCTCAGGCTTCTCGGTATGACGGTTAAGCCATGCCATGTAGGTCGCCAGCAAGGTGCCGCCCACGCAGTAGCCCACGGCATGCACTTTGTCCGCGCCGCTGACGCTGCGTGCCGTGCGCACGGCCTCATCCACGCCCTGGACGAGGTAGTCATCGAAACCGACGTCTGCGTCCGCTGCGCCCGGGTTCTTCCAGCTCGTGATGTAGACGTCGAAACCGTGGTCCACCAGGTATTTCACCAGGCTCTTCTTCGGCTGCAGGTCCAGCACGTAGTACTTGTTGATCCAGGGCGTGACGATCACGATCGGCACGGGCCGTACGGCGGGTGCGGAGGGCGCATAGTGAATGAGTTCCAGCAGGCGATTGCGGAAAACGACGGCGCCCGGCGTCGTCGCCAGGTTGCGCCCCACCTGGAAGTCCTCCGGATCCGTCATGCGCACGGTTCCCGCCTGGAGATCCTGCAGGAAAATCTCGAAGCCCTGTCTCAGGCTCTCGCCGTTGCTCTGCATGGCCTTGCGCATGGCCACCGGGTTGGTAAAGAAGTAGTTCGGCGGGCTCACCGCGTTAAGCCACTCGCGCCACCAGAAGGCGGCGCGCCGGCGCATCTTGGGCGAAAGCCCGGGCGTCTCGAACAGGGCGTCCTGGACCTGGCGCGTGAAGAACAGGTACCACTGTTTCAGCAGATCCCAGGCGGGCTCCCCGGACCAGGCCGGATCGCGGAACCGCTCATCGTCCGGCTGCGGTTGCACCACGTCCGGCTCCCGCCGGCCGGCCAGCTTCGCCGCCGTGTGGAGTTGCAGTTGCAGCAGTTCGGCGGAAGTCCGGTTCAGAAAATCCGCGAATTCCAGCGGATGCAGCAGCCAGGCTAACTGGGCGTGGACGATGGGCGCCACGATGCCGAAGGGATCGACCGCCGCGCCGGCCTGCTCGCGCAGCGCCTTCAGGTGATCACTGTAGAGTGGAAGATCGGGCATGTGTGTTCAGGCGCAGGATAGGATAGTTCACTAAATTCACCGATATGCTAAATGGACTGTCCCGCTGACCGGCTTGATCGGGATCAAGTTGCGAGGCGTATACCCTCGCGGCGCGTGGAGTAGAACCGCTCACCGTGCTGAGGTCAGAGCAGAAGTTTGCTTGCGTCCGCGACTTGGAACCCGCACGGGCGTTTCACATTTTTACTCTGATCCCGGCAGAGTAGGCATTATTCAGGCAGTTTGTAGCCTTGCTCCTTGAACAGCCGCAGGCAGGCCTCGACGGCGGCGCTGTCGAGTTTGGCGCCGGCCTGGCTCTGGATCTCCTCAAGGGCGGCATCCACTCCGAGGCCGGGACGGTAGGGCCGGTGCGAAGACATGGCTTCCACAACATCAGCGACCGCCAGGATCCTGGCCTCCGGGATGATCTCGTCCCCCTTCAGCCCCAGGGGGTAGCCTGAGCCGTCGAGCCGTTCGTGGTGCTGGCGGATGGTGTTGGCGACCGGCCAGGGAAAGTCCACTCCCTTGACGATGTCGTAACCCACCTGCGCGTGGGTTTTTACTATCTCGAACTCGGCCCCGCTCAGCCGCCCCGGGCGCGCCAGGATTTCGGCCGGGACATATATCTTGCCGATGTCGTGGATGGTGGCGGCCACGCGAAGTCCCTCCAGACCTTCCTCGTTCATGCCCTGCTCGCGGCCGATGGCCACCGCAAGATCCGCGACCCGGCGCTGGTGGCCCGCGGTGTAGGGATCGCGCTGATCCACCATGGCGGCCAGCGCTTCGATGGTGCTTTCCAGCGTGCTCCGCAGCTTGACCGCTTGATCTTTGCGCTCCAGAATGCCGGCCTCATAGGCTTCCCGCGTCCTGCGCGCTCTCATGCCGAAGCCCACGTCGCCGGCAAGCTCCTCGAACAACTCGATTTCGGCTTTGCCGAAAGCATTGACCTCGCTGCTGTAAACCATGAGGGCGCCCAGAACCAAACTATTGTGGTAAATCGGCAGCGATATGGAACTCGCCAATCCGTGTGCCCGGGCCCGATCCAGCCATGGTGCGAACGCGGCGCTGCCCGTGAAATCATTGATGACCTGGGTCTCGCCGGTACGGATCGCCGTTCCCGTGGGACCCTGGCCCAGCGGCGAGTCGTCCCAGGTGACTTCAATGCCCTCCAGGTAGGCGGCTGCTTCGCCTGCTATCCCGGCGGGCACGACGGGCCGCCCCGGCTCGTCCCGGGCAAGGCCGATCCATGCCAGCGGATAGACGTCCGAGCTGGCGATCGCCTCGCAGCACGATCGGAACAGCTCATCCTCGCTGCCCGCATGCACCAGCGCCGAATTGCTCTGGCTGAGCGCGCGCAGCGCCCAGTTGCTGCGCCGGATCTCTTCCTCGCCGCGCTTGCGCTCGGTAATGTCTTCGTAGATGCCCAGCATGCCGAATACCTGTCCTTCGCTACCGTGCAGCGGCGCCTTGGAGGTGCGTATCCAGATTACGTTCCCGTCCGGAGTGGTCTGTCGCTCTTCGATGCCGATCTGCGGTCTATCGGACTCCATCACCTCCTTGTCGTCGGCGCGATACTTCTCGGCCTGTTCGCGCCAACCCAATTCGTAGTCGTCCTTGCCTATTAAATCTTCCGGACCGGACATGCCGGCATCGCGCGCGAACGCAGAATTGCAGCCCAGGTAGCGCAGCTCCTTGTCTTTCCAGAATATGCGGATGGGCGCGTTTTCAACTATGGCAGCCAGCAGGTTCCGTGACGCGCGCAGTGCTTCATCGCTGCGCTTATGTTCTGTAATGTCACGGCCGATACCGTATACGAAGGTTGTCCCCTCAATATCAATGGGACAGATGTTGAAGTCTCCGAACCAGTATTCGCCGGATTGCCTGGCGATGGGCATTTCGAATCTGGATGAAACGTTTTTCGAGAGCGTCTGCTCAAAGAGTTCCCGGGCCCGCTGCTGATCGTCCGGATGGATGATGTCCATGAAGTCCCTGCCAATCCATTCCTCTGGCCTCCAACCCGTGATCTTTTCAAACGATGGACTCAGTGCGGTAAACCGGCCATCCGGCCCGATCATGTAAATGACGTCCTCGGCGCGTTCAAAAATGCTGCGATAGCGCAGTTCGCTTTCGCGCAACTTCTCCTCTGTTTCCCGCCGGCGTTCCGTGGCGTCGAATGAATTCAGGGCGAACGACAGGTCCACGGCTATTTCTTCCAGCAGACGAAGTTGGTCCGCGTCGAAGTAGTTCGTCTCGTTTACATACAGCTTGAGCAGGCCCGCGACTTCGCCGCCGTGCCTGAACGGCAGTGAGGCGGAGCCGCAAATCCCGCGTTGCAGGGCTTCGGCGTACCATTGCCCCGTACGGGAGACCGCACTGTAGTTATCGGTGAAGGTGATTTTTCCTTCACGCAATGCCGTCGCCGTGGGGCTGCCGCTTTTCTCAACCGGCCCGGTGAAATCGCGCATTGCAGCGACGTCCTTCTCGGTCATGCCGCCGCGGGCCACGGTCTTCAGGGACCTGTCGGCGGGATCAATCATCCCGATCCAGGCCATGGAAAACTGTCCTCCCTCGATTACCACCCTGCAGACTTCGTTAAACAGTTCCTGGGCGTTGTCGGAATGAACAATGGCCGTATTGATGCCGCTCAGGGTCTTGTATAGCCGGTTGAGCTTCCTGATGGTGCGTTCGGACTTCTTGCGCTCCGTGATGTCGCGGATATTGCACTGGATCACATCCTTGCCATCGGCCTGGTAAACGTTGCTGACGAATTCTACTTCGACGTTGCGGCCGTCCGCGGTCCGCAGGGGCAGGTCCTCGTAGCGCACGTACCCGCGTTTCTGCAGTTCCGCGAATGCCGTCTTGGACGCAATGATGTCCTGGAACGGCCCCATCTCCCACAGTTTTCTCTCCAGGTATTGTTCGCGGGAATAGCCGAGCAGTTCCACCATGAAAGGATTGACGTCCACTATCTGTCCGCTGTCCACGTCCACCAGCAGGATCCCGTCCCGCGCCGCCTCGAACAGCCGCCGGTACCTGAGCTCGGACGCGCTGATTCTCGCGTCGGCGGCTTTTCTTTCGTTGATGTCTCGGGAGTTGATAATGACCCCGTTCACCGCGTTATTGGAAAGCGCGTTCCGGGAGATGGACTCCAGCGTTAGCCAGCGACCGTCCTTGTGCCGGACACGGAACTCGGCGGTATGGGTCGTGTCCGTCGCCCGGATCATTTCGGTTAAGGCGCCCGCTGCGACGCCCTTGTCCTCCGGATGGACAAATTCAATGAATGTATGACCCAGGACTTCATTTTCCTCGTAGCCGGCGATCTGCCTGATGGAAGGGCTGACATAGGTGATCACGCCGCGGGCGTCGATCACCGTAATGAGATCGGATGCATATTCAATGAGGGCGCGGAAACGCCGCTCGCTTTCGTGCAGCGCCGCGGTCTTCTCCCGTACCTGCTGTTCCAGGTGCTCGTTCAGATCCTCAAGGACCTGCCGGGTGGCCAGGAGATCCCGATTCTGGAGCACCGCATCCTCATAGGTGGAGATCAACTGGTTCAGTATTCGTGGTCCGTGGGCATCCACCTCCTGTTTCGTTCCTTCCATGAGGACTTCCAGCTTGCGCCGTTCCACCCGTGGGGCCGGCGGGGAAGGCGAGCCAATCAGGGACTCGATGCGGGAAATAAGGGTGGGGACGTTGTAGGGCTTGGTAAGGTAACCGTCCGCGCCGGCATTCAGGCCGCGGATCACGTCCTGCGCATCGGTGAGCGTAGTAACCAGGATGACCGGCGTCGCTCTCAGCGCCTCGTCGTTCCGTATCGCCCTACAGAGAGCATGGCCGTCCATGACCGGAATGTTGATATCCGTGATGACGGCGTCGGGATGGTGTGACTTGACCATAGCCAGTCCCTCGCCA
>CAZNWR010000146.1:0-7606 GCA_964576645.1 uncultured Enterobacteriaceae bacterium | reverse complement strand
CGGCCGAAGTAAGTGCCCTGCGGCCCGCGCAGCACTTCCACCCGCTGCAGGTCGAGCAACTGGGGATTGACGGTGGAATTGGCACTGGACGAAACGCTGAACCCATCCAGGTAGATACCGATGGACTGAATAAAGGCGCTCTCGTCGGTGTTGATGTTACTCACGCCGCGCATGGCGATACTGATCCCGCGCGCACCCACCTGCCCGTCTTCCGTGTAGCTGACGTTGGGGGTCATCTGCAGATAGTCGGCGGCCTCGGTCATGTGCATCTGCGTAATATCTTTGCCGCTGAACGCGGTGACGCTGACGGGCACCTGCTGCAGACTTTGCTGGCGTCGTTGTGCTGTTACAACGATCTGTTCAAGACCCTGGTCCTGCTGCGCAAGTACGGGTCCCACGAATGTGGTGAAAATAAGTAAAGACGCGACTATTCGACATCTCATCGGTGACCGGCCCCCATCCCCAGTTTTGTAATTTCCGGTGAACCTGTAACGTAATTGCTACGCCAAGGAAAAGTTTAGGATTGAATGTCTTACGTGTCAATTTAATACTTCAGTTCCATAGTCACCGACCCAAGGCATGGAACGGCAGAGGCGGTGACGGTTGATGGCGTTAGCAACGGTATCGCCCCGACACCTTTCATTCAAGCCGTGATGACGATCGGGGGGAAATGGCGGGTTTGTATTCTCAGGCACTCACGCATCGCCCGCACCACGGCGACCGGATCATCGAAAATACAATCCACCGGAACGTAACGGGAGGGGACGCGAAATACGAAAGGCTCATCCTCATGCTGCCCGTAAGCGGGCGCGGTCAGACTCACCTCGTTACCGAGGTCCAGAAGCTCCCTGCGAAAATTCCGGATGGAAGTTGAAACACCGTTGATCCTGGGAAAGTAGACATCGGAAATCATCAGGATACGCAACGGGCGGTTCCTCGTTCACCGGCCCGAATGGGCCCGTTGCCGGCGGAGTGTCCGCTGCGTGCGTGACGGGGGTATTAATATAATGTGTCAGATTTGTTAAACCGGCCGCGGGCGTGCCCCCCGCCCGGCATTCAGCCAACGGCGTTAAGCGCCTCGTCGACCATGCGCCTGTGCTGGGCCGGATCGGACCAGCGCTCGCGGCCTTCAGGGGAAAGTAGATCGATGGGATCGAAATAGAGGTAGCGTGCGTCACTGTCCACGTTGGGCGAACGGAACACGCTCACGCCCGTGACGGGATCGTAGAACTCACGGGAATGCACGTCGCGCTTTCCTCCCCCTCCCGGAGCATCGACGACGAAGGTCGGACAGTTGAAACCGGCCGTGCTGCCGCGCACCTGTTTTTCCAGCTCGATCGCGGTTGCCAGGGTTGTACGCATATCTTCCACGCCCGTTACCAGATCATGCTGGTACACATAGTAGGGATGCACGCCGACATAGCTCAGCCTCTTCACCAGTAAACGCATGGTGTCCGGCTCATCGTTGACCCCGCGTAAAAGCACCGACTGGTTGCGCAACGTGATCCCGGCTTCCATCAGACGTGCGCAGGCGCGCCGCGTGATATCGGTTATCTCGCGCGGGTGGTTGAAATGGGTATGCACGCACACATGTTTGTGCAGGGTTCGGCCGCGCTCCGCCACGATCCGCAAGGCGCTGAACCAGGCCTCGTCGGTGAGCAGTTTCATGGGCAGCACCGCCGGCCCCTTGGTGGCGAAACGAATGCGCCGGATGTTCGGAATGTCCAGCAGGCCGTCGCCGATGAAGCGGAGATGGTCCGGGCGCAGCTGGTAGCTGTCGCCGCCGCTCACTACCACGTCCTCCACTTCGTCGTGAGCGCGCAGGTAGTCGAAGGCCTCGATCCAGCGGCGCTGCTGGGCGCCGAAATGCTGTTTGTGCACATCTTCCGTGTCCAGTCCCACGCTGTAACTGCGGGTGCAGAACCGGCAATAGACGGGGCAGCGATCCTGGGTCAGAAACAACACCTTGTCCGGGTAACGGTGCACGAGTCCGGGCACCGGCGAATCCGCCTGCTCGGCCAGTGAATCGAGCCGGCACATGGGGTGGTCCGGCAAACGTTCGGATCCCATGGGCAGGAACTGCCGGCGAATGGGATCGGTCCCGGCATTATCCCAATCCACGAGGGAAACGATGTAAGGAGAAAGCCGGATGCTCATGGGCGCATTCCGCAGTCCCTCCACCACTGCCTCGCGCAGTTCGGGAGCGAGGCGATCCTGCAGCACTTCGTCCAATTGCTCGATGCGGCGCACGGATGATTTTGCCTGCCACTGATGATCGAGGAACTGTTCCTCGTCCACGTCGCGGTAGCCGGGTATGTTGCGCCAGAATTCTCCGCTCTCGAGACGACGATGGAGATCGCCCGCAACTTCGCCGGGACCGGGTTGGGCATGCTTATCCGCCATGGGTTCAGCCGTATCGCCCAAGGCGGATGAAGTGTTGAGTGTATTCAATATAATTCCCCCGCTCCGTTTAATGCTCCCCCTAGTGAAGCGGGTTTTCAAGTTGCCGGTTTCACATTGTGACGGACTGTTCGTCCGTAAACCATGAACATTTATGAGGGGTCGCCCGGCGACTTCCAAGGTTCCTTCGCGATGTGGAAGGTACGCCCGGCAAATTCGGCATTTCCTATCATATTTACACGCACAATGCGGGTGCTAGCCTTAAATTTGACAGCAGTGCCAGCAGTGCCAGCCGTGCCCCGCACCGAACCGCAGTTCACTGCCCGCTGGTCCAGGCGGCGCCAACGCGCCGCGTTGTGCCCGGTCGCCACGGAGCGGCGGCCGGACACGCCGGCGCCGGTCAGGTTTCCGGCAGCGGGATGAATTCCTCCTCGTCCCCGGGGACGAGAGGAAAGCGGTGCTCGCGCCAGTCGCGCCGCGCCTGCTCCATGCGCTCGCGGGAACTGGACACGAAGTTCCACCATATCAGGCGCTCCCCGTCCATGGCCTCGCCTCCCAGCAGCATGATGCGCGATGCCGCGCGCGCTTCGATCGCGGCGGGTATGCCCGCGCGGAACACCAGCATATCCCCGGAGTGATAACTGGCGCCGTCGCAGGAAACCTCACCCTCCACCACGTACAGGCCGCGTTCAGGATACTCGTCGGGCAGTTGCAACGCGGCGCCTTTTTCAAGCACCACATCCACGTAGAACAAGGGCGAGCGCACCTGTACCGGCGATGTCCTGCCGAAGGCCTTGCCGGCGATCAGACGCGCCCGCGCACCGGCAATGTCCAGCTCCGGCAAGTCGCCGGCGCCGAAATGTTGAAAGGAAGGATCGATTTCTTCCGAACGTTCGGGAAGCGCCGCCCAGAGCTGCAGTCCATGCAGCGTCGCACCGGATTCACGCGCCGCCTCGGGCGAGCGTTCCGAATGCACGATGCCGCGGCCGGCCGTCATCCAGTTGAGTTCGCCCGGGCGTATCGGTTGCTCGGTGCCGAGACTGTCCCGGTGCATGATTTCCCCTTCAAACAGGTAGGTCACCGTGGCCAGGCCGACGTGGGGATGGGGTCGTACGTCCAGCCCGCGTCCCGGGGGCAGGCTTACCGGTCCTATGTGGTCGAAGAATATGAAGGGACCCACCATCTGGCGCGCCGGGGCCGGCAACAGGCGCCGAACCGTGAAGCCGTCGCCAAGGTCGCGCGCCCGGCCGCTGATGCAGAGCTCCACACTGCGCCGGGCGTCAGCCGTGCAATGGGGCTCGGAATGTACCGTCGCGCTCATGGCTTGTCTCCCGGCAGCGATCGCACCGCGTAGACATGATCGGGCAGGAGCATACTGGCAAACCCGCATTCCCGCCAGCGTTCCACCGGCAATTGCCGCCGAGCCGGGTAGCCGCTCCCGGAAAAGATTATACTTGCCAGTCGGGTATCCGCGGTCTCAGGAAAGCGGGCAACCATACGGTTCCGCTTCCACACACTTTGAACGCCGGGATCATCACTGAGCCATGAACGACTTTTTCGATCCGAAAAAGCTCCATGCCTGGCTGCACGACGGCACGCACTGGGCTGTGACGCACGTGCTGGTATGGTCGA
This sequence comes from uncultured Enterobacteriaceae bacterium, assembly GCA_964576645.1. Classification (GTDB taxonomy): domain Bacteria; phylum Pseudomonadota; class Gammaproteobacteria; order Eutrophobiales; family Eutrophobiaceae; genus CAZNWR01. The sequence goes on along the minus strand of CAZNWR010000146.1, from coordinate 3,574 downwards.
CCTTCGTGCAAGCAGTTGTCATTATCGTCTGCTTCGCCGTGGCTTGGGCCATGTCGTCCACGCTCAAGCGGACGCACAGGGAATTCATGCTCAAGCGAACCGGCCCCCTGGTCCCGGGCACCATCCCCAATATCCTCAATCAACTGATACCCCGGATATCCTGGCTGCTGCTTATGTGGCTGTGCCTGTACGTGGCCAAGAAAGCGGGCTGGCCCGACGAGTTGCTGCGTATCAGCGTCAGCCTGCTGTTTGCCTGGGTGGTCATTCGCTTCGTCGCCACCCTGGTCCGCAATCCGCCCGCCGCGCGCATGGTCGCGCTGATCGCCTGGACCATCGCGGCACTCAATATCGTCAAGCTGCTCAAGCCCACCATGACACTGCTGGACGGTATCGCCATCAAGGTAGGCACCTTCCAGCTGTCGCTGCTGCTCCTGATCAAGGGCGTCCTGTTCCTGGTTATCGCCCTGTGGGTCGCCAATCTGGTTTCCGGTTTCGCCGAAAATCGCCTGCGCGAATCGGTGACCCTGACGCCCTCGCTCAGGGTGCTTTTCGTCAAGCTCATTCGCTTTACGCTCGTCACCCTGGCCTTTCTGATGGCTATCTCCACCGTCGGCATCGATCTGACGTTTTTTGCCGTTTTCGGCGGGGCCCTGGGTGTCGGACTCGGATTCGGGCTGCAGAAGGTGGTGTCCAACTTCGTCAGCGGCATCATCCTGCTGCTGGACAAGTCCATCAAGCCGGGTGACGTGATTTCCGTGGGCAGCACCTACGGCTGGGTAAAATCACTGAACGCCCGCTATGTCTCCCTGGACACGCGTGACGGCATAGAACATCTGATCCCGAACGAGGAATTGATCGTCAACCGGGTGGAGAACTGGTCCTACAGCCACAACCGCATCCGCATACACGTCCCGGTGGGTATTCATTACAAGTCCGACGTGCGCAAGGCCATGGCTCTGTGTATCGCAGCAGCCGACGAGACGGATCGTATCCTTAAAGATCCTCCGATAGCCTGCCTGCTCACGGATTTCGGGGACAGCTCCGTCAACCTGGAAATACGCGCCTGGATCGACGATCCGCAGGCGGGGATCTCCAATGTCAAAAGCGACGTGCTGCTCAAGGTATGGGAGAAGTTCCATGAGAACGGCATCGAGATCCCCTATCCGCAACGCGACCTGTACATCAAGACGCCCATAAACGTAGAAGGATCGTCCCGGTCCGATAAAAAGTAATCTGTAAGGAGTGAAAAATGATCATTGCCCTGGACAACTGCACGGTATTCGACGGCAACAGCGAGGAACTCACTGAAGGCGGGTGCGTTGTGCTGGAAAATGATCAGATCCGGGAAGTCTCCGATCATCCCGTCAAGGTCAAGGACGCCTCCCGCATCGATTGCCAGGGGCGTTTTTTGATGCCCGGGCTTATCGACTGTCATTTCCATGCCTATGCACCCAGCTTCGATATTCCTTCGCTGGACCGGATGCCCATATCGCTGCTGTCTCAACACGCGGCGGCGATCCTGGAAGGCGCGCTGAAGAGAGGCTTCACCACGGTGCGCGACGCCGCCGGCGGCGACATGGGCCTTGCCATGGCGCTGCAGAAAGGCCTGATCAACGGGCCCCGGTTCTTCTACAGCGGCAAGGCCATCTCGCAGACCGGCGGCCACGGAGACGGGCGCCCTGCCGGCACCATTGAACCCTGCGGCTGCGGCTACCACGGCGCCCTCACCCGAATCGCCGATGGTGAAGACGCCATGCGCCACGCCGTACGCGATGAACTGCGCAAGGGTGCAACCCAGATCAAGCTGTTCGTTTCAGGCGGAGTGATCTCTCCCACCGATCCCATCTGGATGCCGCAGTTCTCGCGGGAGGAAATCCGCGTGGCCGTCGCCGAAGCCGCCACCCGCCGCACCTACGTCATGGCCCACTGTCATACCGACGAACGCGCCAAAGTCTGCGCCGAGGAAGGCGTGCGCACCGTCGAGCACGGATCGGAGATCCTGCCGGACACCGCGGAACTGCTTGCGCGGACCGGGACTTTCGTAGTGCCCACCATGTCCGTGGCCGCGGTCCTCCGGGATCACGCGAAGGAGCTGCGCCTGCCGCCGATGAGCCTGGGCAAGATAGAGGGGCTTTATGAAAAAATGCAGGGTTCCATCGAGAACTGCGCGCGCGCCGGCGTGAAGCTGGGACTGGGCACCGATTTGCTCGGTGACTTTCACAGTTACCAGGGCAGTGAATTTGGTCTGCGAGGTGAGTTGAACAAGCCTATAGACGTGCTCAGATCGGCCACATCCATCAACGCGGAGATCCTGCAGAAGCCGGGTGAACTGGGCTGCATCGCCGCCGGCGCACTCGCCGACCTTATCGTGGTGGACGGCAATCCCCTGGAAGATCTGTCATTACTGGCCGACGCCGACAAGCACATCAAGCTCATCGTCCGCAACGGCGAACTGGTGAAAAATTCCCTTTAGAATCTCGGCCCCGGGATCACCTGACCACTTCCAGCTTCCCGTTGACGTATTCCCCGACGGATTTGTTGACGTTGGTGTTGACGAAGACGGCGTGTATATCCTTTGCCTTGTCCAATTCCGGCAGATCCGCCTTGGCAACGTTATAAAAAGCGTCAAGCGCGGAAGTGAATCCCTTGGTCAACATTTTCTTGTCCGACTTCGCATAAGCGTCAGAGTTGACCGTGAACACGACGCCCAACATGGATGTCTTCGGGATCCGCCACACGGAGGCTGACTCTATCAATCCGTACGTGTCCCAGTGTTTGACGTTCCTCAAGGAAAACTGAATATCCAGCAGCTTCCAATCCAGCTCGGTAACTACCTTCGGCTTCATGTACTTCTGCAGATCGCTCTTCCCGGCATCCTTGGCGAAGGAAGCACCGGGCAGGAAACTGCAGGCGATCAGCAAGAATGCGGCTGAAAACCAAAGGCGACGTTTATTGTCTGATCTAAAAGGCATTTTAGGCATGTGCGCAAACTTTAATTGTGGTTGAAGGGCACAACGGATTGGTTGTCTGGCCCGGATTCTAGCACGACCATAGGCGTGGAACGGAATTCCGGGCTGAATTGACGACGACCGGCGCGACGTCGATTTCAGCTTGCTGAAAACCTTTCCATCTTTTCCCGCAACTGCGCCGGGATATCGACACTCGAGATAGTCTGTCCATCCCGGATCGCATAAATAATGGTCATGTCCGCTTCCAGCCGGCGCTCCCCGGCGCCGAAAGCGCTGATATTCAGGACCATCGAGCTGGTTCCCAGCCGACTCACCAGAAGCTTGAATATCAGCCGTTCAGTGAGCCAACTTGGCTTGATAAACCGGCAGTGCACATCGACCAGAGGAATGCACCGGTTCTCCTCAAGATGAAACTGCCGGTAGTTAATGCCCAATGCTTCCTCGAACCAGATCTCGACGACCTCCGCGAGCATCTGGAAGTAACGCGGGTAATAGACGATCCCAACCGGATCGACGTGATCGAAGCGGACCGGGATTACGGTTTGAAAGGCGGGCATTTCTTCTAAAATCATACCCCAGCACGCCCGGGAATAGTCATTTGTTTT
>CAZNWR010000145.1:0-7608 GCA_964576645.1 uncultured Enterobacteriaceae bacterium | reverse complement strand
TGGCCAGGTAGCTCAGTCGGTAGAGCAGGGGACTGAAAATCCCCGTGTCGGCAGTTCAATTCTGTCCCTGGCCACCAATCAATTTCCCCTTCTCCCAGTTGTGGGTTCAGGTGCTTGAATGCAAGACCTGACCCCAATTAACTGATCTGTCTTCAGTAATATCTAAGCTGAAAATTCCAGCGTCTTCACGGTGAACTAAGGACGGCTGGCTCTCTCCAATGTAGACATCTGGTTGGTCAGTTTCTTGATATCTGCTGGTTGCAATGAATCATTTCCCTACGAAGAAAACCTGGCAACGGGCAGAGTTGATACAGCTGTTTTCGCTCGCGGGGAACCTGGCGGGACTTTGCATTACCGGTGTGGCGCTCTTTTATACGGTTGCCAGGTCGAGGATGGCGAAGACCTTGGCGGACAATACCCTGGCCTGCGCGGCTCTTTTGTTCCTGGTGTGCACGTACATCATCTTCATCGCACTACGGACCAGGCGCAAAGCGCTGGCGGTCGCTTTGGAGGAAATTGCGGATATATTGTTTCTGCTTGGACTTACCGGCATGGTCGGCGCCGGATTCATAATGGTCTACACAGTATGGTGAGGCTGTATTCAACTGGAAATCAAAAGCGGGCAGGCGCCTAAGCAAAAAAAAAGCCCCGCGCTTGGCGGGGCTTTTCTGTGAAGCCTTAAACCTTTTCAGGCTTACTTGGGGATCACGTTGATCGCGCTGGGACCCTTGGGGCCCGTCTCGGAATCAAACGTCACCTCTTGGCCTTCACTCAGGGACCGGAATCCATCGCTCTTGATGGCGCTGTGATGAACAAATACATCAGCGCTGCCGTCGGAAGGCGTGATAAATCCAAAACCCTTGCTATCGTTAAACCACTTTACTGTGCCTGTAGCCATTTCTATTGCCTCGTAATTGATAAAAGTACGAATGTATTAGCATTCCTGTTGTTGACGAAGAATCACGGGAAGGTCTGCTGATACATACTGCGAGGAACCACCGGGAGCCGCTACAAGGTTTGCTAATGGGCGGCACGCTACAGTATTTCGGGTCGTGACACCATCATTATTTGCTCCCGCTGGGTAGATATTCACCAGCCCCTGTGTCGGGCTGCAGCCTGTCCGGGCCAACCGGCAAATACGGGACTGTTTATTCCGGGGGAGCTGCCGCGACCCTTCCCGGGTTTCGCGGGAGCGGTTTTGACCGCATCAACTGATGTCGCATCCAGCTAGGATTCAAATGCGGGTGGGTGCTGTAAGCGACTGATCCGTAGCGGGTAATGCCTGATCCGGGGTGCTGGTGCGGGCAGCGCAAATTCGCCCCTGGCCACCAATCCTAAACTAAACTTTGACTTGGGAAGCTCCCCCGGGCATTGCCCCTTCCCTGTGGTGAGCATGTTGCGATAATTGAGATATGGCGAGCAGGTCTTCCGATCGTTCATCCGAGGCCCGGCTGCTGGGCAAGCCGGCGGCCGGCTGGCGGCGCAAGGCGTTCGAGATAATCTTCGAGGCCGACACGCCGGCCGGGCGCTATTTCGACGTGGCGCTGCTGGCCGTGATCCTGGCCAGCGTCGTGACCGTGATGCTCGACAGCGTCGCCAGGGTGGGTGGACGTTACCCGCTGACGTTCGACTTGCTCGAATGGGGTTTTACCTTCGTCTTTTCCGTCGAGTACGCGCTCAGGATCATATGTGTCCAGCGGCGTGTCCGTTACGTGCGCAGCTTCTTCGGCATCGTCGACCTGCTGGCGGTGCTGCCGACCTACATCGCGCTGCTGTTTCCCGGAGTCCAGACACTGATCGATATCCGTATGCTGCGTCTGCTGCGCGCATTGCGGATCCTCAAGCTCACCGCCTACGTGCGCGAGTACCGGGTGCTCGGACACGCGCTTGCGGCCAGCCGGCGCAAGATCCTGGTGTTCATCGGCACGGTGGCGATCCTGGTGACGGTGCTCGGTACCGTGATGTACGTGGTCGAGGGGCCGGCGAACGGTTTCACCAGCGTGCCGGTGTCGGTGTACTGGGCGATTTCCACCATGACCACGGTGGGCTTCGGTGATATCACGCCCAAGACCGATCTCGGTCGCGCGATCTCAAGTCTTATCATGCTGCTGGGTTGGGGGATCCTGGCGGTGCCGACCGGCATCGTCACCGCCGAGATGACCAGCCGCCGCCTCTCCGCTGAACGGGCACGCAGTTGCGGATCCTGCGGCAGTACCGACCACGCGAAACGTGCGCGGTTCTGCCAGGACTGCGGGGCGCAGCTGTGAAGCCGGCTTCAGAGCGCGTTTAAGGTCTTTCGAGTCTCGGTGTAACCCGTCTCACCTGTGTTCAGCTGAATTTTGACAGCAGCCGCTTGGCCCAGTCGAAGGCGAAGCACACGCTGACGGCAAGCGTTAAACCGATCACCGATTCCACGAAGCGCAATTCCGCATTGACGATGGGCGAGTTCCGCTTGGAAAGGATGCTGACGCCCATGATGACCACCGCCGCGGCGCTGGCCAGGCGGGCCTGGTCCGGGATGCGAACCACGTAGCACGCCACTGCCGTCAGAAAGGTGCAGAGCGCCAGCCCCCAGATGCTGGGTGGCAGCAACAGGAGATAAGCGCCGCTGATGAGCGCACCCAGGAATGTGCCCACGGCCTGCAGGGCGGAAAACTTAAGGATGTCCTTGCGCCCGGTCTGAAGTACCACCAGGCCGGCAATGGCGGACCAGATGGCGCCGATGATGGCGCCCGGCCCTTCCACGGTCTTGGTCAGGTGCCGGCCGGCCAGGAACGCGAGCGAGCCGACGATCCCGCCTTCGATGGCGCGGCCGATGATGTCGGGATCAAGATTTGTTCGTTTCAGAAACCTGTCTCGTAGGCTGCCCATTCCGGTTCACCTTGCGTGACTGATCCAACGGCCGCAGCCGGGCTATCGTGATGGTATTCGACGAACTCCCGTGTAGTCACAGCCTAATGGGAAATCAGTATACCGTCCCCGGATCCCGGCCGGTCACGGCGCCGGCATGGTGATATTGATTTGGCTGCCGTTGACACTGCCGAGAACGGCGGCGCTGCCCTGCGGGCCTGAAGGGATCCACATGGCGGTCAGCCACCCGGTCGCGCCCGCCGAAAGTTTGAGGTACGCCGTCATCACGCCGCTGCTGGCATTGCGCATGACGGATCCGGAAACGGCCAGGTCGCGCACCCACTTGTCATTGATGAGCGTGATCCCGGTTCCCGCCTTGTTGGCCTTGAACGTGCCGCCGCGCAGTCCCGGCCCTGACTTCAGGCCGAGCGTGTAGAAGCGGGCGAAAGAATCGGCGGCGGTCAGCAGGGCGGCGCGCGCGACGCGCAGACCGGCCGCCCTGGCGCTTCCGCTGACTCCGCGCAGCGACACGCCGGCAAGCGCGGTGGAAAAGTCCGGCACCAGCCGTACCGGGGCGATTGCGGTCGTGGCGCAGGTGGTGTCGGTTTTGCCATCGTTCTTTATGAAGGTGCTGACGATCCATGACAGACAGCCGCTGTCATTGGCATCGCCTTGGGCGACCACATGCCCGCCGTTGGGGACGATCACCCGCGTGACCTGCTGGAACTCCCCGGCGGCCTGGTCGCCTTCGCCCACCGGCGTGATGGTGTCGAGATCTCCGGTGAGTACCAGCGCCGGCACGTTCGGCATACGGCCGCTGGGGATGGGATCGCCGGGCGGGTGGGCGGCTGACGGTACCGGCCAGTTGAGACACAGGGGCACCTGTCCCCAGTCCAGCGGCGTGCGCAGCCATTCGTCGATGGTGAACGGGTCATAGACACGGGGATCGGTCTGCTTCTTGTGCGCTACCGCTGCCTGGTAGGACGCCTGGCGCCGGGCCGGTGGCAGCGTGCGATCGAAAATCGTCGGGTTATCGCTGCAACTGTTGGCCGCGAACATGCCCATGCTGTAGATACTCGGCGGCGCGCTCACCGCGCCTTCCTCGTTTGCATACGCCTCGTTGACCAGCCGCGCCAGCGGGACCGGATCGCCCGCCAGGAAAGCTCTGGCGGCGGGGTCAAGCTCGGCGAACACGATACGGTCGGAGCCGGCGGTGTTCATCACAAAGGCGATGTCCGCCGGGGTCATGGGTCCCGAAGCCTTGCCGCGCATGACCGCCGGCGCGTTCTTCGGGTTGGCGCGCAACTTTGCCAGCACCCGGCTGATGCGGTCCAGGGAGGATCCACTGCAGTCCGGCGATCGGTTGCAGACCAGATTGAAGGCGTTTCGCATGCCGGGCACGCCCGCGCTGTACCAGCCGTCGCGGCTCAGCGCGGAATAGGCGCCGTCCAGGACGATGGTGCGCACCATGCCGGGATGGCGCCCGGCGAATACCTGCGCGGCGAAGGTCCCGTAGGAATCGCCGTACACGTCGACCTTCCGTACCTGGAGGGCCTTCAGAATCGCCGCGGCGTCGTCGGCCGCCAAGTCCGAGCCGTACAGATCAGAGCGGGCGCCGAGCCTGGCGCCGCACGCGGCGACGTCGGACTGCGTGATCGGATCGTCCGTCTGGATGGCGGGACAGTCGATGGCGCCGGATTTGCCGGTGCCGCGCGCATCGACCAGCAGTATGTCCCAATCGCCGCGGGTTCCCGGGAACGTGGCGAGGAAAGCCTTGCGGGATCCGGTCGAACCGTAACCGGGACCGCCTTCCATTGCCAGGATGGTGCCGGTCGGGGGCGCGGCGTTGGTGTGGGGAAACCACTCGTAGTGAATGTCGATGGTCCCTTTGACTTTGCCCGAGGGATCGAGCGGGCGGGTCAGGGTCCCGCAGTAGTAGTTCGCTTTGGGCGAGCACTTATCGAGCGTGACCGTGCCCACCACCAGCCGCGGCGGCGCGGCGGGCGCTGCCCGGCCCGGTGCGGCGTAGGCGCCGAGACCCATGAGGCAGGCGACAGCGACAAGAGTTTCAAGAGTTCGCATGGATAAGGCCATTCTAATAACAAGCCGGCAGGGGCTGCAGGAGAATCTGGCGCAAACAGTCAGCCTGTGTCCGATCCGTTCCAGGATATGGTTGGATCCCGGCTGCAATTCAGAGGTCAACTATTCGACGCTGGATTTCACTGTTGCCGGTGTCGCGGGCGTGGTGGTGATGAGCACCACGCTGCTCAGGACAAACAAGGCTCCGAACACGGTTCGCCAGTTCAGCGCTTCGCCGCCCAGGAAATACCCCAGCAACACGGCGACCACCGGATTGACGTAGGCGTAGGTTCCCACCTTGGTGGGGGATTCATGGTGAATCAGCCACAGGAAGGCGGTGAACCCCATAATCGACCCCGCCACAATGAGATACAGCAGCGCGAACCAGGCGTGGCCGGAGACGGCTGCGGGATGGAAACCGCGAAATTCGCCGAAGGCCAGGGCCGCCACGCTGAGAAGGACGCCGCCGGCCAGCATCTGTGTGCTCGCGCTCATGGTCTTGGACGGCGGCAGGTTCAGCTTGCGCATCAGCGCGGCTCCGATCGACCAGCTCAGGGCGGAGACCAGCAGCGCCCCCGCCCCCAGCCAGTTTATGGGCTCGCCGCCGAAGGGCGAGGCGGGATTGACCAGCACCGCCACGCCGGCCAGCCCCGTGAATAACGCAAACGCCAGCCGCGCGGTGAATTTGCGCGTGCCCAGCAGAATGATTTCCGCCAACGCCATGAAGGTGGGAATGGTCGCCATCATCAGCGCCGCCACTCCGGACGGGACGCGTTGTTCCGCCCAGAACAGAAATCCGTAATCCATGACGAAGACCAGGAATCCCAGAAAGAAGATCGGCAGCCATTGCGATCCACGCGGCAGCTTGTGGCCCCGCGCCAGGGCCCATGAAAGCAGCAGCAGGCCGGCGATGAAAAAGCGGATCCCCGCCATCAGCAGCGGCGGGATCTCGTGAACGCCTATGCGGATCGCCAGGTAGGTTGATCCGAAGACAAAGTAGATGATGGCAAACGCGAAAAGGGTTTTCCATTTCCCGGTTGTGGTCCCGATTTCCACAGGCTCAATCCGGGATCAGCGCCGTGGAAGCGGACGCGCGGTTTCGACTCCCTCGCGCCGCACCCTTATTTCAGGTGCTCCAGGCGCCTGTTACCCGGCTTGTCGGCCGGCTTCCCGTGGAGGACGTAATTGGTAAACCAGTCCGCCGAGCTGTTCTTTTTGGCCGACTGGGCGAGGCCGGGATCCGCGGTGATCAGTTTCAGGCAGGCCTGGACCGCCGCCGCCTGCACCCGCGTACGCTGGTCCGCGGACAGGTCGGGCAGGACGAGCTTGACGATCTCCCGGGTGATATCCTGCGCCTGCTTTTTGCAAAAGACGGTATTGTCGGGTTGCTGGGCGAGGGAGGGAGTGGCGAGCGCAGCCAGCAGGAGTACGGTACAGGTGCGGTGGCTGAGGTTCATTGCGGCTTTGGGTTCGGTCAATCATGTGCGCCTTCGGCGCGGTTAATCTACTGGATTCCGGCTTTCGCCGGAATGACGAATTTTAATTCACGGCGGTTCCGGCGCGGGCAAGATAGGGCTTCCAGTCAAACGCCGGATCCCCGACCACCAGGAAATGGGGATTGAGGAGCGATTCCTTGGCGTTGTAAAGCAGCGGCTCCAGGTCCATGGTCAATACGCGCCCGCCCGCCTCTTGCACCACGCATTGGGCCGCCGCCGTGTCCCACTCGGAAGTGGGACCGAAGCGCGGGTAGATGTCCACCTTGCCCTCCGCCACCAGGCAGAACTTCAAGGCGCTGCCGACGGCGATGACTTCGGCGCCTTTACCCAGGCTGTCGATAAAGCGCTGCTGCTCCTCGCTGCCATGGGAGCGGCTGCCCGCCAGGGAGATCCGGTCCGGCCGGGTTGGCCGCGTATGAATGGGGGTCGCCGCGGCGTCTGCCTCCTTGCGAAACGCGCCATGCCCGGCGCTGGCGTAATAGACAAGACCGTTGGCGGGAACCGCCACCACGCCCAGCACCGGGCGGTGTTGTTCAATGAGCGCGATGTTTACCGTGAATTCACCGTTGCGTTTGATGAACTCCCGGGTGCCGTCCAGGGGATCAACCAGCCAGTACCGTTGCCAGCTTTGCCGTTCCGGGAACGGCGCCGCGGCGGATTCTTCGGACAACACCGGTATGCTCTCGTCCAGATCCCGCAGCCCGGCGCAGATCGTCTTGTGGGCGCGCATGTCCGCCTGGGTCAGCGGGGTGCGATCGGATTTGCTGTGCACGGCAAACTCGGATCCGTAGACGTCCATGATCTCGCCTGCGGCGTCCCGGCTTATGGCGATAACCGCGTCCAGAAACTGCCGCGGGCCGTTGCTTGCCTTGGGGTTGGTCATAGTGTCAGTATCCCGTGGTGACGTCAGCGAAGGCAACCGCCCCGGAATTCGCGGCATGATCGATTGGAGCACTATCGATACGATCCTGCTGGACATGGACGGCACGCTCCTGGATCTCCATTTCGACAATTTCTTCTGGAAGGAGTACCTGCCGGAAAAATGGGGCTCCCTGCACGGTCTCGACCGGGACCGGGCAAAGCAACAGTTGTTCCCCAGGCTGCGCAGCGTGAAGGGCACGCTGTCCTGGTATTGCCTGGACTACTGGTCGCGCGAGCTGGGACTGGATGTCATGGAACTGAT
>CAZNWR010000144.1:0-7624 GCA_964576645.1 uncultured Enterobacteriaceae bacterium | reverse complement strand
ATGAACCAGTCTCTTTGGGTGAGACAGACCAGCGTCCCGGTGCATTCTTCAAATGCTTCGTAGATATTTTTCGTAATCATTTGATTAATATAACCTTGTTAAATTCGCTTAAAGTGCTTGCGCAATGGCACGGTTCTCGCTGTGTCTATATAAGTTAAACGCCCGCACAGGAGTCGAAGCGAAAAATGGGTACATCGGAAACCACCCCCTGGTCCCGCGAGGAATTCGAGCGCCGGCTCCGGGACAAGGAGAAGTATTACCACATTCATCACCCCTTCCAGGTGATGATGAACGATGGTGAGCTGGACCGCGACGCCATTCGCGGCTGGGTGGCCAACCGCTTTTACTACCAGACCAGCATTCCGGTTAAAGACGCGGCCATCCTGGCCAACTGCCGTGACCGGGGCTTCCGGCGCCAGTGGATCCAGCGCATCCTGGATCACGATGGACTCGAAGGCGAGGACGGCGGCATCGAGGCCTGGCTGCAACTGGGCGAGGCCGTGGGACTGAGCCGCGAAGAATTGCTGAACGAGGAGCACGTGCTGCCCGGCGTGCGCTTCGCCGTGGACGCCTACGTGAATTTCGCCCGTTCCGCGCCGTGGCAGGAAGCCGCCTGCTCTTCCCTCACCGAACTGTTCGCACCCAGGATCCACCAGAGCCGGCTGGACAACTGGCCGAAGCACTATCCCTGGATCGAAAAGCAGGGCTATAACTATTTCCGCAAGCGCCTGAAGGAAGCGCGCCGCGACGTGGAACATGGACTGCAGATCACCCTGGAGTGGTTCAAAACCCGCGAAGACCAGGAACGGGCGCTGGGCATTCTCCAGTTCAAACTGAACGTTTTATGGACCATGCTGGACGCCATGTGGATGGCATATATTGAAAAGCGCCCACCGTATTACTGTGTGGATGAATCCTGATGAACGGCAACGCTGCCGACCAAATGGTGCCCAGACTTGCGTCGACATTCCGGTTCCAATGGGAAGAAGTGCAGAATTGCCACGTGATCCTGTACCCGGAGGGCATGGTCAAGTTGAGCACCAGCGCCGGCGAGATCATGAAACGCTGCGACGGTAAGAGCACCATCGCCGAAATCATCGCTAACCTGGAATCCGCCTTTCCCGGCGCGGACCTGGGCGCGGATGTGAAGAAATTTCTGGAGGAAGCCCGTGAGCACGGTTGGATCCGAATCGATTAAAGTCAACCCGCCGCTTTGGCTGCTGGCGGAGCTGACCTACGCCTGCCCGCTGCAGTGCCCCTATTGCTCCAATCCCATGGATATGGCCGGTATCGGTCCGGAATTGAGCACCGAGGACTGGTTCCGCGTCATGCAGCAGGCCCGCAAGATGGGCGCGACGCAACTGGGATTCTCCGGCGGCGAGCCGCTGGTGCGCCGCGACCTGGAACAGTTGATCGCCGAAGCGCGGCGGCTGGGTTATTACACCAACCTGATCACCTCGGGCGTAGGGATGGACGAGCAGCGCATCAAGGCCTTCAAGGAAGCAGGACTGGACCATATCCAGGTGAGCTTCCAGGCCAGCACCGAGGAACTCAACAACCTCATCGCCGGTACCGACGCCTTCGAGCATAAGAAGGAAATGGCGCGGCTGGTGAAGAAATACGAATACCCCATGGTGCTGTGCTTCGTGCTGCACCGGAAAAACGAGGACCAGATCCGCGATATCCTGGAGCTGGCGGTGTCACTGGAAGCCGATTACGTGGAGCTGGCCACCACCCAGTACTACGGCTGGGCGTACCACAACCGCGAGCAGTTGCTGCCCACCCAGGCGCAACTGGAGAACGCGGAGAAGGTAGCCAAGGAATACCAGGAGAAAATGAAGGGGCGCATGAAGATCTATTACGTGATCCCCGACTATTTCGAGAATCGCCCCAAGCGCTGCATGGACGGCTGGGGATCGGTATTCCTGACCATCACGCCGGACGGCATGGCCCTGCCCTGTCACGCCGCGCGGCAATTGCCCGGCTTCGATTTTCCCAACGTACGTGAGCGGGACGTGTCGTGGATATGGAACGAATCAGCGGCGTTCAACCGCTTCCGCGGCTTCGACTGGATGAAGGAACCCTGCCGAAGCTGCCCGGAGAAGGAGAAGGACCTGGGTGGCTGCCGCTGCCAGGCGTTTATGCTCACCGGAGATCCGGCCAATGCCGACCCGGTGTGCGACAAGTCGCCCTATCATCACAAAATCGTGGAGCAGATAGAGCACGTCGGGCGGCTGGCCGGTAAGCCGGAGTTTGAAACCAAGCCCCTGGTTTTTCGAAACATGAAAGCCTCGCGGCGGATTACGAAGACGAAGGAAACCGAACCGGCTTGAAGATGAGTCCGCTTCGCGGACACTTTATTCACTGGATTCCGGCCTCCGGCCAGAATGACGAGGAATGCGCCTTCCGCGCACTCCTTATACGTCAATTCCCGCCTCCTTTATCGCCCACGCAACGTCCAGTGCCTGGCGATTCTCCCTGACGTCATGCACCCGGAACAGACGCACGCCGGCAGTGACCCCAAGCGCGGTCGTGGCACAGGTGGCGGCCACCAGCTCGTCATAGTTCTCCACTTGGCAGATGGAACCCATGAAGCGCTTGCGGCTGGTACCCAGCAGCACCGCATATCCCGTGTGCACGAAACGGTCCAGGGATGCCAGCAATTGCAGATTATGTTGCCGATTCTTGCCGAAGCCGATGCCGGGATCGATGTAGATCTTTGCCCGCTCGACGCCGGCCGCTTCGGCCGCCGCCGCCCGTTCCAGCAGAAACGCCCGCACTTCCTCCACGACATCATCATAGTAGGGATTGTCCTGCATGTTGCCAGGCTCCCCCTGCATGTGCATGAGCGCCAGTGGCACGCCGGCGCGCGCCGCCAATGGCAGCATTTCAGGATCGTCGCGACCGGCGAACACGTCATTGATCATGGCCGCACCGGCGTCCAGCGCCGCTTGGGCCACTTCCGCGTTCGACGTGTCTATGCTGATGGAAACCTCGGAAGGCAATCCGGCTCGCAGGCCGCGGATCACCGGCAGAACGCGCCGCAATTGCTCCGCCGCCGGGATCCGTTGCGCACCGGGGCGGGTTGATTCCCCGCCCACATCGATCAGTTCCGCGCCTTCCCTTGCCATCTGCAGGCCGTGTTCCACGGCGTGCTCCTCGCCCCTGAACCTGCCGCCGTCGGAGAAACTGTCGGGCGTGACATTCAGTATCCCCATGACGCGCGGCCGCGCCGTGGTATTGCCGCTGTTCACGGCCGCAGCCGGCCAGCCATGGCGTCAGTCGCGCACACCAGCGCGTCTGTCATGGTCGACTCACCGGCCAGATGTCCTCCATTCGCCACGATGGTAAGCTCAGAACCGGGTATGGCGCGGTGCAGGCTCCAGGAGGATTCCAGCGGACAGGTCAGATCCCTGCGGCCGTGGATCAGGTGCACGGGTACTTTCGGTAAACGGTCCAGCTGATCCAGGATCTGGTTCTCCGCCATGAAGTAACGATTCATGGCGTAGTGGGTTTCGATGCGCACCTCATCCACCATGCGCGCCAGGTCCGGCGCCTCGCCCGTAGCGGGCAGGACCGGCATTTGGAAGGTTACCACCCGGCCGCTCCAGTCGGCCCAGGCGCGCGCCACTTGCTCACGCAGCGCCGCATCATCACCGTGCATGAACTCGTAGCAGGCGTGAACCGGATCATTGCGCGCTGATTCCGGCAGGGCCTGAAGAAATTTCTCCCACTGGTCCGGAAACAGCCGGTTGGCACCGTCCACCGCAAACCACGCCAGGTCCCGTTGGCGGGCCAGGAACACGCCGCGCAGGATCATGCCCAGCACCTGCTCCGGGCAGGATTCCGCGTACAGCAGACCGAGGGTCGCTCCCCAGGATCCTCCGTACACCAGCCACCGCCGTATTCCCAGCAGGGTGCGGATCCTTTCCAGGTCATCAAGCAGATCCGGCGTTGAGTTTTCCGCGGTGCCGCCGCGCGGCGTCGATCGATTGCAGCCGCGCTGGTCGAAGATCACCACGCGGTAACGGCGCGGGTCAAAGTAGCGCCGGTGATTTTCATTGCAGCCGGAACCGGGCCCGCCGTGCAGGAAGATGACCGGCACGCCTTCGGGGTTGCCCGACTCCTCCAGGTACAGGCTGTGCCCACCGCCTACGTCCAGGCGATGTTGCTTGTACGGTGATATTTCCGGGTACAACTCCCTCACGCGCGTCCCCCTTGACTCACGGATTCCGGAACGCCTGTTCCAGGCCGCGAGCCGGCGCAAGCGTGGCTTGTCTTTTGCCGAGGAAACAGGGGTCGGAGCATGCGCTCCGACTCCTGGACATAGTCGGAACCGGGGTCAGAACGCCAGCTCCGACCCTTGGCCAGTCAGTTACATTTCATCAAGGATCTGCTTGCGCTTCGCCTGATATTCCGCGTCCGTGATCAGCTTCTTGTCTTTCAGTTTCTTCAACTCGGTAAGGCGCTGTTCGATAGTCGCCGGCTTGCCTTTATTGGCCTCACTCATTTCCTTTTTGAAACGGGCCATTTCCAGTCGCAACTGCAGCCGCTGCTGCTCCAGCCTGGCCTGCTCTTCTCTGATTTGAGCAGTGTCGGCCGCTGAAATCCCGCTCTTCTTCTGCTCCTCTTCCTGCATTGAAGCAGCATAGGTGGCGGCCGCCTTGGGCACATCTATCATCAGCCAGTCCGGCCTGCCCTGGTGCGTGGTGACGCCGGCCGTTGCAATGATCGGCTTGTCGAAGTCGGAAGCCGCGGCACGCCGGCCGTAATGAAAGAAAATCTGGTACTCGGTCAGGCCGGTGCTGCTGTAGGCAGCCTCTTTCAGCTTGTCCGGCGCACGGTCGAAATCGCCGATAATGATGTTGAGCCTGTTGCCGGCATAGAACGCCCGGCCCGCCGTATAGGTCGTGCTTTCAATTCCCAGAAAATGCCTGTTGCGGCGCACCAGCGCGAAAATGACGTCCTGATCGGGCCTGGCCTTGGCCAGGGCCTGCGACAGAAAGCGGCCCAGCGTGTCGGCCTGGCCGGAGGAAAAAACCAGTCGCGCCTGGTCCGCCTTGAGGAAATTCTTCTGCCAGGTCTGGATGGTCTCCAGCGCATCCTTGATCTGTTCCGGCTGCAGTGTCACCGGCTGCTGGTTCGGCGGTGCCGGCCCGTCCGCGCCTTTGCCCTGGTCCACCAGCTTGACGTACTGATTCAGACCCTCCTTCCAGATAACCTGGTCGGCGACGGCGCTCATGGATACCAGCGCCATCATGGCGCAAGTCAGAAAAATTACGGATTTTCTCATAAAAATTAAAACCTTATGGAATAGTTTTGAACGACAGGTATCGGCAAGGCAGTCAGTATAGTGTCCCCATGGTCTTTTATGAACCGCATCTCAGGCAAGCTCGCAATTATAGACCACGCGGCGCCGATGAAGTGCCGCAGCACCCAGCCGCCAGTCCCGCGAAGATCCGTCTGTGCGAATCCGACAGGGTTCAGGTCCCGCACGAAGGGATATGGGTCTCTAATCCCGGAGGGCGGGACCTGAACCCTGCCTTACCGCACGATGCCCGGCGGCAATACCTGAGCCCCGCCGAAGAAAACCACTGCCGTCGCATACCGACCCCCCAAGTGCGGACGCACAAAAAAGAAAGGCGCACTTGCGTGCGCCTTTCCCGTCCTTGCAGATGGGCTTTGGACTTCAGCCCTGATGACCTGAGCTTACCAGAGCAGGAACCCGCCGATGGAAAACTCGTTCTGCCGGTGCCAACCGAGCATGGGGCCATTGCTACCTGACAGGTTTGCCTCGTCATACTCGGCCATCACCTTCAGCCAGGAAGTCACATCATGGTACACACCCACTGTCCACATGGTGTTCTTGAAACTGGGTATACCGTAGACCGCGTTGCGATCCTGGCGCGACTCGCCATAGCTGACGCCGACCTTGGTCTTACCCGAGAACGTGTAGGTACCCTGAATGTAGTAGCCCCAGTTGTCGGCTTCGTTGCAGGTTCCGGTCATCGCGCTGCATCCGAAACCGTCATTGCCCAGTGCAGGTCCCTCATTGAACAACAGTGTTCCGAGGGCACGGCCGCCGTAGTAGCTGCCGACCACGTCGAAACCACCCATGGACACGTCCAAGCCGATGTTATAACCGGCCGACTCAACAGTGCCCGTGCCGCCGAGGCCCGCACTTGCCTTGATTTTCTGAGTCTGCCACAGACCGCTGAACCAGGCCTCGAACTTGCCATTCGAAAACGGATGGGTGTAGGTCGCTTCGCCCTGGAACTGCGGCGTGTCAACGATGCTTTGGGTGGATGAAAATCCGATTGGAACCTGCGGATCGAATATGCCGACTTCCATGTTGAAGCCGTTGATATCCGGGGTCTTGTAGCTGAAGCGCGTACGGAAGTCCGGATAGACATAGCCGAATCCGATACGACCAAGGCCGGTACCGCCGCCGCCGGGGCCGGCCTGCGCGCCCATGCCGAACAGGGTCATATCCTTCAGGATCGCCTGGCGCTGGAACAGGGACAGAGTGCGACCGGCGCTGATGGTGCCGAAATCGCCCTTGACGTTGAAGAACACTTCACGCAAGTCGATCAGCGAACCGGTGCCGAAGGTGTTGTTCTTGTTGAGACGGCCACCCTGGTTGCTGTTCGAATCCAGAGCAAAGGTGATCTGACCGGTACCCTGGAGGCCATTGAACTCTGGCGTCTTCACCGTCAGGGTGTCAAAGTTTGGCAACAGACCTTCCTGCAGGTGACTGTTGTCGACACTTGGCGTGCCACCCGGATAGTCGTAATTGGTTTGTGTATAGAACAGATTGATAAACCCGCCGACGCTCACTTGCCAGCCATTCTCTCCGCCGATCACAACGGCCGCATTCGCTGGTGCACACAGCGCTGCTGCCAGGGCGGCACAGCCGATGACTGTTGCGAGCTTGATTCTTTTAAGTTGTTTCATCATTTCCTCCTAACCAGATAAGACAAAACTTAAGCTCTAGAGATTAAGTTCGGCCTCCCCAGCCCATTCATCTCCCCCATATTTCCCTTGGGCGAGCCTGCAAAGGCAAGAGGCTGAAACCCTTGTCTTCCATCTGCAAAGACAGCGCAAAAACTACTATAAATCAGGAATTACTGCAACATGGCGGAACAAATGTACAACAGATAGTGCCAGCCTTTGCTGGAGCGACACATTTTTACAACAATCGACTCTGGGACGGGTTTTGCCGGTGCCCCGGGAGCATGGCATGGCGCCCTGGCTGGCGCCCGCCCTGCTCCGACCATGGACCGCCCGTTTGAACGAACGTATTACGCGTCAACCACCGCCTCTTCGATAAGCCAGATCAAAGCGCGCCAGGAACGCCGCTTGTTCCGCGGGCAGGAAACCGGACAGGCTGATCCTAACCCGCGTAACCGGCAGTTCAAGCGAACCCAGGCGGCGCCTGGATTCCGGCCCGGCCTCGATACAGACGCGCCGCTTGCCGCTGCGCGCCTCGATGCGGCTCCCGCGCCGGGAAAATGGCATGTCGCCCAGGGCACGGGGCAACAATCGGAAGAAATCCTCGTGGGAAATGGACATTTCCCTTGTCAGGGGCTGATCCACCTGCTCCGCTCATCCCTGGCCGCCGGCC
>CAZNWR010000143.1:0-7690 GCA_964576645.1 uncultured Enterobacteriaceae bacterium | reverse complement strand
GCCACCGCCGCCACCACCACCGCCGCCACCACCACCGCCGCCGCCACCGCCACCGCCGCCACCACCGCTACTGCCGGTGGTCGTGACGACAGGGACGTCGCGGATGACGCCGTCCTGGGAGTAGGAATCATCATGGGATTCCAGGGCGACACTGAAGCGAATGTGAGGAGTGAATGAATACCCGGTCTGCAGCCCGAGGCCGCGGATCAGGCTTTTGGTGGTGGTGAGATAGGTGCCTTTGATGGTGGGATCGGAGATGCTGCTGTAAGTGGCGTCATCATAGCGGTTGTCGTTCTCCGCCAGGTAATTGCCGTAGGCCCAGCCCTTGGCGTACCAGGGTCCGCTGCCGCCGTAGCTGAAAGATCCCTGTATGTTGGCGCCGCGTTGATTGTCCACGCGTTCGTACTGCGTCTTGCTGGCGAATATATTGGTGGGGTCGTCATTGACGTTGGGTGGAATGCCGTAGGCGCCTTTCAGGGCGCTGACTATCAGGCCCGCGCGCAGATCGTTGGAAACATTGTACGTGAGGTTGGCGATGCCGCTGGTTTCCCGCCGATCGCTGTTGTCGCGCAGCCCGCTGCCTTGTATGGATGTGGGCGTAAAGTCCGCCGACAATGGATAACCGTTCTGGTCGCGACTGACGACGGACGCGAAATACCCGAGCTTCCCCTCGGACCCGCCAGCGCTGGCATGCACGCGCCGGTAGCCCCCCTGGCCGAATTCTCCGCCGAGCGAATAATGCGGTTTGCCGCTGCCTTCCTTTGTTATCACATTGATGACGGCCATGGCGCCGGCCCCGTATAACTCGGAGACGCCGCCGGTGGTGACCTTGATCCTGGAGATGCCCTCGGTGGGTATGAGATCGGGATCAAACTGGCCGTCGGCCGTGGAATTGTAAGGTATACCGTCTATCAGCAGCTTGATCTGGCGTGTACGCAGGCCGCGGATGTCCAGCAGGGGATGTCCCTGACCGCCAACGCGCACGTTTACCCCGGGCACGTTTTCCATTACGTCGGTCAAGGTGTGGTCGTTGCGAAGCTGGATCTCGGGCGCATCTATCTGGTAGGTCGTGGAAATCTTGGTCACTGTGGGTTGTTCGGCGGTAACAATAATTTCTCCCAGTTCATCGGCGTGAACCGGGACGCTCCCCATGGCGATACATATTCCCATTGCCAGCGCCGAAAGCGCGCAACCGCGAGTCTCCACAAGCGACATGATTTCCCCCTCTATGGCTTTGAAAAACCCACGAAAAATAACGGGGGCAGTCGCTAATGGAAATAGGCAGGGCCGTGCATAAAAGGCCAGGCACGCTGCCGGTGTGAGTCCGATCAGTGCAGATCGAATTCCGCGATGACCGGCGCGTGATCGGAGGGACGCTCCCAGGTTCTCGGCGTGCGATCGATGGTGCAGCTTCGGCATTTTGCCGCAAGATCCGCGCCGGCGAGAATATGATCGATACGCAGGCCGTGGTTGCGCCGGAACGCCGCGGCGCGGTAATCCCACCAGGTAAAGCTGCCGGGTTCCTGCTCGAAGCGCCTGAAACAGTCCGACAGTCCCTGTTCCAGCAGGGTCGTGAAGGCCTGTCTTTCGGGCTCGCTGCACAGCACCTGCCCGGCCCACCTGGCGGGATCGTGCACGTCACGATCGTCCGGCGCCACATTGAAGTCGCCCAGCACGATCAGCCGGGGGTTGTCCGCCAGCAGGCCGCGGACAAAGTCGTGCAGGTGCGTGAACCAGTCCAGCTTATAGGCATATTTGTCCGATCCGACTTCGGAGCCGTTGGGCACGTACAGGTTGAGAACGTTGATGTCCCCGTATCGTGCCAGCAGCACGCGCCGTTGTGGGTCGTCGAGCTCCGGGAACCCGCTTTTGACGTCGCTCGCCGGCGTGCGGCTCAGGATGGCCACGCCGTTGTAGGTTTTCTGGCCGGAGTAGACGGCCTCATATCCCCGCTCGCGTATTGCATCCAACGGGAATTCCTCATCGACCGTCTTGGTTTCCTGAAGGGCGACGGCGTCGGGCGCGTGTTCCTCCAGCCATTGCAGTACATGCGGCAGGCGCACGCGCAGTGAGTTTACGTTCCAGGTGGCAATCTTGAACATTACGCGGTCTTGGATTTATGCGCTCGGAACGCGCCGGGTGGGTCTACTCCGCTCTCGCTTCGCGGGACATCCCTGTCCCGCTCGCGGCAGCGCTCGCGCTTCGCCATCCGTGGCTCCACGCTCGCTCATGCCGCTGCGCAGACCCACCCAGCGCTTATGGCTCTCGGTGTGAACCCGACGGTGGAGTTGGGTGCCGGGTGTTCGTGAAGCGTCATGTGGAGCGCGCGATACAGGGATGTAGGTGGCGCGCGGAACTGATTCGAGCCGTACAGGGATGTACGGCGAGATTAAGCGGAGCGAATGCCCGGCACCCGATATCAAGTATGGCGGAGTGGAGGCACGCAACGTGAAACGGGGACAAGAGTTATACGCGGAAGCCGCCATGACGGCGGCGGTTGCGATAGTCCATCAGGTAGATGCCGCCGGCGAATCCGGCAAACAGGATCACCAGGATCGCGATGGCAAGCGCCGGCAGGGACAGGTTCAAGCCTTCAGCCGATCCCGACACGGCATGCTCCAGCAGGTGCACCGTACCGCCGTCGCCGGTGCGCATGGATAATTCCAATTGCAGATTCTTTTTGTCCTCCTGCAACTGTTGGATCTGCTTGTAGAGCGACGCCGTGTCGTTGTTTTCACCGACACGCTTGCGCAACTCCGCAAGCTTGATTTGAAACTCTCCCGCCCGCAACTGCTCTTCCTTGAGCTTCTGCGCAAGGTCGGCGTCTTTCTTCCGGAGCGCGGACTGCTGGTCGGGCGGGGACCCTGTATCAGCACCGGCCTGTCCCTGCAGATCGTTGATCTGCTGCTGCGCGTCGGCGAGTTGTTTCTGGAGCTGTTGCACCTGGGCGCTGCCGCCGGGCGCCTTGTCCGTGAGGTAACTGTTATCGAGCCAGCCGATGGCGCCGGAGGGGGTACGGACCTGCGACACGCCGGCACCGTGTTTAAGTACGTCCAGGGCGGTGCCCACGGGCACGACTTTGACTATGGGACTGTCTGCTGTCTTGTCCTGGTGCAGGCCAACCTTGAGCTGGGAACTGACGTAGACGGTATCGGCAACAGCGGCTGTTGTGATCAGGCAGCAGAGAGCGGCGAGACTGA
Organism: uncultured Enterobacteriaceae bacterium; assembly: GCA_964576645.1. GTDB lineage: Bacteria > Pseudomonadota > Gammaproteobacteria > Eutrophobiales > Eutrophobiaceae > CAZNWR01. The sequence continues at coordinate 4,490 of CAZNWR010000143.1, read as the reverse complement.
TGCGTGCTGCGATATTCATGCTACGGCGCCGTCTTCAAGAGGTGCAATACCCGCGTGGCGCAGCAATGGCTCCATACTCGGCCGCCGGCCACGGAATTCGACGAACAAGTCCATGGGATCGCGCGAGCCCCCCTGCTCTAGAATTGAGTGCAGAAATTGTCTACCCGTTGCCTCGTCAAAGATACCGTTTTCCTCGAATCGGGAAAAGGCGTCCGCCGACAGAACCTCGGCCCATTTGTAGCCGTAATAGCCGGCCGCGTAGCCGCCGGCGAATATGTGCGAGAAGGAGTTCTGGAACCGGTTGTACTCGGGCGGCATGATGACCGCCACCTGGCTGCGCACCTCGTCCAGCAGCGACTGGATGTCGGCTTCGCTTTCAGCGCGCGAGTCCGCGTGCAGGCGGAAGTCGAACAGCGCGAATTCAAGCTGGCGGACCATTTGCATGCCGGACTGGAAATTACGGGCCTTGAGCAAGCGCTGGAACAGATCTTCAGGCAGTGGTGCGCCGCTGCGGAAATGACCGGCGATCAGGCTCAGCGCTTCCCGTTCCCAGCACCAGTTTTCCAGGAACTGGCTCGGCAGTTCGGCTGCGTCCCAGGGTACGCCGTTGATGCCCGATACGCCGGCATAATCGATTTTTGTCAGCATGTGGTGCAAGCCGTGACCGAATTCATGAAACAGTGTCATGACGTCATCATGGGTCAGCAGCGAAGGCTCCGCACCCAGCGGCCGCGGGAAGTTGCAGGTGAGGTAAGCGATCGGAAGCTGTAATTCCCCGTCGTGACGCCGGCGTACGGCACACTCGTCCATCCACGCGCCATTGCGCTTGTTCGGCCTGGCGTACAGGTCCAGGTAGAAACCCCCGCGCAGTTCGCCCGAAGTGTCGCGGATGTCGAAGAACCGTACTTCCGGGTCCCAAGCGTCCACGCCACGGCGTTCCACGATGGAAATGCCGAAAAGACGGCCCACGATTTTGAACATGCCGTCGAGGACGCGCGATACGGGAAAGTACGGCCTGAGTTCCTCGTGGGAGAGGCTGTAGCGATGCTGTCTCAGCTTCTCCGAGTAATAGGCGACGTCCCAGGCCTCGAGCCGGGTAACGCCGTGATGCTCGGCGGAGAATGCCCGCAGTTCCTCCAGTTCCGCAACCGCCATGGGGCGCGCGCGCCGCGCCAGTTGCTCGAGAAACTGCATGACTTCCGGCACGGATCCGGCCATTTTCCGCACCAGCGAAAGGTCGGCAAAGGTGGGATAGCCCAGCAGCGCGGCAAGCTCACGGCGCAGCGCCAGGATCTCCACCATGAGCGGTCCGTTGTCCCAGCGGCCGGCATCGGGGCCGCGCGAGGATGCCCGGCAGACATAGGCCTGGTACATGGACCTGCGCAGGTCGCTGTCATCGGCGTACTGCATCACCGGCAGGTAGGAAGGAAACTCCAGGGTGAATAGCCACCCTTCCTTGCCGGCTTCGCGGGCGGCAGCCTCGGCCAAGGCAAGCGCCGACGCCGGCAAGCCGGAGATCCGCGCGGGATCGACCAGGTGCAGTGTCCAGGCACGGGTAGCATCCAGCAGGTTTTCCTCGTACCGGGTCTGCAGCTGGGACAGTCGCAGTTGGATTTCCCGGAAGCGTTTGCGCGCCTCCTGACCGAGCTCCACGCCGGAAAGACGGAAGTCGCGCAGCATGTTTTCGACGACCTTCCGCTGTGCCGGGCGCAGTTCCTGGAAGCCGTCCGCGCCGGCAATCTGCAAACAGGCCCGATACAGGCCTTCGTGCTGGCCCATTTCGGTGGCGTAGTCGGTGAGCTTCGGGAGACACGCGTTATAGGCCGCCCTCAGCGGCTCACTGTCGGCCACGGAATGCAGGTGAGTGACCGGAGACCAGGCCCGGTCGATGCGGTTGTCCTGTTCCTCCAGGGGCGCGAGCAGGTTTTCCCAGGTGAAGGTGGTGTTCCGCTCCAGCAAGGCGTGCAGCAGTGAACGGCTTTCCTGCAAGAGTTCGTCGATAGCCGGCTCGATATGTTCCGGCCGAATGCGGCTGAACGCGGGCAGGTTATTTAAATCCAGAAGGGGGTTGCTCATGAATGCGGACGGAACAGGAGGCCGGCCCGGCTATGGTAACCAAGGGTGAAGTGCGGCGCCAGCCGGGCCGGCTGTTAGAATGTCGTCCCACCCAGGTTAACGCAGGAGCAGGCCGCGATCATGACAGCCCGGCAACGGCAATCGCTCAACCGGCTGGTCAATGCGACGAAGTATTCTCTGCAGGGACTCAAGGCCACCTTCAAAAACGAGCAGGCGTTCCGCCAGGAGCTGTACCTGACCGTCGTGCTCGCGCCGCTGGCCATGTGGCTGGCACACACCGGCGTTGAGCTGCACGGGTTGTCCGGCTGGGCCAAGGACGCGGGTTCCGCAGCCGTCATGCTTTCCCTGATCAACGTGGTAGTGATCCGGGCGCTGGTGCTGCTGACCTGAACGGCGGTATCGCGTCGATGGCCTGCCGTCGCTTGCTTCTCTGCCTGTTACTGGCCGTGGCCTGTGTCCCGGCGCGCGCCGAGAAGCCGCGGGAGAACTCCTGGACGTTCGCGTTTCAGTTTGAAAACGATCTGTTTGCAGGCACCGACCGGTATTACACCAACGGCATCAAGCTGACCTGGATATCGCCCCAGTTGCAGTGGTTCCAGAACCTGCCATGGCTGAAGAGGCACAGTTCCATGGGCCACCTGGTCGACCGGGTGGTTTCCCTGCTGCCGTTCGCTTCCGACCCCCAGCGCCAGCGCAACATCTCCTTTTCCATCGGACAGAAGATGTATACCCCTTCGGACATTTCCCAACGGGCGCTCATTCCCAATGACCGCCCCTATGCCGGCTGGCTGTACGGAAGTGCCGCGTTTCACAGCGAGACCTACCGGCGCCTGGACACTTTCGAGATTGAAGCCGGCTTAACCGGCCCCTGGTCGCTGGCGCAACAGGCGCAGGATCTGGTGCACGATGTTCGCGGTTTACCGGAGGCACAGGGCTGGAACAACCAGATCAATACGGAACCGGGTATTGACCTCATATATGAATGGAAATACCGCTTGTTGCCGCGCACGGATTTTCATGGACGCTGGGGCGTGGACTCGGTGGTCAACGCGGGCGCGGCGGTGGGTAACATCTTCACGCATGTGGACGCCGGCGTGGAATTTCGCTTTGGCTGGAATTTGCCCACCGACTTCGGCACCGCCTTGATCCGTCCGGCCAGCGAAACCGAGGCCCCGTCGGATACGCGTGATCCCCGCTACGATCCGTCAGGCAACAGCTTCGGGTTCCACGTGTTCGCGGCCGCGGAGGCGCGGCTGGTGGCGCGCGACATATTCCTGGATGGCAATACCTTCTCGCACAGTCACAGCGTGCGAAAGGAACCGCTGGTGGGGGATTTCATGGTGGGCGCCAGTGTCACGTACAGGCGCTTCAAGCTTTCCTACGCGCAGGTGCTGCGCACGAAGGAGTTCCGCGGACAGCAGGGCGACCAGAAATTCGGTTCCGTGACGATTTCGTACACTTATTAAGTTAAAAGTTAAAAGCTGAATGTCGTAAGGCGCCTTTTACTTTCCTCATTTACCTTTTGACTTTCTAACTTATATCTAGCTTTTGTTCATCTGACCCAGGTCGACCCGGACTTGACCGCCGGAGTACACAACCCTGGCCCTGGTATCAGGCTGTGGCAGGCGTTTGCCGTCCTTCACGTAGGGTTTGAAGCGCCACTGGCGCGCCGCGTCGAGGGTCAGCTTATCGAACCGGCCTTTCGGCATGGATTCCAATACCTTGGCATCCGCCACCCGGCCGGCGGTAGTGACAGTAAAGTTCAGCAGCACCCAGCCCTGGGCCGGCTTTCCGTCCTTGAGCATGGGGTATCTGGGTCGAACCACGAACAGCGGCAGCGCCGCGCCGTCCCGGTTGGGAGACAGGGCAATGACCTTGTCCGCGTGCTCGGCGAAACGGCTGTCGTGCATGTTAATGAACAGGTTCGCCAGCCTGGAGTGGGCCGCGATAATGCGTGGATCGTCCGCGACCAGGGCCTTCTTGTATATGGCCAGCGCGCTGGTGTATTCCCGTTCCGCGGCCTTGTACTGTTTCTGCAGCATCTCGGCATCGCCCACCAGCAGCAGGGCATCCGCCGTTTGCGGCGCATGCGCGCCGAAGTGCTTGCGCCGGATTGTCAGTGCACGATTGAAGTCGGCGCTGGCTGCGTCCAGATCCTTTCTGGCAACGTCAAGGTCGCCCCGCTCCATTGCGAGATCCGCCACGCGCGGATCGTCACCGCCATATTTCTTGGCGGTAATGGAGATGGCCTTGTCCAGTTCGCCCACCGCCTTGTCCAGGTCCTTGCGCTTGGCATAAATGCTGGCCATGTCGCTGTGGACGGTTACCAGGTCGGGATCGTTCGCTCCCTTGAGCTTTACCAGGGTTGCCGTGGCGGTCTTGAATGCGGCCTCGGCATTGTCCGCATCGCCGGA
>CAZNWR010000142.1:0-7725 GCA_964576645.1 uncultured Enterobacteriaceae bacterium | reverse complement strand
ATCGCTGCGCGCGGACCCGGGATCCAAATTTTCCGCGATCGACGGGCTCAGGTTCCGCATGGAGGAATATGGGTCTCTAGTTCCGGATTGCAGCACCTGAATCCGTGCCATGGCGTGGCTAGAGGCGGAATTCTTCGCCCAGGTAGACCGCGCGCACCTGCTCGTTGTTCAGGATCTCGCCGGGCGCGCCTTCGGCGATGATGCCGCCGTCGTTGACGATGTAAGCGCGGTCGCAGGTGCCCAGTGTTTCCCGGACGTTGTGGTCGGTCACCAGCACCCCGAGGCCGCGGTCACTGAGGTAGCGGGCCATGCGCTGAATGTCTCCAACGGAAATAGGATCGATTCCCGCGAACGGTTCGTCCAACAGCAGGAACCCCGGGTCCGTGGCCAGTGCCCTGGCGATCTCCACGCGCCGGCGTTCGCCGCCGGACAGGCTCATTCCCAGATTGTCGCGCAGATGGGTGATATGGAATTCCTGCATCAGGCGTTCGAGACGCTGGCGCGATTGACTCTCGCTCAGGGTGTCGCGTGTTTCCAGGATGGCCATGATGTTTTCGGCCACGCTCAGTTTACGGAAGATGGAGGACTCCTGCGGCAGATAGCCAAGTCCGAGGCGCGCGCGCCTGTCCATGGGCAGTTGGCTGATCTCGACATTATTCAGATAGATATTTCCACTGTCGCAGGGGATCAGTCCGACAATCATGTGAAAGCTGGTGGTTTTGCCCGCGCCGTTGGGCCCGAGCAGGCCGACGATCTCGCCGCTGTTTATCGACAGGCTGACGTCGCGCACTACCTTGCGCGAGCGAAAGGACTTGGAGATATGGCGGACGGTGAGGGTGCTCATGGCCGGAAGCGTCGCTTGGAACCGATCAGCGCCACTATTTGCTTTTCTGTTTTGGTTTGTGCTTGGGCTTGGCGGGCTCGTCGTTGTTTTCACCTTTTTTGATGATCACCTTGATGCGCCCGGTGCTGGGAGTGCCGAGCGCGGTGTTGCCGGGAAGCGGGTGGGGGCCGCCGTAGGCCTTGACCTCGTTGCGCGCCGTGTCGTATTCGATCCTTTCACCACTGAAGCGCAAGCCCTTCTGGGTCACCACGGAATTGCCTGTCAGGATCACGTAGTTTTTCAGCTCGTAATACTCCATGCGATCCGCCTCGGCGGTATCGTATACGTCACTGTTATCGGGAAGCTCGCGGTAAGTTGCGGGATGTCCCTGCATGACCAGGTAGTCCAGCTTGTTGTCGGGCGTATTGTGCACGGTCATGATGTCGCCGGTCATGCGGATACTGCCCTGGGTTACCACGACGTTGCCGCGGTACACGCTTACGTTGTTCAAGTCATCGAGTTGCGCGCTGTCGGCTTCCACCTCTATGGGTTTGTTCTTGTCCGTGGACAGGGCATGGGCATTGACGGCGATCACCGAGGCCAGTAACGCCGCCACGGCCGCTGGCGTCAGACGTGAAAGTGTCAGCATCGGGATCCAGTCTCCTGCAGGTGCAGCCGGTTCGGATCAGCCTGCCGGCTTGGGTTCAATAATGGTTTTTTCATGATGAATGACGTCCAGGCGGCTTGTCTTCATGTATGCGCGCATGCCGGTGCCGATGATGGTGGTTCTATTCCAGACAATTTTTGCACGTTGGTCGGTCTCCGCATACTCCTCCTTGATGAGAATCCGCACCTGGCTCGTGGTTACCCGCAGAACCGGCTTGCCGGCGGCGTCGTTTTCCCACATGCGCACGTGGTCTTTCAACACCACCACGTTGTTGGCCGAGGTCACCCAGCCCTTGTCGGCGCTGATGTAGAGAGGCGGTTTGCCGTGCCGGTAGAATTTCATTTGGGGTTTGAGCAGTTCGCTGGTGTCGTCCTCGGCGTAGTGTGCCATGTACAGGGCATGAAGCTTGTTTTTGGGCCTGCCTTCCTTGTCCATGGTCAGGGTGGTGAAGTCTTCCATGTAATAGTCCGGGTCGTGGCTCTGGGCGGCGCCTGGCCCGGCCGGGCCGGAGCCCAGGGCCTGCAGCAGCCAGGCTGTGAGCAGTACACCCGCCAATAACCCGCCGAACAGGAGTATGCGCTGCAGCATTACTCAGGGGGCGACCGGCCCCTGCAAACTTAGAATCGCGGCGCCGCAAGCGGTTCCGGCACGGTGCTCAAGCATGGCGCTGGCTGTACGCGTCCAGCAGGCCCCGGGCCTGCAGGAGCATTTCGCATACCTCCCGCGCCGCCCCGTCCCCGCCGCGGGCGCCGGTAACCCAGTGGGCCCGCTGCTTCACCTGCGGCCGGGCGTTGGCCACGGCGATGGCGAGGCCCACCTCCCCCATGGGCGGCAGGTCCACCAGGTCGTCGCCCACGTAGGCGACTTGCTGTGCCGGGAGTTGCAGAGAGGTAAGCAGGGATGCCAGAGCGGATCGTTTATCACCGCGGCCCTGGAACACGTACTCAATGCCCAGGTCCGCCATGCGCTCGGCCACGACCCGCGATTCGCGCGAGGAGATCACCGCCACCTCGATGCCGCTTTCCCGGAGCATGACCAGGCCAAGACCGTCGTGCACGTGGAACATTTTGAATTCCTCGCCTCCCGGCCCCAGCAGGAGCTTGCCGTCGGTAAGGACGCCATCCACGTCGAATACCACCAGGCGTATGGCGGCCGCGCGCTCGCGCAGTGTCCCCTCTTCCTCGTTCTGCTGGTTGATCACTTTGCTGATGCAGTGCTGCGGTGCATGTTGATGGTCCAGGTGCTAGACCACGCGCGCCCGCAGCAAATCGTGCATGTTGAGTACGCCGACCAGGCGCCCGTTCTCGTCCACCGCCAGCAGGGCGTTGATCTTGTGGGTTTCCATCATGGCGACCGCTTCCGCGGCCAGCATGCCGGGATCGACGGTCTTGCAGTTGCGGGTCATTGCCTGCTCGATCATGGCGGTGTGCACGTCTATACCCGAATCCAGCGCGCGGCGCAGGTCGCCGTCGGTGAAGATCCCCAATACCCGATCCTCGGCGTCCACCACGGCGGTCATACCCAGGCCCTTCTGGGTCATTTCCACCAGGGTCCGGCCAAGCAGAGTGGTTTCGCGGACCCGCGGCATGGCCTCACCCTTATGCATGAGATCGGACACACGCAGCAGCAGGCGCCGTCCCAACGTCCCGCCGGGATGGGACATGGCGAAATCCTCCGTGGTAAATCCCCGTTCCTGCAGCAAGGCGACGGCAAGCGCGTCGCCCATGGCCAGCGCCGCGGTCGTGCTGGCGGTCGGCGCAAGACCCAGCGGGCAGGCTTCCTTTTCAACGCTGACGTCGATGTTGGCGGTCGCCGCGCAGGCCAGGGTGGACTGGGGATTGCCGGTGAGGCTGACCAGCGGGACGCCGATGCGCTTGATCAGGGGCAGTAGCGTGAGGATCTCCTCGGTTTCGCCGGAGTTGGACAGGGCGATAACCACGTCGTTGGCGGTGATCATGCCCAGATCGCCATGGCTGGCCTCGCCCGGGTGCACGAAAAAGGCAGGGGTCCCGGTACTGGCGAGCGTCGCGGCCAGCTTGCTGCCGATATGGCCGGATTTGCCCATGCCCGTTACGACCACGCGGCCGCGGCAGCCCAGGATATGCCGGCAGGCGGCGACGAACTGGTCGTTGACGCGGTTGGCCAGTGCAGCCAGCGCCGCCGTTTCCGTTTCAAGTACGGCGCGTCCCAGCGCCACCAGGCGATTCGCATCCCCGCCCGGCTCGTGCTTTATTCTGGCTGACATGATCTCAGGATCCCGGGCGCGGAGACGCGCTGTGGAACAGCAGGAGTTCGTAAGCGATAAAGCATAGCAGTAATATCAATCCATGAATCCGGCCAAGCCGCTCCCGCCGGCGGGAAAACGCCATCCAGCCCATAAGCGCGGTCAGGAATAGCATTACCGGTACGTCCCGGTATTCCACTTCCGAGCCAATCGCCGCGGGATGGATTAATGCGGGAACGCCTAGCACTGCGAGCATATTGAACATATTTGAACCAATAACATTGCCTATGGCAATGTCAGACTCCTGTTTGTGAGCGCTCATTAGAGACGCTGCCAGTTCCGGCAGACTGGTACCCACGGCCACCACCGTCAGTCCGATGACCAGGTCACTGAGCCCGAGGGCCTGCGCCATGACCACGGCGCCGTCCACCAGCAGCTTGGAGCCCAGCAGCAGCAGAACGAGTCCCATGGCACTGAGACCGAGCGCGGCTCCCAGAGGGCCGGCGCGCTGGTACTCGTGTTTGAATTCCGTCGCTAACGGATCGGTCCGGGGAGACTTGCCGGCCATGAATACTATCCACCACAGGAACAGGCACAGCGCCAGGATCAGCACGACACCGTCCGCGCGGTCCAGATAGCCGTTGAAAAGCACGACGCTGCCCAGCACGCAGGCGGCGCACATGGCCACAAATTCCCGGCGCAGCGTGGCCGAGTGGATGTTAAAAGGGCGCACCAGCAAGGTCGCGCCGAGCACCAGCGCGATGTTGGCGATGTTGGAGCCGAAGGCATTGCCTACGGCGATATCCGTTTTGTGCTGCCATGCGGCCACGGCGCTCACGAGCATTTCCGGCAGGGAGGTGGCGAATCCCACGACGGTAAGGCCGATAATGAGCGGCTTTACGCCGAGGCGGCGTGCGGTGCGCGCGGCGCCGGTGACAAACTTGTCGGCGCCGAACACGAGCAGCGCAAGACCGGCGAGAATTTGAATGGCGGTGGCAAGCATGAGTGATTTGACGGGCTTATGCGCGGATAATGCCAGAAAAGGCCGGCGCGCGTTAAACCTCCCGGCCGATTTTCCAGTTACGCAGCGTTCGTAAGTTCCGCCACATAGTGATGCAAGCCATGATCCTGGCCGCCGGGCTCGGTACCCGTATGGGCCAACTTACCCGGGATATTCCCAAGCCCCTGCTCAAGGCCGGCGGCAAGCCGCTGCTGCAGTACCATCTGGAGTCGTTGGCGCGGGCGGGAGTGAGCGATATCGTGATCAATCATGCGCGCCTGGGCGATCAGATCGAGCGCGCCTTTGGCGACGGCAGCCGCTTCGGGGTGCGCCTGCACTATTCCCCTGAAGGGGAAACGCCACTGGAAACAGGAGGCGGCATCCGCCATGCGCTGCCTCTTCTCGGGAATGCGCCGTTTATCGTGGTGAATGCCGATATCTGGACGGATTTCCCCTTTTCCAGCCTCCCGGCGGAGCCCGACTCCCTGGCTCACCTGGTTATGGTTTCCAACCCGGCCCATCATCCTGACGGAGATTTCCAGCTGCAGGATGGCCGCGTCACGAACGCGCCCGGCCCGCGCCTGACCTACAGTGGCATCGCGGTATTTCGGCCCGCCCTGTTCCAGGGGCTGGGCGGTGGCGCTTTCCCCCTCGCCCCGGTGCTGCGGCAGGCCATCGACCGGGGCGCCGTCAGCGGTTGTCACTTCGAAGGATATTGGCTGGACGTCGGCACGCCCGAGCGTCTGACCGCCCTGGAACACCAGCTTTCCCACCGTTGATCCCGGTCAACGCCGGTGCCCACCGGTTTTGCCGGCGGGCCCGTGCCGTGCTACAGTCACGGTATATTGCACCGCACCATTCCATATGTGGTAGTGGTTGAGCAATTGCACACAATATATAGATATTTATGCGGAAACTACGTATAGTGCCCACCGGGATAAGGCTGCCCTGGCAAAGGCGGCCGACAGGACGGGGGATACCAGTGCGAACAACCTCCACCTTGGTTGTCTGCATCAGCGCCATGGTGTTCGCCTTGCTCGGCTATGCGTACCTGCATGTGCCGGCGCAAGGTCCGGCGAAGGTTGCGGTCCAGGTCGCCGCGGCGGGCGCGACGCGGGGCGTGTCCGCGGCCAATCCTTACACGCCGGGTGCCGACAAGGTGCTGCGGGTGCTGTACCGGCGTGCCAAGGGGGGCGCGGGCATTGTGAATGCCACCGAGCGCACCCTGATCCGCCAATACGCCGCCAGCCGCGGCCTGAGGCCGGTCTGGATCGCGGCGCCCAAGGCAAAGCTCTACCAACTGCTACAGAACGGCAACGCCGATGTGCTGCTGGGCGTACGCGGCAAGCAGGCGGCCCCCGCGGGTGCCATTCGCACCCTGTCCTGGGGCATGTCCAGGCAGCAGGTGGTGGGCCGGGCCGATACCGGACGGATCCGTTCGACTTCCGATTTATATACCCGGGATATCGCGCTGAAACGGTCTTCTCCCGCGTGGGCGGAAATGGCGCGGCTGGCGCGGGAACATCCGACCATGGGGCTGGTACGCATTCCCGAGGAGGTCGGTGCAAAGGCCATTCTGAAGCGGGTGTCGTCAGGGCGCTATGACCTCGCCGTCATCGACAGTCTGACGCTGCAGTCCCTGCTGCCGCGGTTTCTCGATCTGCGGGTGGCTTACAACCTTACCCGGGGGCGGGCGCTGTCCTGGGCGGTGCGGCGCAACGACCCGGCTTTGCTCGGTTCCCTCAACCAGTTTCTGAACCGCAAGCATCTGGAAATTGGACTTGCACGCACCTACCGCGACGACCTGCCGGGTCTGCGCGAACGCAAGACCCTGCGGCTTATCACCTACCAGGATGCCGTGAACTACTTCGTGGACTACGGCCGCCTGAAGGGATTCGAGTACGACTTGATGGAACGCTTTGCGGAAAACCAGGGAATGCGCCTGGATGTGGTGGTGGCCCACAGCCATCGGGAAATGAAGAAGCTGCTGCTGGAAGGCAGGGGAGACGTGATAGCGGCGTCGTTGCCGGCCGACAGCTTCGGCGCCGACGGGATGGTGGCATATACCCGGCCGTATAACTATTCGGCACCGGTGATCGTGGCCCGGGAGTCCGATCCGCCGCTCTCCGGGGTGCAGGATCTGGCCGGCCGGCGCATCGTGATACCCGCGGACAGTCCCTACCTGGCGGACCTGGAGCAACTCCAGAAACAGGGGATAGACGTGGAAATCGCCCAGACCCGGCCCGGCATCAATACCGAGGCTACGCTGTTCCGGGTGGCGCACGGAATGTACGACCTGACCGTGATAGGCAGCCACGAGGCCAAGGCCGAACTGAAGCGGCAGGTCAACCTCAAGGTGCAGTTCGCGATTACCCGTCCCGAGCCGCTGGTGTGGGCGGTTCGACGCACATCCACGCAGTTGCAGACGGCGCTCAATGCCTATATCAGCCGTGAATATCACACCGGCTTCTATAACGTTCTCTACGCCCGCTATCTGACGCGCCCGGATCCTCCCCGTGGCGACTCGGCGCTTCTGGCGGGGGTCAGCCGCCTGTCCCCTTACGACGCCATCGTTCACAAGTACGCGGAGCGCTATGATTTCGATTGGCGCCTGATTGTCGCCCAGATGTACCAGGAAAGCCGCTTTGATCCGGGCGCGCTGTCGGATGCCGGCGCAGCCGGGCTGATGCAGCTTTTGCCGGCCACGGCCGAGTTGTTCGGCGGAGACAAGGGGGACGATCCCAAGACCAGCATCGGGACCGCGGTGCGCTACCTGAGTTATCTGCGTGGCAAGTTCGAAAATTCACTGCTGCTTGAGGATCGTACCTGGTTCATGCTGGCAGCCTATAACGCCGGTTACAACCGGGTGCAGCGCGCGCGGCGGCTGGCCGTCAAAATGCACCTGGACGGTGATCGCTGGTTCGACAATGTCGAGCGGGCCATGATGGCCATGGCGCGCCCGCGCGAGCGAGACGGAGAGCAAGTACGTCTGTGCCATTGCGGCCAGACGG
>CAZNWR010000141.1:0-7728 GCA_964576645.1 uncultured Enterobacteriaceae bacterium | reverse complement strand
TCAGGCCTGGGCGCTGGCCTGGATGTCCCGCACGCGCTGCTTCTCCTGACGAAGCATAAGCCAGCCGGCGATGCCGACGCCGATGGTCACCACGCCGATAATTATAGTGGCCACCGCGTTGATATCCGGCGTCACGCCCAGGCGGATCTTGGAAAATATGACCATGGGCAGAGTGCTGGCGCCGGGCCCGGACACGAAGGTGGCGATGACCACGTCGTCCAGCGACAGGGAGAAGCCCAGCAGCCAGCCGGAAACGATGGCCGGTGCGATAAGCGGCAGGGTGATATCCATGGTTACCCCGAACGGTCGTCCGCCCAGGTCCATAGCGGCCTCCTCCATGGCTTCGTCCATGGAAGACAGGCGCGATTGCACGATGACCGCGACGTACGCCATGGAAAAAGTGGTGTGCGCGAGGATGATGGTCAGGGCACCGCGGTTGGCGGGCCAGCCGATCAATGCCTGCAGGCTGACGAACAGCAGCAGCAGAGACAACCCGGTGATGACGTCCGGCATAACCAGCGGCGCGGCGATCATGCCGGTGAACAGCGTGCGTCCCCGGAAATTGCCCATGCGTGTCAACGCCAGTCCCGCCAGCGTGCCCAGCACCGCGGCCGCGGTAGCGCTGATGGTGGCGATGCGCAGGCTCAGCAATGCCGCATTGATGATTTCCGAGTTGTGCATCAACTCCACGTACCAGTGGGTGGAGAATCCGCCCCAGACCGTCACCAGCTTGGATTTATTGAATGAATAGAAGACAACCATGACCAGCGGCAGGTACAGGAAAATATAGCCCACGGTCATCATGGTGAGCACGAACCTGGAGCGCCGGCCGTTCATTCTTCCCCCGTTCCCTCTTTCACCTGGTAGCGCTGGAATATCATGATCGGCACGACCAGGATCAGCAGAAGCAGGGTCGCCACCGCTGAAGAAACCGGCCAGTCACGATTGAGAAAGAATTCGTTGAACAGGGTGCGCCCGATCATCACCGTATTGAGTCCGCCAAGCAGTTCCGGAATGACGAATTCACCGATGGCGGGAATGAACACCAGCAGGGATCCGGCGATAATCCCGGGCATGGACAGGGGCAGGGTGACATCGCGGAAGACGGCGAACGGACGGGCGCCCAGGTCCGCCGCCGCCTCGTGCAGGTCGATGTCCAGCCGCTCCAGGTTGGCGTACAGGGGCAGGATCATGAACGGCAGGTAGGAATAAACAATACCAAGATAGACGGAGAAGTCGGTGTAGAGCAGCCGCAGCGGATGGTGAATGATGCCGGCCCAGAGCAGCAGCTGGTTCAGGGTGCCGTACTTGCCCAGTAATCCCATCCACGCATAGACACGCAGCAGGAACGAGGTCCAGAACGGCAGGATCACCAGCAGCAACAGCAGATTGCGGTACGGTTGCTGCGCGCGGGCGATGCCGTAGGCCATGGGGTAGCCCACCAGCAGGCACAGGACGGTTGAGACCAGCGCTATTTGCAGCGACTTCAGGTAACTGAGCACATACAGGTCGTCCTTGAAAAGGTAACGGTAGTTGTCCAAGGTGAAGTGAATCAGGCTGCCACCATGACCGCCCGTGTTGATCAGGGGCGTGAATGGCGGTTGGGCTATGATGGGGTCGGCAAAGCTGATCTTGAATACGAATAGAAACGGGATGAGAAAAAATATGAGCAGCCACGTATACGGCGCGGCGATGACGAACATGCGCCAGACCCTGTCTCCCGTGGACTGGGCGGCGTGGTCGATGTTCATTCCGTCAGCACCACGCTGCTCTGTTGTTCCCACGATAAAAACACTTCGTCATCCCACTCCACCACGCGCTGCGCGGAGCGGATGCGGTTCTGGGCGCTGACCTGTATCACCTTCCCCGCCGAGGTCTTGATCCGGTAGATGGACAGGTTGCCGTAATAGCCCAGGTCCCAGACAACCCCGCGGAGCACGGTAATACCGTCGCCCGCCGGCGCGTCCTTGGAAAGGGTAATTTTCTCCGGACGAACTGCTACCCAGACCGTGGCACCCTCCGGTACGGCACCGCCTCCCGCGGCCTTGATGTCGGTTCCCGCTTCCGTGGACTCGATGACGGTGGCGCCGGCATTCGAGCTTTTCACTGTGCCTTCAAAAATATTGATGGTGCCGAAGAAATCCGCCACGAACTGGTTGCAGGGATATTCGTAGACCTCGGTCGGTGTCCCGGTCTGGACGAAGCGGCCGCGATCCATAACCGCGATGCGCGTCGCCAGCGTCATGGCTTCTTCCTGGTCATGGGTTACGACGATGAAGGTGACGCCCAGCTTGTCCTGGATGTTCATCAGTTCGAACTGGGTGTGCTCCCGCAGTTTCTTGTCCAGCGCCGCCAGGGGCTCATCCAGCAGCAGCACCTTCGGCCGCTTTACCAGCGCCCTGGCGAGCGCCACCCGCTGCGTCTGGCCGCCGGACAACTGGTGCGGCTTGCGCCGGGCGAAGTTGGTCATCTTCACCAGGTCCAGCATGTCCGCCACCCGCTGCCGGATTTCCTCCTTTTCGACCCCTTCCTTTTTCAGTCCATAGGCCACGTTCTGTTCCACGGTCATGTGCGGAAACACGGCGTAAGACTGGAACATCATGTTAACGGGACGCTCGTAAGGCGGCAGGTTGGTCATGTCCATGCCGTCGATCAGGATTTTCCCTGTCGTCGGCGTTTCAAATCCGCCGAGCATGCGCAGCAGGGTGGTCTTACCGCTTCCGGATGCGCCCAGGATGGCGAACAGTTCACCCTTGTAAATGTCCAGGTTAACGTGGTCCACGGCAACGAAGCCGTCGAAATTCTTTGAAATATCCTGGATGCGTATAAAGGGGGTCGCTGACGGATCTTCCCAGGACCGGCCCGACGCCTGGTGAGAACCGTTTATGGGAGGACTGCCAGGCTCCGGGAGAGTGCTCATCGTCTGCTAATGTTATAGGCCTGTCTTGACGTGCGTCCAGACTCTCGTTCGTTTACGCTCCTCCTTGGGCGGGAGCATAAAGGCCGGTTTCAGCAGCTTCATTACACGCTTGTTCGGGTAAATAGCCGGATTTTCGCGATAGGCCTTCTTTACGTACTTGGTGGCGGCCCATTCAGCGTTGGCATAGGCGGTGTTGTTGGTGATGGCGGCGATGACCTTGGGCCGTAGTATGTAATTGATGAATTTCAATGCGTTCTCCGGGTGCGGCGCATCGCTGGGAATGTACATGGCGTCCAGCCAGATGGGCATGCCTTCCTTGGGCATGTCAAAGGCCAGTTTGATCTTGATCCCGGCCTCCTTCGCGCGCCGCCAGGCCGTCATGTAGTCGCCGGACCAGCTGTTGGCGATGCAGACCTCTTTGTTGGGCAGGTCGTTAAGCATTTTTGCGGAACTGAAATACTTTATATACGGCCGGATCTTCATCAGCATGGTCTGCACGTCCTGCAGGTCCTTTTCCTTGATCGAATTCGGATCTCTGCCCAGATACATGAGGGCCAGGGGAATCACGTCTGTGGGCGAGTCCAGCAGGGATACACCGCAATCCGCGAAATGGGAAACCACGTCCGGGTCGAACACCAGCGCCGCGCTGTTGACCGGCGGGTTTTTCATGCGTTTCTTGATCATGTCCACGTTGTAGGCGAAGCCTACGGTTCCCCACATGTAGGGCGCCCCGTATTGCATCCCGGGATCAAACTTGCTGAACAGCTTGAGTAGCTTCGGATCCAGATATTTCCAGTTGGGAAGCTTGCTCTTGTCCAGTTTCTTCACGATTCCCACAGGGATGAGACGCTTCACGAAGCTGGCGGCGTGGACGACTACGTCGTAACCGGAATGTCCCGCCATCAATTTCGTATCCACGATCTCGCTGGAATCGTAGATGTCGTAGTTGACTTTGATACCCGTTGCCTTCTCGAAGTCCTTCAGGGTATGGGGGCCGATGTAGTCGGACCAGTTGTAGACGTTGACCACAGGCTGTTCATGGCCGGAGGACGGTGCCTGGGAGTCGGAATTCCGAACTGCCAACCACAGTACCCCGGCGGCGGCAACGGCGAGCAGTAATACCGTCCTGTACTTCATAATTGCGACAATACTACATTCCAGCGAGTCCGCGCTTAAGCAGGCAGTTGGCGATGATCAGTCTCTGGATTTCGCTGGTGCCTTCCCAGATCCGGTCCACGCGCAACTCCCGGTAGAAGCGCTCGGCCGAATTTTCCCGCATGTAGCCGCGGCCGCCGAAGATCTGTACCGCGCGGTCGGCGACCCGGTTGGCCATCTCCGAGGCGTACAGCTTGACCATGGAGCAGCGCGCGTGCAGTGATTTCAAGTCTTCTCCGCGGTCGTGGGCGGCGGCTGCCTCGAATACCATCAGTCTTGCCGCCCACAGTTCCGTGGTGCTGTCCGCCAGCATGAACTGGATCGCCTGCTTGTCGGAAAGCGCGGAGCCATCGACCTGGCGGTTGCGGGCGAATTCCGTGGCCTCCTCGATCAGGCGTGCCGCGGCCCCGCAGCAACGCGCCGCGATCATCATGCGCTCGTGGCGGAACCAGCTGCGCGTGTACTGCATGCCGTCACTCTCGCCGCCGATGCGGTTTTCCTCGGGCACGAACACATCGTGAAACCGGTAGGTAGGGTGGTGGGCCGCGAAGGTATGACTGAACAGGGGCGACTTGATCATTTCCACGCCCGGGGAATCCATGTCCACGAAAAACAAGGCGTGCTCCCCGTTGTCCAGCCGTGCCTGGAGAAAGAAGTAATCGGCGAAATTGGCGCTGGTGACGTACCACTTTTCCCCGTTGACGCGGTAGCCGCCGTCGCAATGCGTGGCGGTGCTGTTGATCACTTCCAGGGAACCGGGCTCGGCTTCCGTGATGGCGTAGCATTCCTGGCGTTCGCCCTTCATGAGCGGCAGTACGTAGCGCTGCAGTTGTTCCGGCGTGCATACTTCGAACATCCATTGCTGTGGTTCCGAGAAGCACCAGCACAAGGCATTAGTTACCCTGCCCAACTGTTCCCAGACCGCGGTTTGTTCGACCATTCCCAGCGCCAGTCCGCCGTGTTCCGCGGGGGCATCCATGGCGCTGAATCCCAGTTCGATGGCCAGTTCACGCTGGCGCTTGCGGATATTCTGCGGTACTTCGCCGGCGTGCAGCTCCGCCTCGATTTCCCAAGGGATGAGCTCCTCGTCGGCAAATTTGCGGGCCTTGTCACGCCAGGCTCTGGCGCTATCGCTTAGCGCGATCTCCATGCATTAACTCCTTAATGTTCTAGAGAAAAAAAGCGATCTCTCGCAGAGACGCGAAGAACGCCAAGCAGACCAAGAGAATTAAGAACATTGTCTTTCACTGGTCTTTACTTGGCGATCTTTGCGTCTTGGCGAGAGTCATATTCTGTTCGGCCCAATGACTTAGGACTGCTGAACGTTATCAAGGTGCCCTGGAAAAGCTCGGGCCAGGTAATTCATGCAGATCTTTCTACATACTTCCCGGTCCGATGTGTCCGGCGTCATAAGCAAATCCAGCCACAGCCCGTTGACCAGCGCGGACAGCCCGACCGCCACCTCGCGAGCGCCGCTGCCGGCGTCCGCGCCATCATCAATGAGTTCCTGGCACAGATCGGTGACGATATCCTCGTAGCGGTTGTCCTTGGCGGCGCAGATCTGCAGATAGGTGGGACGCGACTTGGCTTCCCCCCAGTAGGCGAACCAGACAGCCAGCTTTTTCCGCTCGCACACCCTGGTGCTGAAATCCAGCTCCACCAGCGCCGCCAGTTTCTGGGCGGGGGAAGGGCCCGCCTTGGCGAGTGCGGCCTGGCAGGCGGACTCGTATTCCTCGGAGAGGTATCGCAGGGTTTCCTCCAGCAACTTGTCCTTGCTTTGAAAGTGCAGGTTCACGATGCCGAGGCTCAAGCCCGCCTCCCGGGTGACGTCCGCCATGGTCGTCTCCGCCAGTCCGCGCTTGGCTACCGACTTGATGGTGGCCTTGATCAGTTGCAGCCGGCGCTCCTCCTTGGAGGCGGTGCGCCGGTTGGCGGGAAGTTTCTTTGCCGGGGAAGCCATTTGCGTGCCGGATCTCTTGGAAAACCTTAAATTCAGGCAAGTTACCACATTCTGGACAGGTGGCAATATATCAAGTTATGAATGAGTATTCATTCATTTTTTTGTGGACAGAAACACCGCATCATGGCATGCTGGCCAAAGGAATTTACCAGGGAATGTCCCATGAGCCGTACTCTCACCGCTTCCAACGCACACTTCCAAAAAGCCATTCAACGCCTGCCGCTCGGTGTCTGCTCCAATTTCCGCTACTGGGGCGAGGACAAAACCATTTACGTCCGCCGCGGCAAGGGAGCCCGGCTGTGGGACCTGGACGGCAATGAATATATCGACTACCGCTTGGGGT
Organism: uncultured Enterobacteriaceae bacterium; assembly: GCA_964576645.1. GTDB lineage: Bacteria > Pseudomonadota > Gammaproteobacteria > Eutrophobiales > Eutrophobiaceae > CAZNWR01. The sequence goes on along the minus strand of CAZNWR010000141.1, from coordinate 1,350 downwards.
ATGGACCCAGCATTCTGGGCTACGCGGACGATCGCGTGGACGCGGCGGCTCGCGAGGGCATGGAGATGGGCGGCGTATTCGCACTCGCTACCGAACTGGAATACGAAGTCGCCTCGCGCATCTGCAGGATGGTCCCGTCGGCGGAGCTGGTGCGGTTTTCCGTGTCCGGAACCGAGGCGGTGATGGCCGCCCTGCGCCTGGCACGGGCCTATACGGGCAAGGAGGAATACGTGCTCGTGGAAGGCGGTTATCACGGGGTCTCCCCCGAGGTCATGTGGCATACGGACCTGGAGGACTGGAACGAAGATGACGGCGATCCCGAACTGCGTCCCTTTGGGGAGGGCGTGCCCTCGCTGTACAGCCACCTGATTCACAGCGTGCCGTTGAACGATGCGAATCGTCTTGAACGCCTGTTCAAGCGGCACGGCAACACCATCGCCGCGCTCGTGATCGAACCCATTATGGGCAATTGCTGCGCCATCACCGCGGAGCAGCAGTATCTGAAGGACGTGCGCGAACTGTGCGACAAGTACGGGGTCGTGCTGATCATCGATGAAGTGAAAACCGGCTTTCGGGTGGCGCGCGGCGGTGTCCAGGAACTGATGGGGGTGAAGGCGGACCTGTGCACCTTCGCCAAGGCTATGGGTAACGGCTACCCCATATCGGCGCTCGCCGGCAAGGCGGAAATCATGCGCATGATCGGCGACGGCGTCGCGCACGGCGGTACCTACACCGGGCATTCAGTATGCATGGCCGCGGCCAACAAAACGCTGGAAATCATAGAGGAAACACCGGCGCTGGAGACGATTGCCGGGTACGGCGAGCGGCTGCGTACGAAAATAGACAAGGTGCTGTCGCGGCGCGGAGTGCCTCACTGTTTCGTCGGGCATCCTTCCCTGTTGGGCGTGTTTTTCGACTCAACACCGCCCAGCAACTACCGGGACTGGGTCAACGCAGATTACTCCATATACGACGCCATGGCGCCCAATCTTCACGACCTCGGCATCCTGGTGGAGCCGGACTCGCGCGAGCCCTGGTTCATGTGCGAGGCGCACGATGAGAAGTGCCTGACCCAGACCGTGACCGCGTTTGAGCAGGCATTGGATATGACGCTGGACCAGCTCAAGCATTCCGACGGCGGGTCAGCGAAGAACAGCAACGCCGGAGAATAAGCGTGCAGCGTTACGACGCAATTGTGATCGGTGCGGGTCACAACGGACTGACCAATGCCGCATTTCTCGCCAAAGCGGGGCTGCGTGTGCTGGTCGTGGAAAAAAACCCGTTTATCGGCGGCGCCGCGGTAAGCCGGGAGTTGTATCCCGGGTGGACCTATTCCAACTGCTCCTATGT
>CAZNWR010000140.1:0-7812 GCA_964576645.1 uncultured Enterobacteriaceae bacterium | reverse complement strand
GTCTGCAATCGGCAATACGTTCAGGGTTTGCCGGTCGACGATCATGTATTCCAATTCAATGCCATAGCCGCCGAACAGCGGCAGGCAGGAATCTGATTCGGTCATGTCACGGCACCGCGCTTACGCTGGTCGATGCGTTTCATGAAGACGCCCATCAATTCCCGGTATAAGGCTCCCTTCAAAACGGCGTCTTCACAGCCCGCGTCAATATTGGGGTTATCGTTGATTTCCATGACGTAGAATCGATTGTCAATCTGTTTGAGATCGACGCCGTACAGCCCGTCACCGATCAAATTAGCGGCGCGCACCGCGATCTTCACCAGTTCATCCGGCGCTTCCCCCACTGCAAGGGTGTTGCTATGGCCCTCACTCTTCCCTCCAGCCGTATCGTGATGGATCACCTGCCAGTGCTTGCGCGCCATGAAGTACCGGCACACGAACAGGGGCCTGCGGTCGCATATGCCGACGCGCCAGTCGAACGAGGTGGGCAGAAACTGCTGGGCGATAATCAAATCGGATTTCGCCAGCAGGCGAGTTACCTCGCGATCGAGTTCGAATTCGTCTTCCACCTTGATCACGCCGCGGGAAAATGCACTGTCCGGTTGCTTGAGAACGCACGGAAGGCCAAGCAGGTCGGCGATAGTTTTTCGATTCTGCTTATGCACGACCAGCGTTTTCGGGGTTGGTATGCCGTGACGGTCCATAAGCTCCGCCAGGTACACTTTATTGGTGCACTTCAGAATCGACTCGGGATCGTCGATGACAACCATGCCTTCCGCGGCGGCACGCTGGGCAAAACGGAACGTATGATGGTTTACCGCGGTGGTTTCGCGTATGAACAAGGCGTCGAACTCCCGGAGCCGGTGAAAGTCATCGCGCGTGATCAGTTCAAAATCCAGTCCCACCGCCTCTGCCGCCTTCTGAAAGCGATGCAGGGCGCGCTCGTCGGACGGCGGCTCTTCTTCATTGGGATTGACCAGGACCGCCAGGTCGTAGCGGGGAATGTGCCTGCGGCGCAGGCGCCGGTTGCGCCCCGCGAAATACAGTGTTGCCGCTTCGACCGCGAATTCGCGGTGATCCTCGGGGATTTCATTGACGGAGATGGGGCGGATTGCCTGCAGTTCCCACTTGTTCTTCGCGTATGCGAATTCCGCGCGCAGCATCGGCGCCTGAAACAGGTTGAACAGCCTGAGCGACAGGCTCTCGTAACGCTTTGCAAAGTTGCGCCCGAAATAGATGCTCAAAGTGAATGTCCGGGAGTGCAGGGGCTTCAAGGCGTTTTGAATTTCCTCGTCTATGTCCTCGGACAGGGTCCGGACCACGGTCTGCGACTTCAAGTCCTGGATGGTATTGATATCAGGCAGGGGTTTATGTCCGCGCGCGGCCGCAAGGAGCGATACGTAATAGCCGGCGGTCTGGTACCTGTAGGAACGGCAAAGATTGAATACCTTGGCGGTGCGATCTTCGCTGTAGGCCGGATCGGTGAGATAGGCCCGGGCCGAGACGACACTGACGTCCGGAATGTGCAGCGGCCAGCTTTTGGGATTGTCGACGATAAGCAGAATCGACATGGCTTCGGCGGTGCCTCAGTGTTTTTCCTGGATCACCAGCAGGTTGGCGTCGTGCGTCAACACGCCTAGAAGTACCGCACAGATCACCCGGTCGATACTGACCGAGTAAAACGACTCGCCGCGGGCTACGGGATTCGGCAGATAAGGATCGGCGACCAGAACGGTGCGATGTTTGCGATGGTATCCGCTCAGCACGACAAAATGCCCGCACGGGGCGCCGTGAATATCGTCGGGCAGGTCACGCGGTCCCGACACGCGCCGGGAGCGGTACAGGTAGGTGGAACTCAGGCCGGTCAGGATCGGCAGCTCGCGCCGGATGATCCCGCGGATGAGCCCGGTGGTCAGATCGGTAAAGCGCAGCTTGCCGCCCAGTTCCAGAAATTCCAGATAGCCCTCCGTGGCATGCTGCAACTTTTTATCATGGTGGGCGCTCGCCTGCTTGCGCAGACGTTCTCCGATGTCGATGTCGCCGCCGCCGAACCAGCTGGGGTCGAACATCCCCAGGTTGTAGGTGTAGATGGTGGCGTTGTAGCCGCGCTGCAATGCGTGACACGCCAGGAACACGGCCAATGTGCCGCCTGCGTCCAGTTTGCGTGTCGCCCGGATGACATCCGCAAGGGATATATCGTCGCCGTAATAGTCGTATACCGCGTGCAGGCAGGTCGGGCCGCAGGTGGTATCGTCCGGCTGCGGTTCGATCCGTATTGGAAGTTCGATGTCCAGAATCATCCGGCTGACCTTTGACGGGATTGGGACCGGTGCCGTTGCCCGAACGGGCGGAACCGGAACGTGTCCCTGGAAAGTACCTGGCTGTACGGGTCCGCGAGCGGCTTCAGATAAGGTAAGTCAGGTCAGGATAGCAGACTTCCACGGACTCAATCGAGTCCGGTCTGCTCCGGTGAACGGGTGGGAGGAGTTGCCGTGATCAGGCTGCCGCGCCCATGCGCGACGAATACCCGGTGAATCTGCCTTTACCTGGGGGCCGATGGCGCGCCAGGGCGTCACGGGCGAATTCCAGACAGACGCGGTCGACCGGGTTGCGGTGCTCCGCCGCCCGCATTACCTCCCTCAGTGCAAATCGTTCGGAGCGTTCAAACCGGAAGGGCTCACGCAGGGCCGAGGCAATCTCACGATATAACTCGCTGGGTAGCATGACCTTATTCAAAGCAGGTCCCTCCAGAAATTTGACTTGAAAATTTCGTTCTTGGAGTATGGCGATATGCCTTGCAGGCGGGGTTGATTTGGATCAATCAGTACCCAAATGCGGCAAAAGGCAAGATAATCCATGTAACAGAACCGCACGCGAGGGACGGACTACGATGAAAAACTTTCTGAAGGTGCTCATGCCCCTGGCGCTGATTCTGGTGGCGGTATCCGCCACGGCTCCCGCGGCGGAAAGGCCGGGCGACAGGCTTGCCCGGGCCATCGCGGGCGCACACCGGGATCCGGCGAACGTGCGGCGCGACCGCTATCGGCACCCCGCGCAGGTTTTGCGGTTTTTCGGGATCCGCCCGGACATGACTGTCGTGGAGATCTGGCCGAGCACCGGCTGGTGGACCGAGATCCTGGCGCCCTATCTACGCAATACCGGCACTTACTATGCGGCGACGGCCGCACCGGAAAGGAGCGGCGAAAACCGAAGGCACCACAGTGTGCTGTTTAATAAGTTCAAGAAGTATCCGGATATTTATAATCAGGTAAAGGTGACGGAGTTATCGCCGCCGCAGCATATGGACATTGCGCCACCGGGCAGCGCCGACATGGTATTAACGTTTCGCAACGCCCATAACTGGGTGGCGGGCGGTTACGCCGAGCAGGTGTTTCAAGCCTTCTACAAGGCTTTGAAACCGGGCGGCATCCTGGGCGTCGTGGATCACCGGGCGGATCCGGGCACGCCGCTGGAGCTGATGAAAAAGAGCGGCTACCTGACGGAAAAGCTCGTTAAAGGACTGGCGGAAAAGGCCGGTTTCAAATTTGTGGCTGAATCCGAGATAAACGCCAATCCGCTGGATCCCAAGGTGACGCTGCCGGATGGTGTCTGGACGCTGCCGCCCACGCTGGAGTTATGCGGAAAGATGCCCGCCGGGGCGAAGAAGAATGCTTGCGTGGCCAAGTACACCGCCATCGGCGAGTCGGACCGCATGACGCTCAAATTCCAAAAGCCGGCTAGATAAACATCCCGAATATTGAAACGGGGGGCATTGCGGTAGCCGCATGTATCGGGTTTCGCAATATCGGTCAGTATTCAATCTCGCGGATGACGAATTCCGTCCGCGTTCCCGAGACCTCCACGACTACTTCCTCGTCCCGGGTTTTCCCTAGCAGCCGCCGGGCGAGGGGCGCATCCACGCTGATGCAGCCGCTGTCGGCGTCGATTTCATCGGCGCCCACAATGCGGTACCTGTGAAGGTCGCCGCTTTCGTTTTCCAGCGTGACCCAGGCCCCGAAATAGACCCGCTCGCGGTTCTGAACGGTCTGCACGACCTGGAGCGTTGGAATTCGCCTCTGCAGGTAGCGGATGCGCCGATCGATCCCCCGTAACTCTTTCTTTCGGTAAATATATTCGGCGTTTTCACTGCGGTCGCCTTCCGCCGCCGCCGCTGCCAGGGCGGCGCTGACTTCGGACCTGCGATCCCAGGCCTGTTTCAGTTCCCGTTCCAGGGCCCGGTGTCCCGCCGGCGTGATGTACGGAGAGGATCCCGGACCGGAAGCGTGTTTTGCTCTCATGGGGGCGATTCCGTGGAGTTGTACAATAGGAGAATCGAGAGTGCCGTCAGACATTGACACTGTTCAAGCGCAAGGAGATCTCCTGCACACATGGCCAAACCGCTCAACCCGGTCTTTTCCCGGCTCCCCACGACCATTTTCTCCGTGATGTCGGCGCTCGCGCAAGAGCATGGGGCCATCAATCTGGGTCAGGGGTTCCCGGATACGGACGGCCCCGAGTCCGTTCGGCGCGCTGCCGCCGATGCGCTTATGGACGGCCCCAACCAGTATCCGCCCGGCACCGGCCTGCCGGCGCTGCGGCGCGCCGTGGCCGAACATGATCAGCGGTTCTACGGGCTTGAGGTCGACCCTGAGACGGAGGTGATCGTGACGTCCGGTGCCACCGAGGCGCTCGCTGCCTGCCTCTTGGCATTGCTGTGCCCCGGGGATGAAGCGGTTATTTTCGAACCCGCCTATGACGCATATGCCCCGCTTGTGCAGGCAGCGGGAGCACAAGCGAGATTCGTACCGCTGAAGCCGCCGGACTGGCATTTCGACGAACACCGCCTGCGCGAGACATTCAACGAACATACCAAGCTGGTCCTGGTAAATTCACCCATGAATCCCACCGGCAAGGTATTCAGCGAACACGAATTGTCGGTCATTGCCGGATTGCTGAGCGAGTTCGACGCCTACGCCGTGTGCGATGAAGTTTATGAGCACCTGACTTTCGACGCTTGCAGGCATGTGCCCCTGATGACCCTGCCCGGAATGCGCGAGCGCTGTTTGCGCATCGGATCGGCCGGCAAGACATTCTCCCTTACCGGATGGAAGATTGGGTATATCACCGCGGATCGCTCCATCGCCGGTTCAATCGCAAAATCCCACCAGTACCTGACCTTCGCTTCACCGCCCGCACTGCAACTGGGTGTGGCACGGGGGCTTGCCGGGGACGATGGGTATTTTTCCAACCTGGCCCGCACCTTGCAGCAGGCGCGGGACCTGCTTGCGGAAGGCTTGCGGGCGCTGGGCATGGAAGTACTTCCGTGCAGCGGCACCTATTTTCTTATCGCCGATTACAGCGCTCTGGATCCGCGGCGTGACGATATGGCGTTTTGCCGTTATCTGACGACGAAGGCAAAGGTCGCGGCCATACCGGTAAGCGCGTTCTTTCAGGCGGACGGCAGTGATGTGCCGAGAAGTTTGATCCGCTTCTGTTTCTGCAAGGAGAGACCGCTGCTCGAGGAGGCGCTGGTACGATTGAAGAAATTTCTGGCCTGAACGTTCGCTCGAGGTTGGAATGGATGTTCCGAATTCCGCTGCACCTGAGGTTGCTGCTTCGACAATTAAAGAGCGTAACCTGGTGCCAGTGATGGGGTCATGGTGTTTCCGCTCCATGAGCCGTCCCTGGCTCGGTCCCGCGCTCGTCCCTGGTGCTAGTCGCTCCAACACCATGACCCCATCGCCCGTCCTGTCCGCACAGCAGGTGCAGCGGAATTCGGAACATTTATTCAGCCTGCAGGTGGTAACGAATCACTGCCGGGCTTTGTGTTTCTTGCCTTTCTTGCCAAGCGTGAACCAGTCTTCACTTTTGATTTCGTGGTAATAGTCCGCTTCTTCCTTCAGCAGCCCGGAAGTCGTGGCAGGTATGGCGGCTATTTCCACCCGCACCCCCTCGGTCTTGAGATGGCGCACCAATTCGATGTAATCGGAATCGCCTGACATGATAATGATGGTGTCCACCTTGCTGGCAAGCTGCATGGCCTTGATGCTGAGGGGGATGTCGGCGCTTTTGTGGCAGGGGCGCACGGAACCATGATAATGCTGGTACAGTCGCTCACCGAGTTTCGCCGAGATGCTCTTGCCTTCGCGGAAATAGACAAGGCGGTTCAGCCCGCGGTTGTCCAGTAGCCTCGGTACCAGCTTGTCGAAATTTAGCATACAGTGCGGGTCACCCGTTACATCGTGAATGCTCCGCTCGATATTGTTGCCGTCAATAAGGATGGCTACGGACTGGCTGATAGTGACATCTTCAGGTCGTAGTGCTGGCATGTCTGCACCGTGGCTTTCGTTTTTTGCAGGAGTGGATTTGTTAGAATTCATATTAATCATTAACCTCGGGTTACGCGAATAAAATGCCTGCGAGCAGCCTGCCGACAGGGGAAAGTATCGTCCAAGCCGGAAGCGAGGCTGCCCAGCGGCGGCTGCTGCTTCATTGCCCCGACATCACCCTCAAGGGCAGGAACCAGCGGGACTTCCAGGATGCGCTGGTGCGTAATGTCCGCCATGTGCTGAATCGCGCGGGACTGGATTGGCGAGTAGGTTCCGCGCGCGGCCGCGTTTACGTCGAATCCACCGGCCGGGACCCCGCCGCAATAGAGCAGGCACTGAACGTCCTGGATAAGGTAGCGGGTATTGCCTCGCTGGGTGACGCAGTATGGCTTCGCCCCGCGGATTTGTCGACCATGGATGGCGGAATGAACTGGAGGGCGATTGAGGATGCCCTGGTCGCTATCGCCGACCCTGTATATCAAGCCGGGCAGACTTTCGCGGTGCGGGTGAACCGGGTCAACAAGCGCTTGCCGGTCAAATCCAGCGAGATGGAAGCGCGTCTCGGCGCGGTTTTGCGTGACCGCACATCCTGGGATCGTGTGAAATTGAAAGGGGAGGACCGGCGTTTCCAGATCGATGCATATCCCGATGGACTTTACCTGTATCCGGGCAAACGCACCGGGGTAGGCGGATTGCCGGTGGGTACCGGTGGCAGAGCCATTGCACTGCTTTCTGGTGGTATCGATTCGCCGGTGGCGGCGTTCATGTTGGCCAAGCGCGGCTGCAGCATTGATGCTCTTCATCTGTCGGTGTCGCATCCTGGAAGCCTGGATGAGAGCCGGTCACTCATTGCACGGCTTGCGAGCCGGCTCAGCCGCTACACCATTGCCACTCGGTTGTACGTTGTGCCGTATACCTATTTCGATCTGGCGCTCAGTGGCAAGCCCAGTGGTTATGAGATGGTTCTGTTCCGCCGTTTTCTCATGCGCTGCGGTGCCTATCTTTCGCGTAACATTGATGCCGCTGCGCTCATCACAGGGGACAGCCTGGGGCAGGTGGCTTCGCAAACCATGGAGAATCTGGCGGCGGCGTCCGGCGCCGCATCGATGCTGACCTTGCAGCCCCTTATTGGATTGAACAAGCAGGAGATCATCGACCAGGCGCGGCGCATCGGCACGTTCGACATTTCCACTGAGCCCTACAAGGACTGTTGTGCCTTGATCGCCACTCATCCAAGGACGCGTTCCAGCGATTCCCGGCTTGCGCTGCTGGAGCAGGATCTGTTTTCGGATTACGATCAGATGCTGCGCGACACGTTCAGTGAAACCCTATGCCTGGAGTTCGACTCCGGCGAGTGCGTCGGCCGGCGCATTGTCCGGCTCTAAACAGAGCATTCCGAATTCTGGAACTGACCGGCGTTGCGGCATCCCCGTTTCGGACACGCTGTAAATACCTCCCTGTACGCTCGATCGCCGCGTCCCTG
>CAZNWR010000139.1:0-7815 GCA_964576645.1 uncultured Enterobacteriaceae bacterium | reverse complement strand
GAGTTCTTCGTAACGGGCCAGACGCGCCTTGCTCTTGGCGTGGCGGCCCTTGGCATTGCTGCGCACCCATTCGAGTTCGGCTTTCATGGCGCGCTGATGGGCGCTCTGCTGGCGTTCTTCCATCCCCAAGCGCTTTTCCTTCTGCTCCAGCCACGAGGAATAATTTCCCTTCCACGGGATGCCGTGACCGCGATCCAGCTCCAGGATCCAGCCACAGACGTTGTCCAGAAAATAGCGGTCGTGGGTTACCGCAATCACCGTCCCCGGAAATTTTTCGAGAAAATGTTCGAGCCATTCAACGGATTCAGCATCCAGGTGATTGGTGGGTTCGTCCAGCAGAAGCATGTCGGGCTCGGATAAAAGCAGGCGGCACAGCGCCACCCGGCGCCGTTCCCCGCCCGAGAGCTTCGTTACGTCCATGTCCCAGGAAGGCAGTCGCAGGGCATCGGCGGCAATCTCGAGTGTTCGATCCAGTTCCCATGCGCCGGCGGCTTCGATGGCGTCCTGCAGCGCCGCCTGTTCCTCCAGTAGATTGTTCATTTCATCCTCGTCCAAATCTTCGGCAAAGCGCTCGCTGACGGCATTGAACCTGTCCAGTAATGCCTTGGTTTCCGCGATGCCTTCCTCCACGTTGCCGCGCACGTCCTTGTCCGGGTCGAGCTGCGGTTCCTGCGGCAGGTAACCTATTTTCAGGTCCTTTTGTGGGATGGCCTCGCCCTCGATCTCGTGGTCGAGCCCGGCCATGATGCGCAGCAGGCTGGATTTGCCGGAGCCGTTCAGGCCAATAACGCCGATCTTGGCACCGGGGAAAAACGACAGGGAGATGTCACGCAGAATATGGCGCTTGGGCGGAACGATCTTGCCGACGCGCAGCATGCTGTAGACGTATTGTGCCATTGGGGTTGGCTCGAAAGATTGGTCCAAGTAGAGGTCAGCGCTTGCATCGTGCATATCCATGCACGATGCAAGCGCTGACCTCATTATACACGCCGGCGCCGCTTGCGCCTTCCGACGGAGGCCGTCGACTGAACCCGTGCGGGCAGGGTCACGACTTGTGCAAGATTGGGACATGGCGCCGAGGCGTGCGGGATGGCCATGGCTTCCACGAAGTGCTGTTGGAATCGCTGCTCGGTCGCCGTTTCGATTTTTTCCACGGAACGGATTCGCTCGCGGATTTCCGCGCGGCTGGCGCGGTTCAGCAGGGCGACGCGCGCGCCGGTGCCGGCGGCGTTGCCTGCTGCCGATACCCGCGCAAGTTCACAATCGGGGATCATGCCCAGCACCATCGCGTACTTGACGTCGATATGGCTGCCGAAGGCACCGGCCAGCCGGATCCGATCCACGGTGTCGGTGCCGAAGCGATCCATGAGCAGGCGTGCACCGGCGTACAAGGCAGCCTTGGCAAGCTGGATTGCGCGCACGTCCGTCTGCAGGATTCGTATTTGGGGATCGCCGTGATGCAGGATGTAACTGAATGTTCGCCCGTCCGCCACGATACGGTCGTGAGCCGCGCCGGTGCCCGGCCGGATCACGCCGTCATGATCGACGATGCCGGCAAGAAACATTTCCGCCAGCGCTTCGATGATCCCCGAGCCGCAGATCCCGGTGACGCCGGTGGCCGTCAGCGCCTCGCTGAAGCCGTCCTCATCCGACCAGAGCTCGCAGCCGATCACCTTGAATCGAGGCTCCAGGGTTTGGGGATCAATACGCACCCGCTCTATCGCCCCCGGCGCCGCCCGTTGCCCGCAGCTGATCTGCGCGCCTTCGAATGCCGGCCCGGTGGGGCTGGAAGCCGCCAGCAGGCGCCGGCGATTGCCCAGCAGGATCTCGGCGTTGGTGCCCACATCCACGATCAGGGTGACGGCATCGCTGTCCCACGGTTTCTCCGCCAGCAGTACCGCCGCCGAGTCGGCGCCCACATGTCCGGCGATGCAGGGCGGCAGGTAGATGCGTGCGTCCGGCGTGATGTTGAGGTCCGCTTCAATCGCATCGATGTTTACCGCGTCGTCTGTGGCCAGCGTAAACGGTGCCACCCCCAGCGGCTGCGGGTCGAGGCCGAGGAAAAGGTGGTGCATGATGGGGTTGCCTACCGCCGTCAGTTCCAGAACGTGGTCCGGATCGATCTCGGTATCCGCCGCCACTCGTCCAATGAGATCGCTTACGGCATGGCGCACCGCCGCGGTAAGTTTTGCATCGCCACCGGGGTTCTGCATGCAATAGGACACCCGGCTCATGAGGTCTTCGCCGAACCGGATCTGCGGATTCATCATGCCGCGGCTGGCCAGCACCTGCCCGCCGGTGAGGTCGCATAAATGGGCGGCAAGGGTGGTGGAACCGATGTCCACGGCAATGCCGAATGCCCTGGGTACGAACCCCGGCCAGATCCCGGCAAGCGCATTGCCATCCCGTACCGCCACCGTAACGTGGCCGCGTTCGGTGCGCAGGGCATGCCGGAGTCCGGTCAGAAAGCGGATGCCGCAATCCAGGTCCCGCAGTCCCCATTGATCTTCCAGTGCCTGCAGCAGGCGTTGCAGGTCGCCGGCCGGATCGTCCAGCGAGGCTTCGGGCGTTTCCACGTAATAAAGGTGCAGGACCGGATCGATTTCAATGTCATAAACCTCATGATCTTTCCGGACGACCTGGTGGTGAAGCTGACTTTCCGCAGGTACGTCGATGACCAGGTCGCCCTGGATCACGGCCTGGCAACTCAGGCGACGGGCATCGGACAATCCACGTCGATTCGCATAATTGTGTTCGGCGTCCGTGGCCGCCGACAGGTGGTCGGGCCTGGAACGGATGCCGTGCTTGGCAAATTCGCCGTGGGCTGGCTCCACCTGGCAGCGTCCGCAGATGGCGCGGCCGCCGCACACGGAGTCGATGTCCACGCCGAGGCTGCGCGCCGCGGCGAGCACGGTCGTTCCCGCCGCGAACCGCCCGCGCCGCCCGGACGGCGTAAATACAACCAAGTAATCTTTCACGTTCATGCCCAGAAGGGATTCACCTCAAGTGCAAAGGAATTTCAAGCAAGCTCTCGCCAAGACGCGGAGGACGCCAAGGTCGCCAAGAGAACAGGAGTGAACCTATGTCTTGATTTCCTTGGCGTTCTTTGCGTTCTTGGCATCTTGGCGAGAGACATGATTGGTTCTTGCGAGTCCTGCTCGAAAAGGTCAGGGCAGGCGCAAGCTATGCCCCCCGGCGGCGGCGCTGGCGGCGTCCGCGCCGGTCCTCGCCCTCGGTGGACGGCTCCCGGTAGGCGCGGATCCATGCGCTGCACTGGGCATCGTGCCCCATGAGCACGTCCGCGCCGCGTACCGCCTGCATCAGGTCCGCGTGCAGCGGATTGGTAATGGCGGATGTAAGCCCCGCCGCCGCGGCCATGGCGATGAATGCCGTATTCAGACCATGGCGGTTCGGCAGGCCGAAACTGACGTTGGAAGCTCCGCAGGTGGTATTGACCTTCAGTTCGCCGCGCAGGCGCCGGATTAGATCCATCGCCTGTCGGCCGGCCTGGCCGATGGCGCCCACCGGCATCACCAGCGGATCGACAATCACGTCGGCACGTGGAATACCGTGATCCTCGGCGCGTTCCACAATTCTTTTGGCAACCGCAAAGCGCACGTTGATGTCTTCGGAAATACCCGTGTCGTCATTGGAGATGGCTACGACGGCACAGTGGTATTTGGCTACCAGGGGTAGTATCCGCTCCATGCGCTCCTCCTCGCCGGTGACCGAGTTGAGCAGGGGCTTGCCCTTGTAGGCGGCGAGTCCCGCTTCCAGGGCCTCTGGAATGGACGAATCAATGCATAACGGCACGTCGGTAAGTGACTGGACCAGCTCTATGGTGCGCGCCAGGATCCCCGGCTCGTCGGCCAGGGGTATGCCCGCGTTGACGTCCAGCATGTGTGCCCCCGCAGCCACCTGGGCCAGGGCATCGGCCTCAACACGGCTGAAATCTCCCGCTTTCATTTCCTCGGCCAGTAATTTGCGCCCGGTGGGATTGATGCGCTCACCGATGACCACGAACGGCCGATCGAAGCCGATCGCAACTTCCCGGGTTGCCGAGCTGAGTACAGTGTCAGTCACGCGGGTATCCTCCTGTCGTTACCTTCCCGGGGACCAGGAAGGGATCGGCGTCCCTTGAGTACGCCGGATGAAGTAATGATATCCGAGACCAGTTCCTCCTGGCGGTAGGCCATGACGTGAATTCCCGCCACGCCCTTGATTTCCCTGATCTGCTGGATGAGTTCGATGCAGATGCGCCGGCCTTCCTGCTTCTGGTCGGGCGCCCTTTCCATGCGTGCGATGACGGCGTCCGGTATATGCACCCCAGGCACGCGGCTGCGCATCCAGCGTGCCGAGCGTGCGGACAGAAGTGGCCCCACACCTGCCAGGATGAAACAGTCCCTGTGCACGCCCAGATCGCGCACCCGCGTCATGAAGGTCTCGAATGCGGGCACATCGAAGCAGTACTGGGTCTGGATAAACTGTGCGCCGGCGCTCACTTTTTTCTGCAGGCGCAGGGGGCGAAATTCGTAAGGCGGGGCGAACGGATTTTCGACAGCGCCGAGAAACAGGCGCGGCGCCGAGGTTAGCTGCCGTCCCGACAGCAAACGCGCGTCGTCACGCATACAGCGCAGTGTTTCCAGCAGCGAAATGGAATCGAGGTCGAAAACCGGTTTGGCCTGCGGCTGGTCGCCCGCCTGGACGCCGTCGCCGGTGATGCAGAGCACGTTGGCGACGCCGGTCGCGGCGGCGCCAAGCACATCTCCCTGGATCGCAATGCGGTTGCGGTCGCGGCAGGATACCTGCATGACCACGGAATAACCTGACTGGCTCAGCAACGAGCAGACGGCCACGCTGGACATGTGCGCGTTGGCGCCGGAGGCATCGGTGGCATTGATGGCATCACAGACCTCGGCCAGCGGCAGGGCGCGCTGGAAGACGTCCCGTGGATCGGCCGAATCCGGCGGATTGAGTTCGGCGGTTACCGCGAAACGGCCGTTCCGCAGCACCCGTTCAAAGCGATCGCGCGGCGGATCCGAAGGCGCCGAACTGATGGATTCACCATTGAGCGGTTCCGTCACGGCTTCCCGGCGTCGCCTTCCGGCTTTAACCCGGCGAGCCAAGTCGACCGGCCCTGCAGGGCGAAATTCACCGGTGGCTGCGGCGCGAGTATGGCGGACCCCTCGCGCATTACCCGGGCTCCCGCCCAGGCCTGCACCCACACGCAGGACATATCCGCCTTGATTTCGCATGTCCCGTCCGGGTGAACCCCGCCGCACGGTCCATTGCGCAATTGCTTGGGGCAATTCATGGGACATGACATTCCGCTGGATGAGAGCATGCATTGTCCGCACATGCGGCAGTCGAAAAACAGGCCTTTGGCCAGGTGTTCGATGGCCGCTACCGGCCGTTCCAGCCGTGACTGCCCGAGTTTGCAAACGAGGGGGCGCAGCGCGGGCAGGATCCGCAGCACCGTGCGGTAGGCCGCCTCCAGTATCCGGGCATTGCGCACCGACCAGCGCCGCAGGATAAGCAAGGTTGTACTCCAATCAGGCTCAGCCGGAGCCGGCTTGCGTTCCGCCGGAGCGGATCATGGCTTCCAGCACGTCATCGGAAAATTGATGTTCGAGACGCGCCGCCTCCGATTCCACCGCGCTTTCCAGGTCACCGTTACAGGGTCGGGTGTCCCGCCTCCAGTCGGCCAGGTAGGCGTCGCTGGCGCCTCGCCCGGCGCGCATTGCGGCGCGGTCGATCGCTTTGGCAAAGCGTGGCGACAATTCGCGCTTGATGCGCGTCCGGGCGGATCGGCCGATGACTTGCGCGGGGATGTCGCGCCAGTAGACCGTGATTAGTTTCGCCATTGCACGGTAGCTTCCAGTGGTTGCGCGATCCTCTCCTGCAGCCGGTCCAGGCCGGTGAATCGATATGCGTATTCCAGCCCCAGGCGCGCGGCGCAGTGTCGCGCCCGGCTTTCCAGCCCGGGATTGGCGCTCTGGGCCAGATAGACCACCCGGCGATAGTGGCCGAAATAGACCGGCATCAATTGCGGATGCCGGTCCAGGCCCAGTCCTTCGATCACCAGTCTCTCGAAGTGCCGAACCAGAAAATCGGTGAGGAAAAAGGTGCCGGGTTCCTCATCGGCCAATCCCTGCAACAGGGCGCGGCCGGCAAAAGTTTCATAGCAATGCGCGCCGGGCAGGCGCTCGACGCCGTAGCGGCGCAACACCTCGTCCAGCGCGCCTCCGGTGCCGCAGTCGGCGTAGCCCGCGAACATCCTGCGGTAACGGCCCTGGTTGGCCGCCAGCCGGGCTTCAAGCGCGGCAGGGATGCGATCCGGATAATTGTGAAGGGAAGGGGGCAGGCACTGAATATCCACATGGGACCAGCCGTTGATCCTGCGTAGCTGGGCCAGTTCTTCGGCAAGTGCTCCGCACGCGATGATGAGGGTGGAGTCCATGGTCGGTCTCCGGGGGATCGTCAACCCGAGCGCCGTTCCGCTACGAGTTCTCTGGCAGTGTCCACCGCGGTCGCGGCATCGCGGCAATAGGCGTCGGCACCGATAGCGCGGCCGAATTCCTCGTTGAGCGGGGCGCCCCCGACAAGCACAATGAAGTGGTCGCGGACGCCGGCTTCCTTCATGGCATCGATCACGACTTTCATATAGGGCATGGTCGTTGTCAGCAGCGCCGACATGCCCAGGATATCCGGTTCATGTTCCGTCAGTGCCGCCAGATATTCCTCGGCGGAGGTATTGATACCCAAATCGACCACTTCAAACCCCGCGCCTTCCATCATCATCGCCACGAGGTTTTTGCCGATATCGTGAATATCGCCCTTGACCGTGCCGATGACCATTTTGCCGATGGGTTTGGCCCCGGTTTCCGCCAGCAGCGGCCGGAGAATGGCCATGCCCGCCTTCATGGCGTTGGCCGCCAGCAGCACCTCGGGAACGAACAGAATGCCGTCCCGGAAATCGATGCCGACGATGGTCATGCCCCCGACCAGGGCCTCCTGCAACACCTTATCCGCGGCCCAGCCCCGCTCAAGCAGAATCCGGGTGCCTTCCCCTATTTCATCAGCGAGGCCGTCGTACAGATCGTCGTGCATCTGCTCCACCAGCTCGGGGTCGGGCAAATCGGCCAGGATAATGTCGTCTGTTTCGTCGCTCATCGGTCCGGGTACACTGGGATCAGGCAGGGGGCGGGGCAGCCGCGCCGACCCCTCTTTTACCCGGCGCATTATGGTCAAGGGGCAAGGGCTTCACGTCTATCCGACAGGGTATATTTTCGGGGGTATAAGGCCGCGCCTGTGGAAACCGGGGACCAAAAAAATTACACCCGTTTGATTATAACCGGCCGATAGACGCCTCTGGCGGGTGACCGTGGGATGCTCCATTATGTTTAACACAGCGGGCCCGGGCCCGTGGTGGGAGTGGGAACGGAGTGAGCGCGCAACGCCGGTTTGACGCCATTGTCGTGGGTGCCGGGCATAACGGCTTGACCGCGGCTGCCTATCTTTCCGGGGCCGGGCTCAAGACCCTGGTTTTGGAACGTCGTGACACCGTGGGGGGGTGCTGCGTAACCGAAGAGGTGGACTCGGTCGCCGCGCCCGGCTGCCGTGTGTCCACCGCGTCCTATATTGCCAGCATGCTGCGGCCCGAGGTCATTCGCGATTTGGATCTCGGTGCCCACGGATTGCGCATGATCCCCTGCGATCCCGCCGTCCAAATCGCGCTTCCGGATCGTTCCGTTGTCACCTGGTGGGCCGACGAGCAGCGCACTTACGCCGAACTCAGGCAATATTCCTGCCGCG
>CAZNWR010000138.1:0-7829 GCA_964576645.1 uncultured Enterobacteriaceae bacterium | reverse complement strand
TGGCGGCCCTTGAACCTGAGCTGGGCTGTGTTCTTCATTTTCTCGGGGGCGCTAAACCTGTACGTTGCATTCAATTTCAGCCGCGAGGTGTGGGTAAACTTCAAGTTGTTCGGCCTGTTTGGCCTGACTTTCGTATTCGCGCTGGCGCAGGCGGTCTATCTGGGCCGCTACATCGTCGAACCGGAGCAGGGAGAATGAACGAGACGCCGGTGAATTCCTTTAAAAACGGGCATGTCGCGGCCGGCTGCCGGACTGCGTTCACTATCTTCAGACTCACCGAAAGTCGGTAGCACATGCTCTACGCAATATTATGTGAAGACACGGAAGGCAGCCTGGAACGGCGGCAAAAGGCACGGCCGGACCACCTGCAACGGCTGGAGGCGCTGCAGGATGAAGGGCGGCTGGTGCTGGCGGGGCCTTACCCCGCCATCGACGGCGAGGATCCGGGTCCGGCGGGCTTCACCGGCAGCCTGATCGTGGCGGAATTCGACTCGCTGGATGACGCGCGGGCGTGGGCCGATGCGGATCCTTACCTGGCCGCCGGCGTATACCGGCAGGTGGACGTCAGGCCATTCAAACAATCTTTCCCCCGCTGAAGTGCCCCATGGACCGCGTCGCCACCATACGTGATCGCCTGGAACAGGCTCTCGCGCCTGAGCGCCTGGAAATCGTCGACGAATCCCACCTGCACGTGGGACACGCCGGAGCCGCCGCCGGCGGCGGTCATTTCGCCGTCACCATCGTTGCCGACACGTTCCGCGAAACACCGGTTCTGGAACGGCACCGCATGATCTACCGGGCCGTGGGAGACCTGATGCCGTCCACTATCCACGCGCTCAGCATCCACGCACTCACACCGGAAGAAGACACATCTCCACCCAATACCTGAAGCCCTTCCTGAAGTGGCCCGGCGGCAAGTACCGGCTGGTGGACCGCATTCGCGGCGCCTTGCGCGCGGGCGGCCGCCTGATCGAACCTTTCACCGGCTCCGGCGCCGTGTTCCTCAACACAAGCTACGAAAGATACGTGCTGGCGGACAGCAACCCCGACCTGATCGACCTGTACAGACTCCTCACCGCCGAGCCGGAAATGTTCATCAAGACCTGCCGAGGATTGTTCCGCACCGCGAACAACACGGCGGACAGGTATTACAGGCTGCGCCAGGAATTCAACCGGACTTCGCCCGGTGCCAGGCGGTCCGCCCTGTTTCTCTACCTTAACCGGCATTGTTACAACGGACTTTGCCGCTACAACAGCCGCGGCGAGTTCAATACCCCGTTCGGGCGCTACCTCAAACCTTATTTCCCCGAGAAGGAGATGCACGGCTTCATTGGCCGCGCGCGCAATGCCAGTTTCAGGAACAGCGGCTACCTGCAAACCATGAAGCGGGCCCGCCCGGGCGACGTCGTCTACTGCGATCCGCCCTATGCGCCGCTGAGCCGAACCGCCTATTTCACCGACTACTACACCGACGGGTTCAAGTGGGACGACCAGGTTCGTCTCGCTGAAGCGGCAGCGGCTCTGGCGGCCAAGGGCATCCAGGTGGTCATTTCAAATCACGATACACGCGCAGTACGTGCTCTATACGGTGAATCAGGGGCGACCATGCGCGGTTTCCGCGCGCCGCGCACTATCAGTTGCAATGCGTCCACGCGACGCCCCGTGGGCGAACTGCTGGCCGTGTTCGGCTAAGCGGGCCACGCATCATGACGCTGGAATTGGCAAAGGAGCTGATTTCACGCCGTTCCGTCACTCCCGACGACGGCGGCTGCCAGCAGCTTATCGGGGAGCGCCTGGCCGGCGCCGGCTTCAAAGCTCAGCACCTGCGTTTCGGCGAAGTGGACAATCTTTGGACCACCCACGGCGGCGGTTCTCCGGTTCTTGTATTTCTGGGGCATACGGATGTGGTCCCCAGCGGTCCCGCTGATGCATGGCGAAGCGATCCGTTTTCGCCCGAGGTGCGCGACGGCCTGCTTTACGGCCGGGGCGCCGCGGACATGAAGGGCAGCGTTGCCGCAATGGTAACGGCGCTCGAGCGGTTTTCGGCCGCTCATGGCGATCACCGCGGCACCGCGGCCATGCTGCTGACCAGCGACGAGGAAGGGCCCGCCCGTGACGGCACCAGACAAGTGGTTCAATACCTTGATCAAGCCGGCACCCGGATCAACTGGTGCCTGGTGGGAGAACCGTCCAGCCGGGACCGCCTGGGAGACGTGATCAAAAACGGCCGGCGCGGTTCCCTTACCGGCACCCTGACCGTGCACGGGATCCAGGGCCACGTCGCCTACCCCGAAGCCGCGGACAATCCGATTCACCGCACCGCACCGGCGCTGGCGGCGCTGTGCGCGGAACGGTGGGACGAAGGTAACGAGTTTTATCCGCCCACCGGCTTCCAGGTGTCCAATATCCATGCCGGCACCGGCGCGGACAACGTCATCCCCGGCAGCCTGGAAATGCTGTTCAACTTCCGCTTTTCCACCTGCGTCACGGCCGACGATTTGAAACAGCGCATGACACAGATCCTGAAGCGGCACGGCCTGGACTTCCAAATCGAGTGGCGCCCCCCCAATCCGCCCTTCTTGACGCCTTCCGGAGAACTGCTGGAGACCGTTGCCGCGGTGCTGAAGGAAACCACCGGCACCGCGCCGGAGGTTTCAACCGGCGGCGGCACTTCCGACGGCCGCTTCGTCGCGCCTACCGGCGCCCAGGTGGTCGAATTGGGACCGGTAAACAGCACCGCCCACAAGGTAGACGAGTACGTGAGCGTGGACGACCTGGAACGCCTGAGCACAATTTACGAACGCATCCTCGAGCGCCTGCTCGCCGATTAGGCCGGGCGGACAGGTTTTGTCATGGTACCTAAACGCGGGATCGCTATCTCTCGCCAAGACGCCAAGAACGCAAAGAGCGCCAAGAGATTTATAAGTACACCGGCTTCTTGAATTTCTTGGCGCTCTTTGCGTTCTTGGCGTCTTCGCGAGAACCTATGTTCCCGCTACAGATACGTCACTTGACGGACGGCCGGACAACGCCGAACGAAAAAGCGTCAGTCCGCGCTGTCAGCGGGCTTCGGGGGCGCGGGATTGGAGGCGTTTCAGACGCAGGTGGGCGCGGTTGGACGGCTTGCCCTCCACCCACAGGAACAGTTCCAGAAGAATATCCGCCGTCAGCCCCCACACGTAGCCACCATCCCACCGGTACGCCTGGGTGGTGCGGGTAACCCCGTTATCGCTCACCCGGTGCTCGCAGGACGACTCAGGCCGCATCAGCAGCTCGACGTCAGCCACCAGCACCTCGTCCACCTCCGACGGATTCGGCCTGAAACGCGGCGGCGCGTTAAGCCAGCTTACGTACGGCACCACGTGGTGACCGGCCACGCTCCAGGCGTCATCGAGCCGCCCCATAATGCAAACGCTCGTGGGTTCAATGCCCAGTTCCTCGAAGGCTTCGCGCAAGGCGGTCTGGTCCAGCGGCTCCCCGGGTCCCGACCCGCCGCCGGGAAATGAAACCTGGCCGGCATGAGTCGGCATGTGCTGCGAACGCAGCGTGAACGCTACCCGTACGCTATCGCAGTCATCGCGCCAGAACGGTAGCAGCACCGCGGCGGTGCGGTGCCGGTCGGGTAACGCGGAACGGGGGAACGTGTGGGTCTCACGTTCCGGCAGCGCCTCCAGGCGCCGGTAAAAAGATTCAGAAAAATTCATCGGCCACCCACCGGCGGGTAAAGCGAAAACAGCGGGATGGGTAGACATATGTCACTTTGAGCGTAAAACGATAACCTAAGTTCATTTCCGCAAGGTGACGTTTTGGCGAAGACAGCGGGTACCGGGCAATTGCTCCTGCCCCCGAATGCCTGCCCAAAAACAAAAGGCCCGGAAGCGCCTGGACGCCCCGGGCCCCGGCCGAAGAAGGACAGTCTACTTGGCCGCTTTCTTGTCAAATTGCTGCTCTTCCGTGGAGCCGTGAAGCGCCGTTACGGATGAACGCCCGCCCTGGATGACGGTAGTCACCTCGTCGAAGTAACCGGCGCCCACTTCCTGCTGGTGGCTGGCGAATGTATAACCGCGGGACGCTGCCGCGAATTCCGGCTCCTGCACCTTCTCCACGTACGCGCTCATGCCGCGCTGCACGTAATCGTGGGCGAGGTCGAACATGTTGAACCACATGTTGTGAATGCCGGCCAGCGTAATGAACTGGTACTTGTAACCCATTGCACCCAGTTCCTTCTGGAAACGGGCGATGGTCGCATCGTCCAGGTTCTTCTTCCAGTTAAACGACGGAGAGCAGTTGTATGCCAGCAGCTTATCGGGAAATTCCTTCTTGATCGTCTCGGCAAAACGTTTGGCCTCTGCCAGGTCGGGAACCGCGGTTTCGCACCAGAGCAGATCCGCATACGGCGCATAGGACAATCCCCTGTCGATGGCCTGGTCCAGACCGGCGCGGGTCACGAAGAACCCTTCCGGTGTGCGCTCGCCGGTCAGAAAACGCTTGTCGCGTTCATCCACATCGGAGGTCAAAAGCGCGGCTGCATTGGCATCGGTGCGCGCCAGCAGCAGCGTCGGCACACCCATGGTATCCGCCGCCAGCCTGGCCGCATTGAGCTTTTGCACAGCTTCCTGGGTGGGAACCAGGACCTTGCCGCCCATGTGCCCGCATTTCTTTACCGACGCAAGCTGGTCCTCGAAATGCACGCCCGCGGCGCCGGCCTCGATCATCGCCTTCATCAGTTCGAAAGCATTCAATACGCCACCAAATCCGGCCTCCGCGTCGGCAACGATGGGGGCAAAGAAATCTATATCGTTTTTTCCACGCGCCCACTGGATTTCATCCGCCCGCTTGAACGCATGGTTGATGCGCCGGACCATGGCGGGCACCGAATCCACCGGGTAGAGTGACTGGTCGGGGTACATGGACTCGCTGGTATTGCCGTCGGCCGCCACCTGCCATCCGGACAAATAAATGGCTTTGCATCCCGCCTTGACCTGCTGCAGGGCCTGCCCGCCGGTTATCGCCCCGAGGCAATTGACGTACGGCTGCTCATTTAACAGTGTCCAGAGCTTCTCCGCGCCTCGTCGCGCAATGGTGTGCTCGATGCGGACGCTGCCGCTGAGCCGTACAACGTCAGCGGCGGAGTAGTCGCGCCGGACGCCCTTCCACCGTGAATTTTCCGCCCAGTCCTGCTGCAATGTGCTGATGTCGCTATCGACCCCCATCTACACGTCCTCCTGGTTGCTGGATTCTCTGGAATTGACGATTCGGGTGAATACGGTGCGCCCGGATCGCCCGAATCAAGCCGGCGGGCCTGCCGAGCGTCCCCTGGAAAGCCCTTGTCCGGTAAGGCTTCGCACGTTAGCGTTGCGTCGCACCATTTGACAAGCTAATTGTGTCAATATTAAATATTAAATAAGTTAATGAATGCCCTGTCGCGGGCAACCAGCGCCTCAGGATAGAAAATGCTGCCACAGGCATCTTGATCAGGATCAGCCGCAACCCGGGATACGACCGACATGGAACGCTTCTATTACAAGCAGAACCGGTTGAAACAACTGCGCGCCTTCTGCCGCGCGGCGCAGACACACAGCATGTCCCGGGCCGCGGACCAGATGGCGCTGAGCCAACCGTCCGTGTCACTACTGATCCAGGCCCTGGAAAAGGATCTGAAAGCCCAGTTGTTCCAGCGCCACGGCCCGCGCATCCAGTTGACCGTGGAAGGCCGCGCCCTGCTGGAAATAGCCCTGCCGCTGGTGGAAGGGCTCGAATCCCTGCCCGCCGCCTTTCACGAGCGTTGCAACAATGAGATCACCGGGAAACTCAATATCGCCGCCGGTGAGTCCACCACGCTGTACCTGCTGCCTGATTTTGTGCGCCGCTTCAGCGCCGCCTATCCACAGGTCCCGGTAACACTGCACAACGCGTCAGGCAATGACAGCCTGGCACTACTGCGCTCGGGCCAGGTCGACTTCGCCGTGGGCCCCATTCCCGAGGTGCCCTCGGACATCGCTTTTACGCCGCTGTTTTCCTATGAACCGGTACTGATCGTCCCGTCCGGCCATCCTCTCGCGGCCATGCGGCGCGTGTCGCTTCAAGATATACAGCCGTTCGGCCTGATCATGCCGCCGCGGCAGATGTCCACCCGCAGCGTGATAGACATCGTCTTTCAACAACACAATATCGATTACACCATCAAAATGGAGGCGGGGGGCTGGGAGGTTATCAAGCGTTACGTGGAATTGGGCCTGGGAATATCCATTGTTACCAGCATCTGCCTGGCCGGCCGGGAAAAATTCGCCGTTATCCCGCTGGGCGAGTATTTTCCGCAGCGCAGCTACGGGTTGATCCTGCGCCGGGGTAAATTCATCTCGCCCGCCGCAAGACGCTTCATTGAGCTGTTGCACCCGGAGGCCACATCCGGGTCAAATACGCCTGCGCGGCCGGATACACGAAAACAGCAGGATGCGTCTCAATTGTCAAGTCCATCCACATGAGAGCCGGTGTTCACAGAACCGGAATTTGCTATATATACTGTTCAATGAGAAGTTGGAGCACGCCACTCGATGTCCGAGAAACCCGGCAACCGGAACGATGAAGGCGTTGCGCTTCAGGAAGCGAAGCCGCGCCTAAAACGCCCCCCGCTGTACAAAGTCATCCTGATAAATGATGACTACACGCCAATGGATTTTGTGGTACACATTCTGGAGACATTTTTTTCACTTGATCGGGAGACTGCAACACGCATCATGTTGGAGGTACATACCCGCGGGAAAGGGGTATGCGGTATTTACACGCACGAGATTGCGGAAACCAAGGTGTCACAGGTCAACAGCTATTCCCGTGAGCACCAGCATCCATTACTCTGCACTATGGAGAAGGCCTGACGCATATGCTCGACAAAGATCTTGAACAGACTCTGAACGACGCTTTCCGGCGCGCGCGAGAGCAGCGCCACGAATTCATGACCGTGGAGCACCTGCTGCTGGCACTGCTGGACAACCGCTCCGCTGCCGAGGTTCTGCGCGCCTGCGGCGCAAACCTGAATACGCTTTACGATGAGTTGACCCGGTTCATCGAGGACAACTCGCCCATACTCGCCGATGATGACGAGCGCGAAACACAGCCGACCCTCGGATTTCAACGCGTGCTGCAGCGTGCGGTTTTTCACGTGCAGTCGTCGGGGAAGAAGGAGGTTACCGGCGCCAATGTGCTGGTCGCCATTTTCGGCGAGCGTGAATCCCACGCTGCGTACTTCCTCAGCCGGCAGAACATCGCCCGGCTTGATGTAGTTAATTATATTTCCCACGGCATCGCCAAGGTACCGGAAGACGATGCCGGACGTCCCGGTGAAACCTCGACCGGAGACGACAGCCGCGCTGACGAAGGCGGCCCCAATCCACTGGAAGCCTACGCGGTGGATCTCAACGAACAGGCGCGCAAGGGAAAGATCGATCCGCTCATCGGCCGCGAGCATGAAGTACAGCGCACTATCCAGATCCTGTGCCGGCGTAGAAAAAACAACCCACTGTATGTGGGAGAAGCCGGGGTCGGTAAGACCGCCATCGCCGAAGGCCTGGCGAAAATGATCGTGGACAAGGAAGTGCCGGAGGTTCTCCTGGAAGCCAACATCTACGCACTGGACATGGGCGCACTGCTGGCGGGCACCAAGTACCGCGGCGACTTCGAGAAACGCCTGAAGAGCGTCATCGCGCAGTTGATGAAGAAAGAAGGCTCGATTCTCTTCATCGACGAGATCCATACCATCATCGGCGCCGGCGCGGCATCCGGCGGCGTCATGGACGCCTCCAACATCATCAAGCCGGTGCTGGCTTCCGGCG
>CAZNWR010000137.1:0-7931 GCA_964576645.1 uncultured Enterobacteriaceae bacterium | reverse complement strand
TCAATCAGTCATGGAGCATTGGCTGAGGGCATTGCGCCATCCGGGTGACGGACCGTGAGCCGCAGGGATGCGGCGATCGAGCGTACATGGATGTATTCACAGCGTGTCCGTCACCCGGATGGCGCAAGGCGATCAATTCTAGAACTCGGAACATATATTCAGTCGCGGCGCAATCGCTCAGTTACGGCAATCGGCGTCGGGTAACGCAGTATTACGGCGTAAGATGAAACCACGAAGGTCAACAGGGTGGCAAGCTGAATCAGGGAGGACGTCGTCTCGGAGATGAAACCCGATCGAACCGCCAGCACGGCGATGAGAAGTGAAAATTCGCTTATCTGGCCGAGACGGACCCCGACTTCCAGGGAGTAAGGTTTCCTTTCACCGGCCCATACGAACAGGGTCCTGAACACCAACGGCTTGGCCACGACCGCAGTCAACGCCAGCACCACCGCCGGGATCAGGATGGCGCCGGAAGTATGCGGATTGAACATCGCGCCCAGCGAGAAGAAAAACAACACCAGGAAAAAATCCCGCAACGGCTTGAGACGTTCTGTTATGAACATGGCGATGGGATTGGAGGCCAGCGTAATCCCGGCGACGAACGCGCCGATTTCCGGCGTCAGTCCCAGGCCAGCGGACAACTCCGACAGGCCCAGACACCAGGCTATCGCCAGCAGGAAGACATATTCATGAATCCGATCGAAGCGCGTGATGAGCTTGACCAGCACGTAGCGTTGCAGCATCCATGCAACGCCTGTGAGCGCCACCAATGCTCCCGCCTGGCGCACCATACCCATAAGGTGGTCATTCACCCCGCCGTAACCTCGAAGCACAAGCAGCACGACGATGGCCAGCAAATCCTGCAACAACAGAATGCTGACCACCATCTGACCCGTTTGCCGGTGATGGAGCGCCGTCGTGGGCATGAGTTTCACGCCGATGATGGTGCTGGAGAACATCATCGCCGCACCGATCATCGCCGCGTCGATACCGTGAAAACCGAAGACCAGCGCCACGGCGAACCCCAGCACCCAGAACAGCGCGGAACTGGCCATGGTGATCCTGAGAGCCTCGGCCAGCATGCGCAGCAACTGTTGTGGAAACAGGTCCAGTCCCAGCAGGTACAGCAGGAAAATAATGCCGATGTTGGAGATGTCGCGGACCGCGTGCGCATTGTCCACCACGGCCAGCCCCCACGGGCCGAGTACGGCCCCGAGAACGATATAACCCACAATCAGGGCCTGGCGCGCATACAGCGCCAGCGTCGCCAGCACCGCGGCGCCGGCAAAAATCACGAAAATGACATATTCAAAGGAAGCGGACGTCATGTGCCGCCCCCGGCCCGCCACCTGGTCCGGGGACGAGATGTCCTCCAGGTAATAAATATGTCCATGAAAACCGGCACCTCCCCGCCTGTGGTTTGTCATAATACCGCGTGCGCCACCGGTGCATGCAGTCTGGGACGGAATTTACAGCACCTGCCGCGGCGCCCGATTTCCCCGTCATAATCAACGATTTATTTTGTAAATTGGAGCGGGACTGGTAGGATAGACATACCGATTCCGGGTCGCTGCGGCGGGCGCTTCCCGACCCTGATGTCGATTACCCAGACAAATACGGGTAGCGCTGAACCCGGTGAGAACTGCCGGTCCAGGAAAACTCTATGGCACTTCAATTTGAACTTGCGGGCGCACAGATCGACGGCGCGCGTGATTACCAGGAAGACGCATTTCTCATTACCAACCTGACCGACGCCAAGGGCAATGCAAGCGCCCTAGTGGTGGTGGCGGACGGCATGGGTGGACATGCCGCGGGCAACGTGGCCAGCAACATGGCGGTGCAGGCCATCAACAAGCACATGTCCGCGAATTATCCCACCGACGACATCGCCTCGATTCTCCACGAGTGCGTCATCAAGGCCAACAATTCCATCAAGGAAACAGTCAAGGAGACGCCTGCACTGGAAGGCATGGGATGCACCATGGTGTGCGCGGTCCTGGAAGATGGGAAGCTGTGGTGGGCCAGCGTCGGTGACAGCCATCTCTACCTGATCAGAAACAAGGAGCTGCACAAAAAGAACGCGGACCACAGTTACGGCGGTTTCCTGGATCGCATGGCCGCGGCCGGCACCCCGGTGGAACCGGAACCGGGCCTGGCGCGCAACATGTTGATGAGCGCCATCACCGGCGACGAAATCAACGAAATAGACATCCCGGAGGAACCGTTCCAGCTTCAGGCAGGAGATCGGGTCCTGCTCTGCAGCGATGGCCTGGACACCCTGAGCGACGGCAAGATCATCCAATTCTCCGAATGGTCGGAATGCGCCGAGGCACTGCTCAAGGCAGTGGAAGATGCGGGCATGCCGAAGCAGGACAACACTACGGCGGTGGTTGTCAACGTCACGGAAAAAGCAACGGTGGAAGCCGCTCAACCCGCCGCGCCGCCTCCACCGGCGGCCGAGACCGCGCCTGCAGCGCCCGCGACGGCACCCGCCGACACCACCCAGGACCTGCGGGTCGAGGAGACCCAACCGGCAAAATCGAAGACCGGCATGATGCTCGGCATCGCGGCCGCGGTCATCATCGCCATAGGCGTGGCGGGCTATCTGGTCATGGGCGGCAAGAAATCTGCGGCGCCCGCCGAACAGGCAGCCGCCCCGACACCTTCAACAACAGCGCCGCAACAGCCCTCGGTGACGCCACCGGCAGAAACCGCGCAGCAGCAACCGGCGCCTGCCACGATACCCCCGCAAACTGCCGCCGCACCGCCTTCCACTTCCGCGGCCGCCTCGAAGCCTGCGCCTGCAGCAGCCGCGCCGAAGCAGACAAATGCCGCTCCCGCTCCAGCCGTTGCCGCAACGCCGGCCGGAAAACCGTTTCACGACACGCTGAAAGACGGCACTCCCGGCCCCGAGATGGTATGGATCCCGACGGGGACATTCGAGATGGGCAGCAGCGTTTCAGGTGACGCCGATGAGCGTCCAGTCCACTCCGTCACCGTGAAGAAATTCGCTATCAGCGAGTACGAGATCACATTCGACCAGTACGACAAATTCGCCAAAGCCACCGGACAGAAACTGCCCGATAACGAAAACCTGAACAAGGCAACTTACCCGGTATTTTTCGTAAGCTGGGACGATGCTTATAACTACACCAAGTGGCTCTCCAAGCAAACCGGCAAAAATTACTATCTCCCGACTGAATCACAATGGGAATACGCCGCCGGCGCCGGCAAACATTCGACTTACTGGTGGGGATACGATGTCGGCAGCGCGCGTGCCCACTGCGTCGGATGCGGGGATGACTTTGACCCGCGCAAGCCCGCCAAGATTGGCAGCTTCAAACCGAATCCGTTCGGCGTCTATGATACCTCCGGCAACGTGGCCGAATGGGTGCAGGACTGCTGGCATGACAACTACAGCGGTGCCCCCACCGACGGCTCGGTATGGGAAGGCGGTGACTGCACCTACCGCGTGGTCCGCGGCGGCTCTTACAGCAGTCCGCCGGGCTTCGTTCGACACACACACCGCGACAAGTTCAGGTCGGACCAGGGTTACGACACCATCGGCATCCGCGTCGCTCGGGATCCCTGACTGCAAACCGGCTCAAACGCGATCGGTGTCGTAGGCTTCCACGGTCCGGCGCAGCAGCATCAGCACCGCCAGTCCGGGCAGTGACACGATAAAGGCCAGCACGAAAAACTCCGCCCAGCCCAGGTGCGCCACCAGCACGCCGGCCGGCGGACCCATCATTACCCTCCCCACCGAGGCCAATGCGGACAGCAGCGCATATTGCGTGGCGCTGTAGCGGTGGTTGCACAGGGACATGAGCAGCGCCACGAACACCGCGGTACCCATGCCGCTACTGAAGTTCTCCAGCCCCACGGCCAGGATCATGCCCACGTAACTCTTGCCGATCAGGGCCAGGATACTGAAACCGATATTGGTGACACCCTGCAGGAACCCGAAACCCAGCAGGCAGCGGTACAGGCCGAAGCGGACCATGATGGTGCCGCCCAGAAGGCTACCCACCACGGTGGCGGCGAACCCCAGCCATTTATTGATGAGACCGACTTCCGCCAGAGAGAAGTGTACGCCGCGCAACAGGAACGCCGTTGTCAGGGTGCCGGCAAAGGCATCCCCCAATTTATACAGCACGATGAATGCCAGAATGGGCAGCGCGTGGGTGCGCTGTAGAAACTCCTTGAACGGCTCCACCACCGCCTGGTAAAGATTCACGGCCGGCGCCTCGCGCCAGGTCGGTTCCGGGCCGAACAGGCTGCTGACAATGCCGACGACCATGAGCGCGGCCATCAGGCTGTAGGTCAACCGCCAGCCGGCGAACTCGGCCATGATGAGCGCCAGCCCGCCCGAGACCAGCATAGCCACCCGATAGCCCGACACCGATAGCGCGGCGCCCAATCCGCGCTCCTCGGAATGCAGCAAATCGGTGCGGTAGGCGTCGATGGAAATATCCTGGGACGCCGAGCAGAACGCCACCGCCAGGGCGAGACAGGCCAGCAGCAGCGTCGATTTCCCCGGATGCGTATTGGCCATCCACACGATCAAACCAATCAGTATGCACTGGGTCACCAGCATCCAGCCGCGCCGGCGTCCCAGCAGTGGCGGGATGTACCGGTCCATCACCGGCGCCCACAGGAATTTCAGCGTATAGGGGAGTCCTACCAGGGAGAATAAGGCGATAGTCTCGATGTTCACCTTGCTGGTCGCCAACCACGCCTGCAGGGTTGAACCGGTCAAGGCCAGCGGCAGTCCCGAGGCAAAGCCGAGCGTCAGCATAACGCCCATGCGCCGGTTCATGAATTTCTCAATACGAGAAGACGCTGGACTGGGGGAATTCAAGCTGCTTCGTCATTCCGGCGAACGCCGGAATCCAGTGATTTAAGTGCGCCTTCGGCGCTCATTGAATTAACTGGATCCCGGAGCGTTGCGCGTCCGGGATGAAGCAGTCTCGGGACTGCGACCGCTGGTTGCGCCCGTGATAGTCTGGGCGCTTCAAATGATACGCTGCAGGCATCCGGAACCCCTTAGCGAAACCCTGTTCATCAATATAGTATCGCAGACATGGCAACGGAAATTGAACGGAAATTTCTGATCAGGGACGAAAGCTGGCGCAACGTCGTGCGCGCATCACACCGGATCATCCAGGGCTACCTCGCCAACACCGATCGTGGTTCTATGCGCGTACGCATCAACGGCGACAAAGCCAGCCTCAACATCAAGAGCATGACCTTGGGGATACGCCGATCCGAATTCGACTACCCTATCCCGGTTGACGAGGCCAATTTTCTTCTGCAGGACATGTGCATGAAGCCGCTTATCACCAAGGTTCGACACCTGGTGGATTTTGGAGGCCACACCTGGGAGGTGGACGAATTCGAGGGAGAGAACCAGGGACTGGTGGTGGCGGAAGTGGAACTGGGTGACGGTAACGAGAAATTCGAAAAACCCCCGTGGCTGGGACGGGAAGTGTCCCACGATCCGCGCTATTACAACGTGTGCCTGGTGGAAAACCCTTACCGCAACTGGGCGAAGCAGACGCTGTCTAATTCCTGACACGCGGTCATGGTCATCCTGGACGCGTGCCCGTCCCCCGTCGTCCTGGAACAACAGAGAACGTCATCCCGGAAGCGAAGCGGAAGGGACCCAGTTAATTGGAAGCGCGTCGAAGACGCACTTTTTCGGCGCCAGCCGGCGGCGGCAGTTCCGGGACCCAGTCAATTCAATGAGTCCGCTACGCGGACACTTTAATTCACTGGATTCCGGCCTTCGGCCAGAATGACGGGGGACCGGCGCCGAAGGCGCAACCCCCTCTATTTCTGATACAATAAACAGGTAAAATTTGTCATTGTTTATAAAAGAGTTTTGATGCCTCCAGCCATAAAAAGCGCCATGCAGGACAACGCAGCCAACAACACCCTGGTCGACAACTTCGGTCGCCATGTCACCTACCTGCGTGTCTCCGTTACCGACCGTTGCGACTTCCGCTGCGTCTATTGCATGAGCGAGGAAATGGAATTCGTGCCAAGAGCGCGCCTGCTGACCCTGGAAGAACTGGCGTTCGTGGCGCGCGGCTTCACGGAACTGGGGGTCAGCAAGATCCGCATCACCGGCGGCGAGCCGCTGGTACGGCGCAACGTCATCAAGCTGTTCCGGGACGTGGGCGCCCTGCCCGGCCTGGACGAACTGGTGCTCACCACCAACGGATCGCAACTGCCGCGCATGGCGCGCGATCTGAAGGACGCCGGCGTCAGCCGCATCAACGTCAGCCTGGATTCCCTCAAGGCCGATCGTTTCCGCCACATCACCCGCACCGGCGAGCTGGAACGTGTGCTGGACGGCATCGAGGCGGCGCGGGCGACCGGTTTCGAGCGCATCAAGATCAATTCGGTGATCCTGAAGAACCGCAACGACGACGAGGTCATTGACCTGGTGCGGTTCGCCATGGATCGGGGCATGGACATCAGCTTCATCGAGGAAATGCCCCTTGGCGTCATCGGCGATCACGATCGCGCCGAGGCCTACATGTCCAGCGACGAAATCCGTGGGATCCTGGAAATGCAATTCAACCTGGTGCCCACCACGGAATCCACCGGCGGCCCATCCCGCTACTTCCGCGTGCCGGATTCGGAAACGCGTGTCGGATTCATTTCGCCCCACAGCCACAATTTCTGCGACAGTTGCAACCGCGTGCGCCTCACCTGCGAAGGCAGGCTGCTGCTGTGTTTGGGCCAGGAACATTCCATGGACCTGCGACACATAGTGCGGGCCCATCCCGGCGACCTGGATGAACTCAAGCGGGCCATACGCGCTTCCATGGATATCAAGCCCAAGGGGCACGAATTCGATCTCACCGCGAAGCCGGTGCTGCTGCGCCACATGAACATGACAGGCGGGTGACGCCGGCACCACCATGACGAACCACTACCGCCCGGAAATGACCGATGCCGGGCTCGCCCCCACGGTTCCGGTATCGGTCACCGACGAATATCAGAACACCCGCGACATCCACATCGCCGATGAGCAGCCGCTGACCATTTACGTGGACAGCTACGAGATCGTTACCCTCATGACGCTGGGCACCTATCCCGAACTGCTGGCTTTGGGCTATCTCCGCAACCAGGGACTGATCAGGGATATTCGCGATATCGTCTCCGTGCAGGTGGACTGGGACGTGCACGCCGCCGCCGTCACTACCCGTGCCGCACGCAATGACTGGAAGGAACGGCTGGGCCCGCGCATCGTCACCACCGGCTGTGGGCAGGGCACGGTCTACGGCGACATCGTCGAGCAACTGGAAAACATCCACCTGGAAGCGCAGCGGCTGCGCCAGTCGGATATCTACGTGCTGCTCAAGAACCTTAACGAGTACAACGAGGTATACAGGAGCGCCGGCGCCGTGCATGGCTGCGCCCTGTGCCGGGGCACGGAAGTGCTGGTGTTCGTGGAGGACGTGGGCCGCCATAACGCCGTGGACGCCATCGCCGGACGCATGTGGCTGGAGGGCATCGACGGCGCCGACAAGATCTTCTATACCACGGGCCGCCTCACCTCGGAAATGGTGATGAAGGTGGCGCAGATGGGGGTGCCGGTATTGTTGTCCCGCTCCGGCGTGACACAAATGGGACTGAAGCTCGCCCGCGATCTGGGCGTTACCATGTTCTCGCGCGTCAAGAGCAAGCATTTCCTGGTGTTCAACGGCGCCGAGAACCTGGAATTCGACGTGGCGCTGCCGCCCAAGCTGGAAGTCGCCAACGTCCGCAAACAGGCCGGTCGCGGCTGAGAGGCGCTCGCTTCCCGGCGGCGATCCCGGCGTAGATGTTCGGAATTCTGAAAGGGACGGCATTGCGGCATCCCGGTGCCGGACACGCTGTGAATACGTCCCTGTACGCTCGATCGCCGCGTCCCTGCG
>CAZNWR010000136.1:0-8031 GCA_964576645.1 uncultured Enterobacteriaceae bacterium | reverse complement strand
ACTTTTCGAAGCCGTCCGCCCACACGCCGATAATGAAGCCGAACAGGCAGAACGTAACGGCCGTGAGAACAAGAAATGCCACCATAAGAAAAGGATGGGCGATGCCGTAATTCACGAACAACCGCGCCGTGAGCAGGATCAGCAGGCCCAGGGTCACGGACTTTGTCGCCGCCGCGCCGACGTAGCCGATGACGATTTCAAAGTGCGATACCGGCGCGGACAGGACTTCGTATATGGTGCCGGTGAATTTGGGCATGTAGATGCCGAACGAGGCGTTGGAAATGCTCTCGTTCAGCAGGGACAGCATGATAAGGCCGGGAATGATAAAGGCGCCGTAGCTTACTCCCCCGATTCTGCCCATGTGTGATCCGATGGCGGCGCCGAATACCACGAAATAGAGCGAAGTGGACAGGACCGGCGAGGCGATGCTCTGCATCAGGGTGCGCCGGGCGCGCCCCATCTCGAAAAGGTAAATGGCCTTGATGGCGTGGTAATTCATCGCTTTTCCCTCACCAGGCTGACAAAGATCTCCTCCAGCGAACTCTCATCGGAGTGAAGATCCTTGAAGTCGATCCCGTGCCGGTCGAGCTGGCGCAGCAGCGCCGCGATCCCAGTGTGGTCGTGCTGGGTATCGAAAGTGAAAATTAACTCGTTGCCATCGGCCGCCAGTTCCAGGGCATAACCGGCGAGTTCGTCCGGTATCCGCTCCAGAGGCTGCTGCAGGTGCAGCGTCAATTGCTTCTTGCCCAGCCGCTTCATCAGGACATTTTTGTCCTCCACAACAATGATCTCGCCCTTGTTTATCACGCCGATGCGATCGGCCATCTCCTCGGCTTCTTCAATGTAGTGCGTTGTCAGGATAATGGTGACACCGCTGGCCCGCAGGCCGCGCACCATTTCCCACATATCCTGCCGCAGCTCCACATCGACACCGGCGGTCGGCTCGTCCAGGAACAATATGATGGGCTCATGCGCCAGGGCCTTGGCAATCATGACGCGCCGCTTCATACCGCCGGACAGGGTCATGATGCGCGAATCACGCCGATCCCACAGAGTCAGTTCGCGCAACACCTTTTCTATATGCGCCGGAGACGGACCCTTGCCGTACAGGCCGCGGCTGAAGTTCACCGTGTTCAGCACGCTTTCGAACATGCCGGTGCACAGCTCCTGGGGCACCAGTCCTATTTTTGAACGCGCCGCGCGGTAATCGGTAATGACGTCGTGGCCGTCGGCCAGGATGACCCCTTCCGTGGGGTTGACGATGCCGCAGATAATGCTGATGAGCGTGGTTTTACCGGCGCCGTTGGGACCCAGCAGCGCAAATATCTCCCCGCGCCGGATCTCCAGGTTGATGTTCCTGAGCGCCTGGAATCCGGAGGCGTAGGTCTTGCTGAGGTTGCTGACCGAAATAATGGAAGGCACGCGATCCTGTTACTTCTGCTCGGCAATCAGCCCATCGTCGATTTCGCGCGCGCGCACCGCGGCGGGCCGGCTGCTCATGCGCGACCAGTAATCCTCGAACGCCGGACGTTTTTCGATCATACCGAACTGCATGCCGAATCCCAGGTGCGAACCCAAATAGACGTCGGCGGCGCTGAACCGGTCGCCCACCAGGAACGAGCCGCCGGAGACGGCCTGTTCCAGGACGTCCATAACCGTTTCATAGCTGCCGTAGCCCATCATCCGCTCGCGCCCCTCCGGCACCACAACCCCGAGTGCATGGTTGCTCACCGCCGCCTCCACCGGCCCGGCGGCAAAGAACAGCCAGCGATAGTAGGGTCCCCGCAGTCTGTCGCCGCAAGGCGGCGCCAGTCCCGCTCCTGGAAACGCATCGGCAAGATAGGCGCATATGGCCGGGGTCTCGGTGACAACCGCGTCGCCGTGCCGCAGAGCGGGAACCTTGCCCATGGGGTTGACGGCAAGATATTCCCGGGATTTCAAGGTCGTGCTGTAGTCGAGTATCTCCGTGCGATACGGCTCGCCCACCTCTTCCAGCATCCAACGCACGATGCGGCCGCGGGATTGAGGGTTGGTATAGAAAATCAATTCGTCCGCCATGGAAACTCTCCTGTCTTGAAGGAGAAACAGTATACCGGTCTTAGGGGCCGCCAAGGTTACAGCACTTGCGAGAGCGGGAGCGGTATACTGTTTCTATACCAAACGCCTGAAATACGATCATGCATCGCAAATCCTTCTTCCAGATGACGATCTTTATCGCCTCGCTATTCGGAATAGCCGGGTTTGGCCTGACGGGCGCCCAAGCAGCCGCCCCGGCCCAGGTGAAAACCCAGGCACCGGGGTTCTACCGGATGATGCTGGGTGATTTCGAAGTCACCGCCCTGTCGGACGGCAGCGTCCCGAGAGAGGTGGACAAGCTCATGAGCAAGCCCGAGGAAGTTCGCCGTGTGCTGGCGCGTGACCATGAATCCCTGCCATTGCAACTTTCCATCAATGGATTTCTCATCAATACCGGAAACAGGCTGATCCTGGTGGACACCGGAACCGGTAAACGCGCGGACTCGCCCACCAGCGGACGCCTGCTCGCCAACCTGCGCGCCGCGGGCTACCGGCCGGACCAGGTCGACGCCATCCTGCTCACTCACATGCACGGCGATCACAACGGCGGGTTAAGCGTCAACGGAAAGCGCGTTTTCCCGAACGCCGTAGTTTATGTGAACAAGCGCGAACTCGACTACTGGTTCAATCCCGCCGGCAAACAGTTTTCGGAGAAGATGCAGCGGCGCGTCAGCAAACTCGAACACGCTCGGATGGATCCTTATATAAAAGCCGGCAAGCTGCAGACGTTCGAGGGTGCGACCCGACTGTTTCCCGGCATCAGCACGGTGCCCGCCTACGGGCATACACCGGGACACACCGCCTACATGGTGGAAAGCCAGGGAAACAAACTGCTGCTGTGGGGCGACATCATTCATTGCGCGGAAGTGCAGTTCGCCGACCCCAGCGTCACCATTTCCTACGATTCGGATCCCGCCATGGCGGAGAAAACGCGCCTGAAGATCCTGGCCGAGGCCGCCAGCCAGGGATTCCTGGTGGGCGCCGCGCATATTTCCTTCCCCGGCATCGGCCACGTGCGCGCCGACGCCTCCGGCTACAGTTGGATCCCGGTGCCTTACAATTCCGCGCCCGGCGATCCGCCCCGGCCCTGATTATTCGCAGACAGGGCCGGAGCGTACGCCCCGACCCGTGAGCGCCAAACGGCCGCACATCCGTGACCCGGATCAAGTGCGGTCGCTGCAGCAGGTAGTAATATGTTTCAGATACAGGAACCGACGACACCGAAGACGGAAACCCGAGCCAGGGCATGACTGACGCCAAACGCCGCGCAATACTGAACCACGACGGCCTGCAGGCGCTCATCGAGGCGCTGCGGAAGCGCGGCTACCGCGTGGTGGGCCCGAGAGTACGCGACGGCGCGGTCGTATACGATGACATCTCCGGCGTGTCCGACCTGCCGGCGGGCTGGACCGACGAGCAGGATGGAGGCCACTACCGTCTCAGGCGCCGTGACGATAATGCCTTGTTCGGCTACGCCGTCGGCCCCCACTCCTGGAAGCGTTTCCTGCACCCGCCCGTCGTACAGTTATGGAAGGCGCGGAAAACAGATGACGGCATGCAGGTCATGAAGCAAGGCGAGACCAGGGAACGATTCGCCTTCATCGGCGTGCGCGCCTGCGAACTCCATGCCATCGCCATCCAGGACCGGGTTTTCCTGCAGGGCGCGTTTACCGATCCTCATTATAAATCGCACCGCGACGGCGCATTCCTGGTGGCCGTGAACTGCGGCCAGGCGGGCGGCACCTGCTTCTGCACGTCCATGGGTACCGGGCCCGGCGCGGAATCCGGGTTTGATCTGTCCCTGACCGAACTGCTGGGCGAAGACGGGCACCGCTTTCTGGTGGAAACCGGCAGCGATGCCGGCGAGGAGCTGCTCGATGAACTGCCCCATGAAAACGCACGGCCGCGGGACGTCCAACTGGGCGAGGAAGTGGTGGCGCGCACCGCACGGAGCATGGGCCGGGAAATGGACGCTGAGCGTGTTCCGCAATTGCTGGCACGCAACCTGGAGCATGCCCGCTGGGACGAAGTGGCGCAACGCTGCCTCACCTGCGCCAACTGCACCATGGTGTGCCCCACCTGCTTCTGCACCAGCGTTGAGGACCACACGGACCTGGCCGGCGAGGAAGCGGTTCGCGAGCGGCGCTGGGATTCCTGCTTCACCATGGATTTTTCCTATATTCACGGGGGCAGCGTCCGCAACTCGCCGAAATCGCGCTATCGCCAGTGGATGACCCATAAATTGTCCACCTGGGTGGACCAGTTCGGCACTTCCGGTTGCGTCGGCTGCGGCCGCTGCATCACCTGGTGCCCGGTGGGCATCGATATTACGGAAGAAGTTCGCGCCATTGCCGATAGTGAAAAGGAACGTCATTCTGGAACAACAGAGCCGGCGGCAGCCGGCGGCGGCAGTTCCAGGACCCAGTAAATTCAATGTGCGCCGCAGGCGCGCTTTATCTACTGGATTCCGGCCTGCGGCCGGAATGACGAAGGGAATAGGGATCGGAGCATGCGCTCTGAACCCGGCTCGCCACATGAGTGATGAAATAGCAAAGAAGGTATTGAATTATGGAAGGACTGGAACGCATCATCGGTGAACATCCCTTTTTCGAGGGTCTCGACCAGGCCTATACCGACCTGATCGCGGGCTGTGGCAAGAATGTCCGCTTCGAACCGGGGGAATACCTGTTTCGTGAAGGCGGACCCGCCGACGAGTTCTACCTGGTCCGCCACGGCCGCGTGGCGCTGGAACTGCCGACGCCCGGCAGCGGCGCCGTCACCTTCCAGACGCTCAATCCCGGTGACGTCGTGGGGGTATCGTGGCTGGTGGCGCCCTACCGCTGGAGCTACGACGCCCGCGCGGAGGAACAGGTAAGGGCGATCTCCCTGGACGCCAAATGCCTGCGCGGCAAGTGCGACAAGGACCACGACCTGGGCTATGAACTCATGACCCGCTTCGTGCCGATGCTGGCCCAGCGGCTCCACGCGACCCGCCTGCAGGTGCTGGATGTCTATGGCAGCAAGGCCTGAAACGTTTAATCCGGGGACGGATCCGCTGCTGCCGGTAACGGCGCGGGTACATCGCCGCCGACGGGAGATCCCGGGCACCGTGACGCTGGACCTGGAAATGGATCAGCCCGCCGCAGCGCCGATTTTCCGTCCGGGCCAGTTCAACATGCTGTATGCCTTCGGCGTGGGTGAGATCCCGGTAAGCATCAGCGGCGATGCACGCGGCAAGCGTCCCCTGTTGCATACCATCAGGGCGGTGGGGCCGGTATCCAGTGCCCTGACCGCGCTCAAGACCGGCGAGGCCCTGGGCATACGCGGGCCCTACGGCGCCGGCTGGCCGGTGCAGGAAGCCCGCGGCGCCGATGTCATCGTCATCGCCGGCGGGCTGGGACTGGCGCCGCTGCGGCCGGTACTGTACGAGTTGTTTCGCAAGCGCAGGAATTTCGGCCACATCCAGCTCTTCTACGGCACCCGCAGCCCCGCCGAAGTGTTGTATGTACATGAACTGGAACGCTGGCGCAGCAAGCTGGACGTGGGACTGGAAGTGACCGTGGATCACGCGACAGGACCCTGGCACGGTCACGTCGGCGTGGTGACCACGCTGATCGAGACGAAAATCGCCAAACCAGGCAACACCATCGCCATGGTTTGCGGCCCGGAAGTCATGATGCGCTTCACCATCGCCGGACTGGTGGACGCGGGTCTGCCGCCGGAACGGATCTGGCTGTCAATGGAACGCAACATGAAATGTGCCGTGGGCCACTGCGGCCACTGCCAGTTCGGCCCCACGTTTATTTGCAGGGATGGACCCGTGTTCCGTTACGATCGCATCAAGTCGCTCCTGGCATTGCGGGAAATCTGAAAATGGCGGCGTCGAAACGCAAACCCAGCCTGGCGGTGTGGAAATTCGCCTCCTGCGACGGCTGCCAGTTATCCCTGCTGGACTGCGAGGATGAACTGCTGGCAGTGGCGGATGCGGTGGACATCGCCAATTTCCCGGAGGCCTCCCGCGCCGTGGTCAAGGGACCCTACGATCTGTCGCTGGTGGAAGGCTCCATCACGACGGCCCACGACGCCGAGCGCATCCAGCAGGTTCGAAAGCAGTCACGCACGCTGGTCACCATTGGCGCTTGCGCGACCTCCGGGGGCATCCAGGCCCTGCGCAACTTCGCCGACGTGAAGGAATTCACCTCCATCGTCTACGCGCACCCGGAATACATCAGCACTCTGGCCACCTCCACGCCCATCTCGGAACACGTGCGGGTGGATTTCGAACTGCGCGGCTGTCCCATCAATAAATTACAACTGGTGGAGGTCATCACCGCGTTCCTGGCCGGGCGCCGTCCCGCAATTTCTCCCCACAGCGTGTGCGTGGAATGCAAGCTGCGCCAGAATGTGTGTGTCCTGGTCGCCAAAGGCACCCCGTGCCTGGGCCCGGTTACTCATGCCGGCTGCGGCGCGCTGTGCCCTTCCTACGATCGCGGCTGTTACGGCTGCTACGGTCCCATGGAATCCCCGAACACGACCTCGCTCAGCGGCAAACTTTTGCAACTGGGTACGGAACCGCGCGATATTCATCGCCTCTACCGCACCTTCAACACCAACGCCCGGCCGTTCCGCGACGAGAGCAATCGCCATGACCCGTAAAACCATCAAGGTCAACTACCTGGCAAGGGTGGAAGGAGAAGGCGCGTTGAAGGTAACGGTGCGCGACGGCGCGGTGCAAAGCGCGGAACTGAAAATATTCGAGCCGCCGCGCTTCTTCGAGGCCTTTCTGCGCGGCCGCGACTGCCGCGAGGCCCCTGACATTACCGCCCGTATCTGCGGAATATGCCCGGTGGCCTACCAGATGAGTGCGGCGCACGCGATGGAGGACGCGCTGGGTATCAGGATCACCGAACCCATTCGCGCGCTGCGGCGCCTGCTCTATTGCGGCGAATGGATCGAAAGCCACGCGCTGCACGTCTACATGCTGCATGCGCCGGACTTTCTGGGCTTTGAGAGCGCCGTCCACATGGCGCGCGATCACGGCGACATCGTGCGCCGCGGGTTGGCGTTGAAAAAAATCGGCAACGAACTCATGAGCCTGGTAGGCGGCCGCGAGGTGCACCCCATTAACGTCAAGGTCGGCGGCTTCTACAAGGCGCCTTCCCGCGGCGAATTAAATGCGATGACCGACAAACTCAAGCACGCCCGCGACCTGGCCCTGGAAACCGTGCGCTGGGTGGCGGGCTTCGAGTTCCCGGACTGCGAAAGGGATTATGAGCTGGTAGCCCTGCGCCATCCGGACGAGTATCCCTATAACGAAGGGCGCATCGTTTCCAGCAAAGGACTGGACATCGCCGTGCACGATTATGACAGTCACTTCCAGGAACAGCACGTTGCCCACTCCACCGCATTGCATTCCCATATTCGCGGGCGCGGCGCCTACCTGACGGGGCCCATGGCGCGCTACAGCCTGAATTTCGACAAGCTCTCACCCGTGGCGCAGGAAGCAGCAAGGGAAGCCGGTCTGGGCACGCAATGCAAAAATCCCTACAAGAGCATCATCGTGCGCAGCGTGGAGATCCTCTATGCCTGTGATGAGGCCCTGCGCATTATCGATGAATACCAGGAACCGGATGAGCCCGCCGTCAGCGTTTCGCTGCAGGCGGGCATCGGCCACGGCTGCACCGAGGCGCCGCGCGGGATCCTGTATCACCGCTACCGGCTCGACGCCGACGGCAGCATCAGGGACGCGCGCATCATCCCGCCCACGTCACAGAACCAGCCCAGCATCGAGGAAGATCTGCGGGTGTTCACAAGCGAGTGGCTGGATCTGCCGGACGATCAACTGCAATGGCGCTGCGAGCAAACCGTGCGCAACTACGATCCCTGCATCTCCTGTGCCGCGCATTTCCTCAGGCTGGAAGTGGACCGGGGACGATGAAAATACCCATTATTCCG